>CAYZAT010000022.1:0-22508 GCA_964476475.1 uncultured Pirellulales bacterium
TGGCCCATCTGGTTCGCCGACAAGTCCATCGACGTGTTTATGCAGGGTCAAGTGGTCGATATTTGCAGCGAAGCCGTCGCTTTCACGTTTTATCCGTGCGAGATATCTCTCTTTCCGAGCCAACCTATCACGGCCCACTTCAGCGTTCCGATTTGCGGCTTAGGCGGCTCTTTCGCCGTACGGAATTTCACGCGTGAAGGCTTCGCCTGTAGAATCGATCAAATCAACAAAGTCCTTCATCGCGCGATAGCACAATTCTCCGAACCATTGCCTTTCAGGCCGGGAGAACAGACCTGCAACGAAGCCGATATGATGGCGCTCCTCCAGATTTTGTCATCACAAAAAGGCGCGTAAGGTCACATATCAATTCTCCCGGCCCCTTTTATACACAGACGTCGGCCTGAAAACCAGGCGATAACCGACAATCCATACAAAATCCCATACAAACGTCCGATATGTTCTTTTCTTTGAATCATGAATGTGATGTACTATCCCTCGAAATAAACCATGAGGGTGATAGAGTATGCGGACGTTGCCGACAATCCAGATTTGGAATTCAGAAGTTCGATGATATCGTTTGATGCTACCCTCAGTCCAGCGACCTACTCGAAGGCGCTTTGTCCGGCTCGAGTTCTTCTTTGGACCGCTCGAGCGATTGGGGCTCCGCCACCTTACGGTACCCCAAGGCCTTGATCACTTCCAGGACTTCCGTCCAGGTTGGGAAAGGTCTGGCGTTCTTGCGCTTGTACTTGTCGATGGCCATGACAAAGTCAAATTGCTCATCGGACATGTTTCCTTCTTCAGCCGACTTTCGCTCTTCGGTTAATCGTCGGCCGGGGCCCCGCCTGCGATCCAATCCCAAACGTCGATCGACGACATTTTTTCTGCGATCTTCTTCCGGGTATGGCTTTTTCGTATCTTCGTGCTTACTCATCTTAAAAATCGTCATCCAGGAAATCACCGTCGAAATCGCTTTCGTCTTCCCCTTCCATCGCGAAATCATAGAAATCGTCGTAGGCATGCTGCGATTCAATCACGACGTGGGCCTCGTCAATGTACTCCTCGGAGACCATCACGGCAATTTCCGGAGATCCGATCACCTGTTCGCCCTGCTCCCTGATGATCGCGGGGATATCGCTGGCTTCCAGAAGACTCCTATATTCTTTCGCCTGATCCATATCCTCGGCAAAAGCCACGACAACATACCCTTCCAAATTGACCTCCGACTTATGAGGTTTTTTTGAACGCTTAGTCATTGTTTCCTCCACTGCTACTTTTGTACCACAAAATCTTCTCACTATGTTAGAATGTCTGCTTCATTGAATCCGTTTTAACTCACCCATCCTTATAGAAGCCCTCGTTCAAACACTGTCGTCAAATTCGGCCTCACAAATTATTAAAAACTATCTCCTCACCAGAAAAACTCTACTTCTCGGTGCCGATTCTCGCGGTGGTCTTTGTCGCATATCGACGCTATCGTTGGAAAAATTTAGCCCATGGGCGTATTTTTTTATTGCAAATCCTTCTGTTTCAATGTATTTACGTCGCTCGATGACGTATCGAGCATTCGGGAGCGAATGCCGGCCTATTACTATTTAACCCTGTGAATATGGAGGTTCAGAGAATGGCAAAGCAAAGAGAATCGTTGATTGTATCCAGTAAGGTCAAGGCCTATATCAAGAGCAAAGATATGATGACCTCGTCCGACGCACTGGAAGCCGTAAGCGATAATGTCTATAATATGCTGGATGCCGCCATCGCCCGAACGAAGGCCAATCGACGCAGCACGGTCAAAGCACAAGATTTATAATCCTCGCGAGAGAATTTTCGGATGAGAATGTTGTCTTCGGGAGGGTCGGTTATCTTCTGACATCTTCCGATTGCACGTTTTATCGGGCGTACTAAAATTAAGTGAAGGTCGTTCCATTTTTTTTGAGGCGGAGCGGCCTTTTCCTTTTCGATGATCGCCCCATAAAACCCTTTTATCAACTCCGAAATTCGCGATTATTAGAGATTTTTTTCAACTTATTCCCTCTTAAAACCCGATTTACTATTAGGTGTTAGAGAAATCCTGTGTATTCCGCCAAACCCAGGTTAAGACAGTATATTTTCTTGCCGATTAACGAGATAATTACCGGCTAAAGACAACGGGACTGAGCAATCAGAAACGCCTGGGGCCGGACTTCTTTTGATGACGGATTCTGGGAAGAAAAAAACCCTTAATGATCCATTACGAAATACGCAATTGGTAGGACAAAACCGGTGGCTAATCATATGAGAATCTTCATGTTAGGCTGGGAGTTCCCGCCCTTTATCAGCGGCGGATTGGGTACGGCCTGCTACGGTCTAACCCGAGCAATGGATCAACTCGGCATGGACGTGACTTTTTTTCTCCCCAAGATGGTCGAGAGCCAGTATGCGACCCATGTTAAATTACTGACTCCGCATTCCAAAAAACCCACGGCATGTTTTAAGTTTCACGATCTCAAGAACGTGAAATTTCGAACCATCGATTCCCCCTTGCAACCCTATTCAAGCCCGGAAGTTTACCAGCGACGCATCGAAGAGACATTAAAGAAAAAACAAAGATTACATGGAAATGCCGTTGGTTCGACCACTCCCTTCGTCCTGCCCAAAGACTACAGCAGCGACATGTACACGGAAGTCCACCGGTATGCGGCGGTTGCCGCGGAGATGGCGGAAGACGAACCGTTCGACATCATCCACGCCCACGACTGGATGACGTTTCCCGCGGGCATGGCCGTGGCTGCGGTCAGTGGAAAGCCGCTCGTGGTCCATGTCCACTCGACGGAATTCGACCGGAGCGGCGAACACGTCAATCAAGCGATCTACGATATCGAACGGGCCGGCATGGAACGCGCCGACCGCATCATGGCCGTGAGCCATCTCACCCGCAATATCATCATTAGTCGATACGGGATCAGCAGCGATAAAGTGGAAGTTGTGTACAACGGCGTGGAGCGTCTCGGACGCTGGTCGGCCGAAGACACAAGCATTACCAAGGACGAGAAGATCGTTCTGTTCCTGGGACGCATTACGATGCAGAAAGGTCCGGAATATTTTCTCCACGCGGCCAAGAAAGTCCTGGAGGTCATGGACAACGTCAAGTTCGTCATGGCCGGCTCCGGCGATCTGATGCACCAATCCATCGAAATGGCCGCCGGTCTGGGTATCGGGCATAAAGTCCTGTTTACGGGTTTCCTGCACGGCGACGACGTGCAAAAGATATACAAGATAGCCGATCTGTACGTAATGCCTTCCGTGTCGGAGCCGTTTGGAATCGCGCCCCTGGAGGCCCTGGACAACGATGTCCCCGTTATTATCAGCCGACAGAGCGGCGTCTCGGAAGTGCTCACGCATGCACTGAAAGTGGATTTCTGGGACGTCGATGAAATGGCCAATAAGATCGTTGCGGTCCTGAAATATCCGTCGCTGCAAATGACACTGAGAAGCCACGGAAACTTCGAGGTCCGAAGACTGCGCTGGAAAGATACGGCGATGAAGTGTGCGAAAATCTACGAGGACATGTTGGTCCCAGTCTAAGAATCAAGGAATGAATAACCCCAAGTCGATATCCGCCGGACGTCCATCGGGCGGATACGCAAAACGAAAAGTGATATTATGCCTTCTGTATGCTTCTATTTTCAAGTTCACCAGCCCGTGCGGCTCAGACACTACACCGTTTTCGATAAACACGAACATTATTTCGACGATCACAAAAACGGCGAGATATGCAGGAAGGTGGCCGACAAGTGCTATCTGCCCGCCAACCGCCTGCTTCTGGATCTGATACGCCGCTTCGAGGGAAGATTCCGGATATCCTACAGTATCACCGGCGTCCTGCTCGAACAGTTCCAGCATTACGCGCCCGAAGTACTGAGCACCTTTGACGCCCTGGCCGAAACCGGCTGCGTCGAGTTCCTGGCCGAGACGTATTATCACAGCCTCAGCTTCCTCTATTCGCGCGACGAGTTTGCAGAGCAAATCAACAAGCACCTTGACACGATCGAATACTACTTCGGTCAAAGACCCAGAGTATTCAGAAACACGGAACTGATCTATAATAATGATTTGGCGGCCCTGATCGAATCCATGGACTGCTTCGATGCCATCATCACCGAAGGCGCCGATCACATTTTGGGCTATCGCAGTCCCGATTTCGTTTACCAGCCCAAAGGTTGCGAAAAACTGAAACTTTTACTGAAGAATTACTCGCTCAGCGATGATATCGCGTTCCGATTCTCGAATCGTCACTGGCCCCAGTGGCCGCTGACATCTGAGAAATTCGCCCAATGGGTGCATAACGTGAACGGCAACGGGAACGTCGTCAACCTGTTTATGGACTACGAGACCTTCGGGGAACATCAGTGGGAAGACACCGGTATATTTGACTTCATCCGGCACCTTCCGGAAGAAATTCTCAAGCATCCCGATAACGACTTCAGGACGCCCACTGAAATCGTCAAATCCTACAACAGCGTCGGTGAAGTGGACGTGCCGCATATCATAAGCTGGGCCGATACCGAAAGAGACCTCTCGGCCTGGTTGGGCAACGCCATGCAATCCAACGCAATCCACGAGCTCTATCGCATTGAGAAGCGAATCAAGAATACGAACGATGAGAATATCATCGGGGACTGGCGAAAATTGCAGGCCTCGGACCATTTCTACTATATGTGTACGAAGTATTTTGCCGACGGCGACGTCCACAAATATTTTAATCCCTATGACTCGCCGTACGATTCTTATATAAACTTCATGAATGTGCTGGGTCATCTGGATAACCGATGTACCGAACTGTCAAATGGGGGCTTGTGTACGGCATCGGGACCCAACTAATCCGAATGTGGATCCGATGTGGCATCGGAAGATAAATACCCGCCCGATTTGCAACCAGCGAACGAAATGCTTTTTTTAAAAGTGGTGAGAGCAGGATCGTGTTGACCGTGCAAAAAGCCAACGACGTCATTAACCTCCGAGTCCCAACCGACGGCCACGATATCGAAACGCTGCTGAAAAAGGAGTGGCTCCTGACCAACGGGCGGGGCGGCTACGCCTCCTCCACCATTGCCGGCTGCAACACCCGGGCCTATCACGGGCTTCTTGTCGGTTCCCTTCAACCGCCCGTTAACCGGGTCATGGCGCTCTCGAATTGCCTGGAGATGATTACATCGAAAGGAAAAAGCTATCCTCTTTCGACCTTTGAATTCAGCGATAGATTCGCGCCGGAGGGCTTCCGATTTCTGAAGATGTTCCGCCGGGATATCGGGGTCCATTTTGATTATGTCCTCCCGAACATCGAACTCACCCGGTCCGTGTACCTCCAGCGTCAGGCGGATACGGTCGCTATTGTATATGATTTTACCCGTGTACAGGAGCCGGTGGAATTCACGAGTCGGCCCTTTGTGGGCTTGAGAAACTTCCACGCACTGCAAGAATCTTACGCTCCGTTATGCTCGGACTGGCTCGGATCCGCCGATTACGGCTTAATCGTTCGCCAGGATATCTCAGACAGTTGCAGCCTGCATTTATGCTGTCCATCGGCCCACTTCGAGACGGACCCCCAATGGTGGTACAATTTTACCTATCGTGTTGAGAAAGAGCGAGGCCAAGGCTCCACTGAAGACCTCTGGACGCCCGGCATCTTCAAATGCCGGATCGACTCGCCGACTCAAATCGTTCTTTGGGCCCACCTGAATGCGTATCGCACCGGAAATGATCCGGCATTACTGAAAGATACCGTTTTGGACGCGATTTGTCGGGATTTACATGACCACCAGGAAAACCTCAGGCAACAAGCAAGCCCGGTTCAACCATCGAATGGGACCTCTTTCGATCTCCTTTGCCTGGCGGCGGATCAGTTCGTCACCCAGCGGACGACCCGACGGGGGCGCAGCACGACGATTCTGGCCGGCTACCCCTGGTTTGCCGACTGGGGACGGGACGCCTTTATCTCCCTGCCGGGTTTATTGTTGGCCACCGGAAGGTTCGAGGAGGCTAAATCGGTCTTGACGACGTTCGCCTCTGTAGAAGACAAAGGAATGATCCCGAACCGCTTCGACGATTACAACGACACGGCCCACTTCAACAGTGTGGATGCCTCCCTTTGGTTTACCAACGCCGCATTCCAATACCTGGCCGCCAGCGGTGACTCGGAAACGTTCACCCATGAGCTTTTACCGTCCATTCGTCAGATCGTCGAATTCTACCATACAGGCACACGGTACGGAATCCACGCCGATACGGACGGCCTGATCGCGGCCGGCGATGAGGACACCCAACTGACCTGGATGGACGCCAAGTGCGACGGCATTGCCTTTACACCCAGGTACGGCAAAGCCGTCGAAGTCAATGCCTTGTGGTACAACGCGCTTCGACTCCTGGCCGATTTTTTTGCCGGTCAAAACGAAGAAGACGCCGGACATTACCAATCCATGGCCGATAAGGTTCAAACCGCTTTTTGCCGGGAATTCTGGAACGAACATAAAGGCTATCTGAATGATTATATCCTCCCGAACGGCAGGGCGAATAACCGCCTGCGTCCCAACCAGATATTTGCCGTCAGCTTGAAATACTCCGCCTTACCCTTGGAGCAGCAAAAATCCGTTGTCGCCGCTGTGCAGAACAGGTTACTCACCCCATACGGACTGCGAACGCTCGATCCGCTGGAGCCGGATTATAAAGGCATGTACACCGGGCCGATGCGACAACGCGACGAGGCCTATCACCAGGGCACGGTATGGCCCTTCCTGATCGGACCCTTTATCGAGGCCTATCTCAAGGTCCATGAATTCAGCCACGCCAGCCGACAACAGGCCATCGAATTTCTCCAGCCCCTACTGAGACATCTCACGGAAAACGCCTGCCTCGGAAGCATTTCCGAAATATTCGACGGCGATCCCCCTCATAAACCCAAAGGCTGTTTCGCTCAAGCCTGGAGCGTCGCCGAACTGCTCCGGACCTATCAACTGGTCAGCACTCCATAGAACATCGAATCCGGAACATCCCGCATCGAGCTTCACCCTTCACCCGTGATCGTTTACGATCAACGAGATCGTCGGTTATCCATACCGGTTAAAGCATCATCGCTTCGCCCGTCGTGATTTCTTTTTCGCCGAAACCTTCTATCGTATTTGTCGGATCAACATCCTTCAGCTTGCCAAAATCCAGCCCGGTCGTGGACTCGATTTTGCTCACAGGCACCTGAAAAGTCTTATAGGCGCCATAGGCAAAATATTCTTCAAGGTCTTGAACAAGGTTCGCCTGACTCAACAGATACGCCGTAGCCGACAGCTTGCCGTTCGGCTTAACCATCACGGCGACTTTCCAGAATTCTCTCGGAAGCTGAACCCCTCTGTAGGGCGGATCGTCGCTGCGAAACACCGGGCCCGTAAACACGGACACTTTGAGGTCTTCGGCCCTGGCGTTGTCCAGGATGTAATCCTCAAGACCCGCCCACGTCGCGTTGCTTTGATTAAGGTCCTTATGCTGCGGGGAGCAGTTCGTGTAATGGAACGTGTCGTCGTTGGCGGTTTTGGCAATGGCCCTGGTTTTTCCCCATGAGGGATCCTGCCGCCTGACAAGATGCCCTCGATCCAAGGGATTATACTTGTACAGTTTGTTGCCAACCTGCTCGCTTCGCTGTATCCTCGGATCGAAATACCATCTGTCATCCTCACGCGTTATGTGACGGAAGGCCTTGCCATCGATGTTGACCGCCGTAAAGTAGGCCTGCCGGCGTTTCCCGTTCATAACCACACTGTAGTGATGGTAGGGCAGAACGTATTTGTCGGCGCCGGAGGCCTGCTGGTTAACGGCGGTATTGGCCTTCATCGCCTCTGAAAGTTTGGGCAAGGGAACTCGTTTGTCGCCCGAACCAAGGAAGCTCGCTCTATACCCTTTCCGCTTGCTGTAATCCGGATCGATAGAGACCGCCTCCTCTTCAATATCCTCCTCATCACTATCAGATACGTCGATGCCGTCCCCGGCGGGTACAGCCGGTCTCCCGGAGGGGAGCGATACAACGGCGCCACTCTTGGAAGGCACAGGAACCGGGCCAAAATTCAGTCTGAACAACCAACTGGCGGTTCCATCTTTTTCGAATCCGGATACCGAATCAGACAAGACATCGAGTTTGCCTCCATCCGGAACGGGAGAGCGCCCGGGAATTCTGATCGCGGACATTTCGACCTCAGGCGGGTTCAGGGCTTCGTCCAACAACTGTTTTGTGCTGCCCGTTAGAGACAGTCCTTTCAAATATTTCACAATGCTGCTGATCCTGACCCCTTCATTTGCCTTCCAATCCACAAGGTGAACCGTCGAACGGCTACCGTCCCAGGGCTGACCGCTACGAAGCAAAATTCGACCTTCCCCATCCCTCTTGGGCACTCCGGCATGATGAAGCGCGGCAAGTTCCCATTGATCATTATAGACCGGTGATCCCGATGAGCCGGGTTCTGTATCTGTGACGTAGTGCAAGAAATCACCCGGCACATCAACGATCTGATTCTGCCTTAGCGCGACCTGCTTTCGCTGTCCAGCCGGGTGCTGAATGATGTTCACGCGTTCACCCACGACGGCTTTGCCCGACTCGCCAATCATCCGATTCCGTCCAAATTCACGCAATTCTCTGCCCGATTCACTTGTTGGGCTGACTGCTACCAAGGTGAAATCCCTGTATTCATCCGTCTCAAAAAATACATCCGGTTGAAGAGTGAATTCCACCGGCAAAAGAGCCTCGCCGGCAGACGTATTCTGATAATTGAACTGGATCACACTGTTGCGTGCTATCTCACTATTCTCAAGAACATGGTTGTTCGTCAACATCAGATGGGGTGAGACCATAAAGCCCGTGCCGTATCCCAAGTGGGCGCCGCCCGGAGACCGTATCACAACCCTTCCGACGGAATGAGACACCGCCGCACCTCTTAGCAAAAAGGACACACCGGTCAATTCACTCTCAGAGATGATTCGCTCCAGGACGTCCAATGTGGGTTTTCCTTTTTCGTCTCCGGTATCCGCCATGGATTCAGTGATCAGCTTGGTCATCCCCAGGCGTTCCATCCGGAAGCGGATTCGATGCGGCTCATCGACTTCAGGCCAATTGCCTCTCTTCTTGTTCTCTTCGCGTAATTTGCGAACTTTGCTGTTCCCGAGGTACCGATTCTCAGCATCCGCCATTTGTTCCGTGAGAGTTTTCATGGTTGATCCTCCACAATAATCACCTTCGGAATATTTTGACTTTACGTTAAACGCACTTATCAATCAAAAGCGCATAACCAAACCGAAGAATCAAATTGAAACACTCGCTCACTGCTGTCAAAGACCCGCCATCGCCGCATCATCCCAAGAGCTTCTGGTATTCTACTAAATGTCTCTGAACAAACAATACTATTTCAAAAAATTCTTTTCCACCTCAAAATGAGCCTCTTGCGCTCAGAAATCGATATTCAGATCCCTCATTTTCGTTCAATCGTTCACAGCATGTCCGGCTTAAGCGTCTTTATTGATCCTTCACGCCCCCAAGTGTTAGGAGAATGACCACACAGACCCTTTGGAAATCCGGGGCACTTTGTGTAATATCCCCCTTTGATGAAGGCCCGTTTGGGATCTCGCACATTACCCAACGGTTACGCCCATACCGAGGTACCCGTTAGGTCTCGCTCAGCACTTCAATTCGTCGCGGATCAGGCAGCCGTCGCAGGGGCAGAAGGCGCGGAGGTTGGGTTCGGGGGTGCCGGGGGGGACTTCGCAGCCGGGCATGAGGATGAACTTCTCAGGGACCGCGTTCAGACAGTCCCGAGCCTCTTGTGCGACCTCCTCCGGCGTGCCCTCAAGCAACACTCCCGTCGGATTGAAATTGCCGCATAATGTCATATCCGGCCCGGCTTTCTCTCTGGCCTCGGCCAGAGGGACCATCCAGTCCACGTCGATAATGTCGGTGCCGCTTTGGGCCATGTCCCGGACGATGTTGGAGATGTTGCCGCAGACGTGGAGTTTTGCTGTAGCCCCCGCCTCATGAATGGCGGCGATCAGCTTCTGTTCCAGCGGTAAGACCAACTCGGCATACATCGGGGGTGAAATCAGACTGGCCGCCGAATCGCCGACTCCCATCATATCCGCCCCGGCCTCGATCTGGGCGAGGGCAAAAGCGATCTGGTTTTGAATAATCGTCTCGCCGGCCTCGGCAAAAACCTGAGGCTCATCGATCAAATCCATCATCGTATTTTCCACGCCCCGTAAGTCGCCATATTCGGCTATCGGACCTTCCACCCAGCCCAGAACGCTGTGCGTCTGTCCAAGTTCGGCCGCCATCTTCCGCACGCTCTCGATTCGCTGGTTCGTCCGCTCGGCCTCGTTGATATCGAACGGTTTGATCTTCTTCGAGACATCGCCGCGCGTCTTGATGAGCACCTCTTTGGGCTGCCCTACGCCCTCCGGCGGGTATTCGAATTCCATCCCGTAAGCCGAAGCCTCCCGCCAGGGATCGCTGATCGCGCTGATCTGATCGAGATGAAACGCCCGGGTTACCGCAAGCTGCGCTTCCATCAGCACGTCCCCGTCGAGATAATACTCCCGGTACGTTTGCCCGATAAAATTCGCGGCCCACGCCATAAAAATAGGCGTTACGGCGGGTCGATCGTACGAATCGCCCTTCAGGATCGCATAGAGTCGTTCTTTCGGAGTCATCAATCACCTCAAAGCAAGTGCCCAAAGTTCAAAGCACGAATAACTTAAGCTCACTTTAGTCATTTTAGTTCACTTTAGTCACTTTAATTTACTTTAATCCTTGAAGCAATCCTAAAAACGACGACTTGACCTGCTCGAATGTCGGCAGCTCGCCGGATCGCCGCCGAGAACTGAGCATGAGGACATAATCGAAACCCTGGGGAATCCGGTCCTGACATTGACGAAACGCCTCGCGCAACAAGCGTTTGAGCCGGTTGCGAACCACGGCGTTGCCGTGAGCCTTCCCGACGGAAACACCCAGGCGGGAATATCCACAATCATTCTCGGCCCAATAGAGCGCCAAGAGTCCATCGCTACGGCGCCGACGTTGAGCCAACACGGCTCTAAATTGCCGGTTACTGACAAGCCTCTTACTCTTTGGAAAGGAAAAGCGCTTCATCGCTTATCTGCACCCCTCCACAGTCCCGCCGACACGCATCCGTATTCTATCTCAGTCCGAAGAAACATTTTTTCTATCTTTCTTGTTGCCCCTGCTCCTCTTGTACTCAATGGCCTGGCGCCGGCGAGCACAAAAAACAAGACGTAAATAGGCGTCGAAGCGCTTCGCACGGACTCGAACAGACTCTCGCTTCTTTTGGGCAGGATATTCGCTAAAAAGCACCCCATCGCCATCGAGGTCAGAATGACGTCCATATTGGCATAGACGGCGATGCTGATAAGAAGCAAAATAAGCCCGATGACATAAGCAAAGTTCTTTTGCAGCAGTTTAACTCTCAACAAAAGGATTCGTAAAATCAACGCCCCGACGAAGGCCAGAACGATGGCGCCGAAAAATTCCAGGAAAACCTTTCCCAATTCCATGACGACGGAATCGGAAATTCCCGCTATCGTTTTCACAAAGCCCGTCGCCAGGCCGTAGAGGATCATCGCCAGGGCGTCATCCAGGGCGACGATCGCCGTTAACGACGTCGTCAGAACACCCAGGGAGCGATACTCCCATAGCACGTCGATGGTCGAAGCCGGATCCGTGGCCGACGCAACGGCCCCGAAGACGGCGCCGGCTGCAAGGGCGACGGTCACGTTATGGAAGATCGCATAGATGAACAAACCCGTGGAAACGCCAACGAGCAAAAACGAAAACAATCCTTCACCGAGGAGAATCGCTGAAAACTGGCGGGCGTATTTCCTGAAGTTTTCGGCCTTCAGCTCGCCCCCAACCAGAAAGCCGATGATACCCAAGGCAAAAATGGTAAAAGGTTGCAGTGCGGCTACATCGGCATGTTTAACCAGCCTCAGACCGTTTTCACCGAAAATCAGACCGATAATGATAAATCCGACAACCTGCGGAACGCGGAGTTTCTGGAAAAACGATGCCCCGACCAACCCCCCTAAGATGCTGAATCCTAGTACGAAAAGGATGGTGATATTTATACTTTCCACTGGGTCGATTACTCCGTCTGCGTGAGAATGTGATAGAAGGTTAATGAATCCGGAGCACTCATAAGGGCGTTACGCAGCTTCTCATTTTTGAATCTCAAGCTCAGAGACGAAAGAAGCTTCAAGTATTCCGTGTGCTGATGTTGTCCGGCGGCAATCATAAAAATGAGACGGATTGGCTCCCCGTCCAATGACTCATAATCCGCAAGAGGATAACGGCAAATCCCCGCGCACATGACAGGACCGGTTACAGACGCCAGGCGCACATGAGGAACCGCTATGCCCATCCCAATGCCCGTACTCATTAACTCTTCTCGATAAAAAATCCCCCGAGTCAAATCGTTTCGATCCGTAATTTGGGGGGCTGTTCCGAGACACTCGATCAATACCTGGAGAGCATCCTTTTTAGTCGTGGATTCCAAAATTAAGACACGCTCCGGTGTTAGTACGCGAAAAAGATCATCTGACATTTCTTCGTCTCATCTTTCTGCAATACAATCGGGAAGAACAAGAATCGCTGCCGGATAAAAACAGGCGCATACCGACATCAAACGGTTTTGTTATTCAAAAAACGCCTAACATAACCTTCGCCGCGGCAATGTCAAATGATTTTTCGGTGCCCCACGAAACAGGGAGGTGTTATTTGGCATCCGCGGTTACGCCCGGCCATTGATCCGTCCGGAACGGGGACGCCGGGAGTTTCTCTTTATTATAGAGGTTACACACCGGATTGTCGGCCCAGGCGTAGCGCACGGCCACGGGTTCAGGAACCTCATCGCTGCTGACAACCACCGTATCGCCTTCGATGTTAGCATCGGCCCAGACGAACGTTCGGTCCGCTCCCGCAATGGCGAAACCCTGTAACGATTCCCCGTCGCCGATGACCAGGCCGCCCCCAACGTGATTGAAATGCAGGACGATCCGTTGGCCCTTTTTCTCCATCGACGTATAGAGCGGTCCGGAATACACGAGGTCCTTGCCGTAGGTCTTCGCCAGCGCCCATAACGCCAGACGCTTGCCGACGTCCTGCTTATTCTTAGGATGGATATCGTTCGCGTCGCCGATATCGATAATCGTAGCCATTCCCGCATTGGGTAAGGCCAGGGTCATAAGCTGGGCTTCGCGCAGCTCCGCCCAATGACTTTCATTCGGATCGGGCTTGACGGCCATGAAATTAGCCAACTGCACGAAAAGGAAAGGAAAGTCGCCCTGCTCCCAATCGGTACGCCAGTTCTTGATCATAGCGGGGAATAACTTGCGATACTGATACGCCCGACCGGCGTTCGACTCGCCCTGATACCATATCGCGCCCTGCATGCCGTACGGAATCAACGGGGCAATCATGGCGTTATACAAACCCGACGGCGTGTGGGGATGTCCCGGCCCGAACGGCGCACGCGGCCTGCGCGGCGGATTCTTCTCTTCGGCCTTGGCCTGCTTGACGGCCTGCTTCCATTCTTCAACCTTCTGTTCGTGCTCTTTCTTCGCCTGCGGATACCTTCTAACCGCCTCGTCATAGCGATCTAAAATGGGCCTGAAATCCATGTCGGATTTCAAGACGCCCCGCCGGGTCCACGCTTCGGCGGGCGTTCCGCCCCACGAGGTATGAACCAGGCCCACGGGCACGTCCAGCTTCTGGTGTAATTCTCTACCGAAAAAGTAGCCCACAGCCGTAAAACCCGCTACCGTCTCTGGGCTGCACAACGTCCAGCTTCCCTTACAATCCGATTTCGGCTCCTGGGCGACCTCACGCTGCACGCTAAATAACCGAATGTTCGGATAGTCGGCCGCGGCGATCTCTTCTTCGGCATTATTCGACGCCTTTACTGACATTTGCATGTTCGATTGGCCCGAACATACCCAGACCTCGCCAACCAGGATGTTCTTGATCGTGACCGTATTCTTACCGCTCAGCGTCATTTCATAAGGGCCGCCCACTTTCGGCGGATTCATCTTATACACCCACTTACCGTTCCGGGCCGTCGTCACGGCCCACTTCATATTATGCCAGCTCACACCCACCACCACCTCTTCGCCCGGATCAGCCCAGCCCCAAATGGTGATCTTCTGATCCTGCTGCAAGACCATGTTATCACCAACAATCGCCGGAAGCCGAATATCGGCAAAAGAGGCCCCCGCGCTCACTAATATAAGAACGATTGAGAAGATCAACACCATGGACCGACTGAAACCAACTCGCTTGCTCATCTTTTTAGCTCCTTTGATAAGAACATGATATTCATATGGGTTCCGATTAGGAACGCGCGTGCAGCAACGTAGCACACCTTACCACGAAGTAAAGCTGCTGACATTAAATCAAATCCGCCTTGAGGACGCAAGCCTGATTTGGTACACTTCAGCGCGAAACGTTGAATTTGAAGGTTCAGATTGTGTAAGTGGCGGATACGTTGTATAGAAAGGCAGGAAAACCATGTCGAAGCTTTTGTCCATTATCTGTTTAATCGCGGGCGTGTCCGTTGCCCAGGCCGCCGATCCTTTTCGCCTGGTCATAACCGATATAGAACAGAATATCTATAAGACAACCGCACGCATCGAGAAGGACGACGTCACGCCGGATTGCCCCGTCTCCTGGTCGGTGCATAAGAAAGTCCTCCACGGAGGCAAACAGGAAGGCGTCGAGATCATCGAGGTTGACAACGGAAAACTCCGATTTACCGTCGTCCCGACGCGGGGGATGGGCATTCAGCACGTGCATATGGCCGACCTGCGTCTCGGCTGGGACTCGCCGGTCAAGGGGCTGGTCCATCCGCAATATATTAACCTGGAATCCCGCCAGGGACTGGGTTGGCTGGAAGGCTTTAATGAGTGGATGGTCCGCTGCGGCCTGGAATTTTTCGGCGCCCCCGGAACCGACGAGTTCACCGACAACACCGGCCTAAGATCGACGATGGACCTGACGCTCCACGGCAAGATCGCCAACATCCCGGCGTCCAAGGTGGAAGTGGTCATTGATCGTCAGCCCCCCTACCGCATCGCCGTTCGGGGCCTGGTCGAGGAGGCCCTGCTGCACGGACCGAAACTCGAAATATGGACTGAAATCTCCACGATTCCCGGCGCGAGTACGTTTCGAATCTCCGATACGATCACGAATCGCAGCGCTATCGAACAGGAATTCGGCATCCTCTATCACGGCAACTACGGCCCGCCCCTGATGGAGGGAGGAGCGAGATTCTTCGCCCCGGCCCGCCAAGTCACGCCGATTAACGAGCATGCGGCCCGGGATGTGTCGGACTACGACGTCTATCAAGCCCCGAAGGCGGGATTCTCCGAGCAAGTGTATTGCCTGCGTCTGTGGGCCGATCAAAGCAACCGAACGAAGGTCATGCTTCGCAATGCCGCGGGCAACAAGGCGGTCTCGATGGCGTATTCTGTTGAAGAACTGCCCTTCTTTACACTCTGGAAGAATCCGGTGGCCCTTGAAGACGGATACGTCACGGGCCTGGAGCCGGGGACGGGCTTTCCGCGTAACCGCTCGATTGAACGCAAGTTCGGTCGGGTTCCCAAGCTCGGACCTCGCCAGAGCCGCTCCTTTACCATCGACTTTGGCCTTCACAGCGGGAAGGAGCAAGTGGACGCCGTCATTCGCGAGATCGCCGACATCTGGGCCGGCCGCCGAACGCAGGTCGATAAAACCCCGCTGGCCGACTCGAAGGAGGATATCAATGATATTATCAAAGCCGCCAAAACATGGCGAAGCTCCTTCCAGGGTTGGTACGGCAAGCCGGCGCCGGACTTCACACTCACGGACATCACCGGCAAAGAACACACACTCAGCGACTATAAAGACAAGAATATCATGATCGTTTTCTGGGCGACCTGGTGCGGCCCCTGCAAATTGGAAATCCCCCATTTGATCGAGTTGCGAAACACCGCAAGCGAAAACGAGCTGGCGATATTAGCCATATCGAATGAAAAGCTGAACCTGGTGAAAGGGTTCGCCGGTCAGGCCAAACTCAACTACACGGTCTTGCTCGACCCGGGCGGCCTGCCGGCCCCCTACAATGCCATTCGAGGTATCCCGAGCGCTTTCTTCGTCGATCGGCGGGGCCTGTTTAAACTCGCCACGACCGGCCTGGTGTCGCTGGAAGAAATGAAAGCCATCCTGGACGCCGAATAAACATCGAGAGCGTTCAGCCAATGATCTGAAGCCCCGCGCCGTATTCCTGAATCGGCGGAATCCCATATCGGTCGAAATAATATCTGTCGAAACCGCACCCGAACGCCGTGATATGACGAATACCTTTCGATTTATACGTGCGGACGTCCGCCCGGAAGACATCGGGCCTCCAGGGCAGCTTCTTGAAGGGACGCTTCCAGCCGGAGAACTTCGAGACATCCGTCCAATATTCGAGAACCTGGGCCGTTTCCCGGGGAAAAACCTTCAGATTGGCATCCAACATCGTCAGATTCTGCTTATACCCCTCGCCCTGCTTTTCATAAGGAATCGAGTAATCCCGCATAATGGGGGCATACTCAAGGAAAATGCCCGGGTCCGGCGTGATTCGGTTCGGCGGTTGAAGGGTCTTGGCGTAGGCCAGATGAGCCAATGATGCGCTTTTCTCGATCGTGCGGAGGGCTTTGAGCATGCGGTTCTCAAGAATCAGGGCCTGTTCACTGTCCGAGTAATCCCGGCATTTCGGGCATCGGCACATGAACCTTCCATCGTCAATCCACAAAAAGTACCGGCCCGTCGTGGGCCTGCACAGCCGGGCAAAATCGATCGTATTCTTGCAGATCACGTCCAACGCATTTTCCGAGTGAACGCAGCAATTGTACTTCCTTTGTCGCTGCCCTTTCTCATCCGTTCGAAACATGGACGGATCCTTGTCAAAAAGGTCACGCGGCAAGAGATCCTCCATGGCATGAATCTCATACTCCACGTGCACGCCCAGCGTATCACATTGTTCGAGGAACTTCTGTCCCGCCGGGGATTTCACAAAATCGACGCATCGTGACAGGTAATCAGAATGCCCGCCGCCGCCCGAATGAATGCCCAGTGTCGTCAATCCCGCATCTTTTGCCAGTGCCGGCCATTCGGGCACGGTCATAATGTCGCCTGGGTATAAAATGAGTCCCCGCGTGCACGGAGGAACACCCGCTGAAGATCTCCGACCCATGCACCTGGAGTGCATGCCCGTCGTACACGCGATGAGAAGGGCCATCTCACCCAGAAAGTCACGACGAGTCCGGAGCACTGAATTCCGCTTTGAGTCACTGCCGGCCGAAAGGTGTCTCATCATCATTCATTCCTTTTCATTTGCACTATCAAATCAGGATAAATTAAGAGACGGCGATATTGTTGAAAAACGGCTGATCTCTGTTACGACAGCACCATCAGGCCAGGTGACGCGGGCGGTAACGTGATGCCGGCCGGGGGTGAGTTTCGTGGTATCCGCGTGAAGGACGAAGTGATGGGGCATTTGCATTTTGACATAGCCGCCTTTTTCGGTGTATGGTTTCATCTGTATCCACGGGCCGGAGTCGATACGTACATCTGCCGTTGAACCGTTTGGGCCGTCATAACAGTTAAAAATAATCGCCGTGCTTTTAGATGGCTTGATCGGATCATTAAGGCCCACGAATTCCCCCAGGCGGCTCACTTTCGATTCACAGCTTGAGACATATCGATGGCTGATTCGGCCATTTCTAACTTCGATGATCCGGTAGCCGCGAGGAACGTTGTCAACGCCGCGTTCGAAGCCTTCACCCGATCGCCACCAGCAGCCGCAAACCGAAATGCTCGTTACGAACTCAATCCCCTTGACCGTTACGCGTTCATTTTCATGGGCGTGCCCCTGGAGGACAAGCTTCACGTTGTAGGATGAAAGCAGATCGACCAGCGCCTCGGCGCGTGATTCGTTAAACTGGGGCGCGATGGGAAAGTCTTCGGGAAACGTACCGGCGCCCCGTCGTTGGATATAGGTCGAAACAATCGGAATGTGAACGCCGCAAATGATGGGAATCTGCTCCGGGACGGCTTCAAGATCGGCTCTCAACCAGGCCATCTGGCGCGGATCGAGACAGGCGTCGATGGTGTTTTTGCCCTGGCGCTCGACGACGGTGTTGCCGTCGAGCGTGATGAAGTGCACGCCGCCGAAGTCAAAGGAATAATAGGCCGGGCCGAAACAATCGTTGAACAGCTTCCTCGGATTTGTATCGTACAGTGCGATATCGTGATTGCCGGGACAAGCCCGAAGCGGCATTGGGAATTTCTTAACGCAATCAAGATAGGCCTTGCTTGAATTGGGGTAAAGGCTCATGTCCCCCATATCCCACACAAAGGCAGGTTTGAGGACGTTGATCTCGGAAATCGTTCGTTTGAACTTGGAGACGGCAAGCTCGCCCCTCTCAATGTGAACGTCGGTAATGAAAGCAACGTCGAAATCGGGAGCTTCATGCGGATCGCGCGCTGCAGCCATCGACGTATTGCCGGCCGCGGCAAGGTACGCCACCGCCGAAAGCGAAAGAAAGTCCCTTCGGTTCATTCTACTCCTCGTCGGTTGCTACAGAATGATTCCTCTAAGCTACTCGATCGCATGTTAATGCACTCAAGAAAATGGACAAGCGTCCCCGATTTTCAGAATATCGAGAATATTAGAGGGACATTTACTTAATTCTGTAGTTGTAATTGAACATTGTGTCAAGAAAAAACCAGGTGGCCGACCCTAGTATTCTACCCGTTATTTCTCCTGTGGATACCGCAATGGTGTGGCAAAAGTGAATAAAGCTCCCGTAACTCGTCTGCTGGCACCTCTGCCCATGGCCCCCGATGCGTGATCAAAATACGAAGGGTTGTCAAAAGTCGCCCAGCCTTTGATGGTCTGCAGTTTGCTCCCCTCTGTCCAATGTGGTCGTACAGTCCACAGATAATCCTGCCCCATCGGTAGAGGTTCACTGATCGTATGTCGAGCACCATATACTTTTTCCACATAATAAACGGGTTCGCCGAGATCGTTTTTCGTGCCGCTGCCAAGCCAGTTATACGTCCATCCATTGTCTTGGTAAATCGCTAATTCCCAGAACTCAACCTTGATCCGGGAAAATTCCCCGACCGGTTCCCAGGCAAGCGTGGGCGTGCACGTATCGATCTCGATAAAGGTGTCTGGATTCGGTGAAGTTTTCGGATTGATTGGCTTGGCCACGTTATAGTGCACCATCAGACCGCAGCCGGATAGGCATAAGATTAGAACGCACGCGACCAGTGTGCCGCAGATATACTTCAGAACCGCATTCATATTTCATCCTTTCTCGCAACTAATCGCTGTTCTTATTCCTAAGCTCTTGACTTTCATTTGATGGTAGATCACAAGCTTTCAACTTCTTAGCCAAGTATAAATCTATATTGAACTATAAATACTTCTACTTCTATTGTTCAATATCTTTTAGAGCAGTAAGCATCATCTCATCAATGACTCTGCCTTCAGCCTCCCTGCCTTTCGCCAGACAAGATTCTACTCCTTCAGGACCGCTGACAAACCCTGGTGTTGAATGAATAGTATGTTTGTAACTTCTCTCTATTGTCGTTCTTGCTTCTCCTATGAGTTCAATCTCCATTTCATAATTTGTAGGGTAATGCTTAGCTTTTCCAAACGAACCAAATGGGTGTTTGCGAATGACCTTCTCAGTAACATAGCCCGGGCCTGTTAGACAATTGAAAACAACCTTCAACTCGGCATCATATGACTCATCGACAGGAATTGCAACGCCACTCTTCTTGAGGACTTGGTGGATGCGATTGAACAGCATAGTATCTGAATAGAGACCATTTGGAAAAGACTTTGCCACAATCTTCCACTTTGGGGGCTCAGGGGGACGTGACAAATCTTCGTAGGTGACTTGGCCATAGGTAGGATCTACATAGAACGTACATTCCCTTTCTGGCATACACCCAGAAAGCGCCATAACCATAGGTATGGTCAGGATGAGCAGCTTCTTAGATAAATTGTTCATGTCCTTGTCTATTCTTCGCATAAGTCACACCTGATTATGAATATATTAACTTCAATGCAACGCTGCTTAACACTGTTATTCTATGATGTCCCATTTTCACCTTCAATGCCTGCTATGCTCGGGAGATATTGTCCCAGTGGATGCCGAGTTTTCGGCTGGCGTATCCGAGTTCGTTGAGGTGATCGCCGTAAACCATCATCCAGTGCGAATCCCGGACTTCCTTACAAAGTTTCTTCCAGTCGCCCTGGATTTCGACGTCTTGCTGCGACCGGCATATTTCCAGGAACGGATTGCCTTTGACGATGCCCTTGAAGCCGACCCAGCGCCCCGTACTGTATTCGGGATCGATAAAAGTCACCTCCTTGCCCCGCGGCAGATCGACCTTCGGCGCGGCGCCGTACTCGGACTCGTAATGCGTCAGGATTTTGGCCGGCTCGTACGTCGTCCCATCCATCCGGCGCGGGGCGCTGCAATGGGCGCAGGTCACCATCGCATCGTGCGGGAAGGTCGAGTTGTGCAAAAAGACAGGCTTGCCGGAGATATGATGCAATAGAATCCCCGATGGGATCACGACAAAATCCGATTCGCAAAAGGCCGGCCATCCTTCATCGTTGATCAGGCTAAGCGACAAGCATGGTGTCGTCTGGGCTATCGGAAGGATCTTGCCCATACAGTGCCTGATCGTAAATGCCGGCGCCTTGTTCTCGCGCATCAGGTCTTTGAAGACGCTGTACAATACAAACGCATTGACGATAAACTTCTTGTCCGTCATGCTTGTGGTGTTGGGCATGGAAAGGTACCTGTCCATCCAGGCTTCGGCTTTTGAGACAAGATTCCTGTCTTTCAAAGCACTCTTCACACGCGGCGCCGCTTCTTCATAGCCGACGTCGATAATATTGATTCTGAATTTCTCTCTCGCAAAATCAGGGGCTTCCGGCGCGTACTTGCCCCACGGACCGCCGAGCGCGACGATCCGCGCGCCGATGAAATTCTTGATTCCGTAGAGCGCCCGCAACCGCCATAAAAGCTCCCGATCATCATCGATAACGACATCATCTACATGGACGCCGCCATGATCTTTGTAGCTGTTTTGCTCGAACGGTCCATCTGCGGTTTCGAGGTATTTGACGCTCAGCGCCTCGTACCAATAATAGACCGGGCCGGAGCTATGCCTGGCAAAAATAATAGTGTCCTTGTCTTTTGCTCTGGCAAAGCACGCCCGGAGCGTATCGCCCGAACCCGTGGCCGGATAGACGATAACGACGTCATAATCGTTCTTATGTACCTGGGAGGCCTGCTCGGGAGTTTTGACCTTGATGACGGGCAGGACATTGATCGGAAAACTCGCCCCGGCCGAAAGGGCATTGAGTTCTTTGGTTATTCTATTAGCTTCCTCCGAAGCCGCCTGCTCGGTCTGGACGCCCCCCCACGATTTCCAGGACGTTGCCTCTCTTCGTTGGGGTGTTCGATACATTAGAACCGGCCGGACGTTCAGAGCCTTGCCGGTAACGATCAGAGGACGTTTCGGGTCCC
This sequence comes from uncultured Pirellulales bacterium, assembly GCA_964476475.1. Taxonomy (GTDB): domain Bacteria; phylum Planctomycetota; class Phycisphaerae; order Sedimentisphaerales; family Anaerobacaceae; genus JAFGTG01. Next base: position 21,652 of record CAYZAT010000022.1, read on the forward strand.
ACTCGGGCGTTTTCTCCCCTGCGACGGTCGGCGCGCCAAGACCGAGAACGCCGCCGGCGATGCCCGCGGTTGTAAGGCCGACAAATTCTCTGCGATTCATGTGATGATCCGACATGATTATCTCCCGAATTTAACAAAAGAGAATTCCCAATGTTTTCATTTATGTTTCCATTATTATGAATCAAACTGAACGATCGTGCAATGATAAAGCAATCCCGACCAAAGCTATACCGGCCCGCCCATCAAGCCCTCATGGTAAAAGACGGGCTTGTATCCGCGTTCTGTGACCCAGCGAATAGCGACGTCGAGTCGTTCGAAATGATCGGGAAGGTAATGAGAATAGAACGGCCAGAAATATTGTTCGTGCGTGAACAGGTCCATGATCTCCGCCTGATTCGGATCATTGGCGCTCGATTCGAGTGTCGGTACGGTACGTTCGACAGGAACGGTGTTGCAGACGATGTCGATCTTCGAGAAAACGATGCCGCTGTCGAAATCCATCAGGGCATCATGGCGGGACAGATACTCGGACCGGACATCATCCAAAAGGTAATTGACGTCCCAGCCGGTACTGCTCGGGCGGAAATAGCCGCTCAGCACACGAACGCCGCGTTCGTAAAGCGGCTTCAGCACACTCGGCTGCACCATCCCCCAATGGATGACCGTCGGCGGTGAATAGCTCTGCTCGCCGGCAAAGCGATGAATCTGCTCGGCCACCTGATCCAGATCACCGATGAGCTTTGACGCCGAGGCGTACTGATACGGCCGGTCCGGCTTGTTCGCGTACGCGTGAAAGGCAAGCTTGAGCCAATCCGTGTTATCTTTCCATTCGCTCTTATAACGGTCGGGAAACTGAG
>CAYZAT010000023.1:0-22038 GCA_964476475.1 uncultured Pirellulales bacterium
CGATGCAGACCGGTCTCATTGTTGCGGTCGTCAACCGCCAGATCGCCGGTCAATATCATCGCCTGATTTCCGCGCTGCACGATCTGCCGCATGAGATGTACGTTATGGACGCCCGACTTGTGAAAGTCGCCGCCGAAAGCGAGTTTGAAGACACCTCGTTTCTTCGGACGGGGGAACGTGCTGAACGTGGTTCTCCGTCCCAGGTCAAGGCGATTATCATCGACGAACACCTGATAGTCGTATCGTCTCGCCGGTTGCAGGCCGGTAAGCGGCACGATCGCAGTCAGGTCCGTTTCCACGGTGCTGGGCACCGGGCCAAACCGTTGGATGCCGCCGGGTCCCTTCACTTCGACGCGTACCAACGACGGTTTCATCGTACGCACCCAGATCGCGGCATGATCGTCCCCGACGCAGCCCAGCATGGGGCCTCCCAGATGCGCCAGTCCATGCCGGCCGGCAGCACGCTCTAAAGCATGATTACCGGCGAAACGCGCTTGCCGGTCCGCATCAAAAACAGCCCGCGCTTCAGCGAAAAAAGCCTGGATCGGCTTGGGCTGCGGACCGTAACTATTGAGCAGGTTCATGTCGATGGCGGGTGTCCCCTTATGTGCGTCGCGCAACGTAACCTCGATGTCGGGCGCGGTATCCGGGCCCTCACCGGCCCATATAGACGCGCCCATCGAAGCGGTCGCCGCAGCGGTCATTGAAATAAGAAAACTCCGCCGGTCCATCACGATAGGGCGCCCTGTTTGCCTAAAAGATTGTGTGTCTTCCGTCGAAGTGGGATTGAAAGCCAGGAGAGGATCGGCGCTGTCGGCCTTCCGGTTCCGGCTGTCTTCTCTTGTCTTTCTCAATGTCTTGTCCTTTCAAGCCAGTCAGCGGTTCGAAAATGTCCTCACAACGACCGTAGTATATACGATCCGGCTTTACGTTTCCAGTGGCTTGATGATATCGCACTGCCGGGGACAAGGACTCAGGCTTGAATGGCACTTCCCTAAGCTCTAAATTTTTTTCCTGCGATGATACGTTACCAAATAGTCCGAAGTGTCGTTATCACAAGCAGGGCTAAAAAGCCTATCGTGAAAAGAATACCTAACCATACGCTCCACGAAGCGTCGGACTGTGGGCTTGTTTGCTTATGCGCGTGCGTTTTCTCGACGTCTGCGGATTGGAAGCGAACTTGCCAATAGGACGTACTGCCATCCTGGTTATCTAAGAGTTGTCCTTTATGCTTGACCATCATTAGACCCTCCCAGTATAAAATATAAGACATAAACCGCGCAACTCCAAATGGAACGAGCCTGTTTCCGGGAACGCGTCTCATATGTGCCGGGATTTGGGATCAAGGTTCTATAAGGAATCCTGTAAAAGAATTCAGACGCAAAAAAGACAATGGGTCAGACTCTTCTTTTCGCGGCCCCGATACGGCTTCTTCTGCTGTTGTCTTTTTGCATACCAGGAACACCGCGGTTCAAATGTGAATTCCTTCCCACCGCGATGATGTTTAGGATGATCGGGCGCCGGCCGGGCTTTTAAATTTCTCCCACTTTTCTTTGACGATCTTGCCTAATTCCGTCAGGTCGGGAGGTTTAATAATGTAGTTATCGGCCCCTAAGTCGAACGCCTGGTCCACATCGCCGAGCATGCTTTTGCCCGTCAGCATAAAGACAGGGATTTTTCGCGTCTTTCGGGTGTGCTTGAGCTCGGCGAGCACTTCCAGCCCGTCCATCTCCGGCATCATCCAATCCAACAAGATAAATGCCGGTTTAATCGTCCGCGCGAGCTTGACCCCGGTCGGACCGTCCATCGCCTGATGGACCTCAAATCCGTACAGTTTCAAGCTGCGTTTAAAGGCTTCCTGAACAATCTCATCGTCCTCAATAACAAGAACAGGAATCGAATTACTCACCGTATCATCCCTTTCTGGTACCTTTCGTATCCGCCATCCAATTCGTCCATACGTCGAACGCACGTCACTCGTCTCTGAACGGCTTTCGATTATGTCCCATAAATGCGTACCGTTCTTTCATCCTTTACAATTATCGACAGATCCGGAATCCGGTTTTATAGAAAACAACATTTAAAATTGTAAAGGGACACAATTTTTAAATAAACGCCATCCGCTTCGAACGGCTTTGTGTCCTGTTTGATGATCCGCCGAATCTTTAGAAAGATCATTGAAAAATGGTTGAGATTTTCATATGAAAGTGATCAACGTGTATTCGCATTTTTGGAAAAACGATCACAGCGCACGGAAAATGACTTGTTGAAGTTCAATGGGAACTCGAAATCATCGTTAAGTTAAGGAGCGTACCATGAAGGGAAAACTGAAGACATTAATCTTGTTGGGGCTGTCCGGATTACTCCTGGGCATCTCGCCCGGCACGCGGCTCTACAGCGCGGACGACGATCCGGCCGGACCGTCCGGGCCCGATCATATCGAAAGCGCCTCCGTTCAGTTCATTCTCGTACGTATCGAACGCGAAACGCTCCAGGAACATATGGACAATGCGGACGTCCCGGTTCTGGATGCGATCTCATTGGAGATCATCGGTCGGTGCATGCAGGAAGAGGGAGGCGCCGAAATCATCTCTCAGACCAAACTGACCGCCGTAAGCGGTATTGAAGCCGAGATGACCGTCGTGGAGCATGAGAAACGCAAAGCGAAGAACGAAGAAGAAACCGGCGAACAGGCTCAGAGGGAGGCGGAAGTCTCCGTTTGGCTGGAAGCAGAGATTCTCGAAGGGAACAAACTGGCCGCTCGATTTACATACAAACGCAACATCTCCGAAGAAGGATTCTTCTCGGGCGACGAGGCGGAAGAAGAGGAAAGCATCGAGCAAAAGTTCGAGATCTCCAGCGGTATCGTGCTCCATGCAGGGCAAGCCTCTATCGCCGGGGCCAACATGGACGAAGGCATCGCCAGATTGCTGATTGTCAAAGCCGATCTTAAGTAGATTTCACCCTTTGGAGACTCCAAAGGACATTTGCGAAAGGAATTTTTGAGATTTTTTCTATTTTTTGTTGACAAATACTATGGTGCATAGTACTTTAGTATAGAGTAGAAAAAAGAGAGTCATTTTAAGATCCGGAGGTCTCTCAACATGGGCGGCAAGCGATTGGATGATTTGGGCGAGCTTCAACGGGCGGTCATCGAGGCGGTCTGGGAATTGGGCGAGGCAAGCGTTCACCAGGTTCGCAAACATCTGACTCGTAAAAAGAAGCTGGCCTATACAACGATCCTGACCGCCATGCAGAAGTTAGAGAAGGCCGGGTGGCTCCGGCATCGCGCCGAGGGCAAAGTCTATATCTACGCACCGACGCGAACCCGTGAAGAGGCCGGCGCCCATTCGGCTCGCCAATTCATCGAGCGCGTGTTCGACGGGGATACCCTGATGATGTTCCAACATCTGATGCGGCAGAGCAAGCTCAGCGACGAGGAGTTGCGGGAATTGCGAAAAATGATCGACGAAAAACGAAAGGAGAGGTAACAATGAATGGCGAACTTTTCTTAGGTGGTCCTTTGTTGTGGACCTGTGTATGGCAGAGCACGATCATCGCTGCGCTTGGACTGGCGATAAGCTTTTTCCTCAAGAAACGTTCATCTCGGGCCCACCAGGCGCTGCTCCTATCGATGATTACGGCGGTGGTCATGCCCGCAATAAGCATCTTAGTGAAGCACTACGGATTGGGTGTATTCGTCGCCAAACCGATTGTTATCCAAACACCAGCACAAGACCGGACTCCGGCAAGTCAGTACGAAGCGTCTGAAACCACCCCGGCTGAGAGCATCGAACGCACATCGGTTCCAGCAGAAGGAACCGTAACGCCGGTTTCGGCCAGATCATCCGATATCAAACTTCCATGGCGTTCGGTCGTTTTGTACGGGTGGATCACGGCGGGTGTTATCTTAGCCGGGCGGTTGTTCATCACATTTCTATTCGGAATTCGCCTGATAAACCGGGCTGCGTCTTTGGATAGCAAGAGGATCGAACAATCGCTCCATCGAGCCAAAGCAAAACTTGGCATCGCTAAGGATGTGAAGGTTTACAGCAGCCGGCGTGTGCGCAGCCCGATGATATGGTGCTGGGGGCGCAGTCCCGCCCTACTCGTGCCGAATGGCGCCGGGCAATCGGATATGGACTGGACGGGCGTGCTGTGTCACGAGTTAGCCCATGACAAACGGCGGGACCATCTCTTCGGATTATTGGCGGAACTGATCGTGTGCATCCTGCCCTGGCAGCTATTGTTATGGTTGGCTAAAGCCCGGCTGATCGACCTGAGCGAACAGGCGTGCGACGACTGGGTGATCGCCTCCGGCCAGTCCGGCACGGATTACGCCGAGTCGCTTCTCGATTTAGCGCCCGGGGGCCAGATGGCCTTCGTTCCCGCCGTCGTCAGTACGAAAAAGGGACTGGCCGGACGGGTCGGCCGGATTCTAAAAGAACAGTACGCCAGCCCGCATAGCGGCTTGCGCTGGAGCATCACGGCTGTCATTCTTGCCGCTTGTGTTGCGATTGGAGTGGCTCTCGCACAAACCCGGCCGGCCGAATCCGCCGAATCCGAAACACGTAGTACTGCCGAACTTGCCATAGAAACTCCAATCGAATCTAACAACATCATTCTGAAACTCATCGATCCCGATGGGCAACCCGTCCAGGCAGCAAAGGTGTCTATGCGCGTACGCGTCCAGGATCGATCCGTGCTGGGTACTCAACTCAGGTGGAATCGTGCAGAAATGTCCGACGAAAACGGCTCGGTCTTCTTCAATATTAACGACCAGTTTCGGCCTCAAATGGACTACGAAGTTTTCTACGTCCTGCACGAAGCTCGCAGGCTCGGGGCTATGGTGGAACTGGAACGCCGCGATGCGGGTAAGACGTTCGAGGTATCCCTGGCCCCGGTCTGTCAGGTTCGTGGTATACTCGACAGTCCTGCGCTGGATGCTATTGGTATGCCTCTCTCAACGGCCATCGTCGACATCGGCTGGAACGGACGTTATCCGCTTCAGCAAATGTTTCTTCGAAAGGAGGGAGAAAAGCAGTTTACGTTTCTTTTGCCGCCGGGTCGCTACGAATTGAACTATTATGGGGGCGGATCAAATAAAAAGGACGAGGAGCCGCCTCGCTTGAGTGCCTCCACCAAGCACGAAACTACAACCTTCGAGGTACCACCGGATCAGCGCGATCTCGATCTGGGTGTGATCGAAATGCATCCGACGAAACTGGCGACGATGATCGGCAAGCCGGCGCCGGAACTCGGCCCGATCAAGGCCTGGAAGAATGGCTCAGCGGTAACCTTAGCGGAGTTGAAAGGCCAAGTCGTCTATCTTTACTTCGACTGGGACACTCCTAACACCCGCAGGGATTTGCCGCGTTTGGTCAAATTGCACGAAGCACTCGCAGATAAGGGGCTAACGATTATTGCTATTTATAACTGCGCCTCACTGGAAGAGCTGGATCGCAACTGGGATGCGGTTCATCAGCGCTTTGGCGGCGTGACAGAAGTTCCCTTCCGCATGGCCATAGACGGTGGAGAATCCACATTCTACGAAAGGAGCGGACGGGAGAGGCCCGGCGCGACGTATGGAAAGTATGACATCACGGCCAGTCCCACCAGCGTTCTCATTGATGTCGAGGGTAACATCGCAGGCCAACCCAACCTGCACTATGCCAAAGAATTGATCAGCACCATGCTCGATGTAAGTCTCGAGGAACCGGAACCCGAAGCCTGGCGAGTGGTATTCGAAACCGTCTACCGTCTTGAAGACGATCAGATTCTCAAACGGATCGCTCCGCCGTTCATTCCCGAACGGATGACCTACTACAAAACGGACAACACCCGCCAAGCGGAAGCGATCCCGAGAGGCCCCGACCGTATGATCTTCCATTGGGAGGGAAAGCTGCGGCGCTGGGGCATGGGTTTTGGTAAAGTCTTAGCGCTCAGCAGAGTACTGAACCATGTGCTGCAACTGAAGAGTTTTGAGTACAATGGGCCGAAAGAACTGTTAGATCTCGAACTACCCGGCGACTGGATCATCCGCAACGAAATGCCCCAGGATGCAAAACTGGCCGCATTGGAGGATTTGATTGAAGCGGAGTTGGGGCGCAATATCCGGTTCGAGAAGCGGCCCATAAAACGTGAAGTCATCATCGCTTCAGGTCGCTTCAAGTTCCATCCGCCGGTCGGAACTTATGAGAGTACCTCCGTACACATGTATGCCGACGAAGTGGATCCCGACGAAAGGTCCGGCGGGGGCACCGACGACTCACTGGCCGAGTTTCTGGAAACATTGGGCAATCGCGTCAACATTCCGGTGATCGACCGGACCGAGCCGATCGAAGAGATAAGCATCCCCTTCCGCCACCACCGCTCCTCCGCCACATTCCGAGAGCCGGATGAGCAGGAGCGAGCCCGCAAGCTGCGTCTAATGCTCGACCATCTGACCGAACAGACCGAACTGCAATTCGAAGTGACAACTCAGCCCGTTGAAGTCTGGGTTGTCACGGAAACAACGGAAAACTGATCTGCATAGTAGCAGAACATAGATTCTCCGATTATGATACTCATGTCGGGACTTCAAATAGTCTCCATCATGAGATCTCGGACGACTGAATTGACATGGAGGTGACCTGTGACGACAAGGGCGATTAGAGGGCTTCTGATTGTAGTTATTGCAGTATTTCTTTCCTCAACGGCTCCGGCGGCGAACGAAAAGCTGGCGTTCTGGAACGTGCAACGCAAGGGAGCGAACGGAGATGCCAAGAATCCGGATGCGTGGTTCAGAGCCGCGGCGGACGTCGGGATCGAGTTCATTCGCCTTGCTCCGACGGCCTGGGAAGGCGAAGGGCGGGACTTTCTGCTCGGGAATGCGGATCATTTCACCGGGATTCCCGAGCGAGATGATGCGAAGCTCAAAACCGCGCTCGATGCCGCACATCGCTATCGTGTGAAAATTGTATTGACCATGTTCAGCCTGCCCGGGGCGCGCAATCGCCAGTTTAACGACTACAAGTTTGACTATCGCCTCTGGACCGACGAGAAATATCAGGAGCAAGCCCTTGCCTTCTGGAAGGAACTGGCCACCCGACTCAAGAACCATCCGGCTATCGTAGGGTACAATCCCTTGAATGAGCCGCACCCAGCCCGAAAGGATGGCCACCAGGGCGAGAATGAGAAAGGCTTCAAGAAGTGGCTGGCCCGAAACAGAGGCACGACCGCTGATCTCAACCGGTTCAACCGGCGAATCGTAAAGGCGATCCGCTCCGTGGATTCCGAGACACCCATCGTCCTTAACTGCTGGTTCCATTCGTCGCCGAACGGATTCCTGTACCTGGATCCCATCGACGACCAAGCCGTGCTGTATGCGTTCCATCTCTACGATCCGTGGATTTTCACCACCTATCGCGTCAACAAGGGGCGATTCTCCTATCCGGATAAAATGCCCGCCGGATCGGGCGCGACAGCGCCGTGGACCGAGGCCGATCTTAAGGCACGTTTGCAGCCCGTGATCGACTGGGCAGAACGACACGATATACCCGCCTCCCGGATTGTCGCCGAGGAATTCGGATGCGACCGGCGGGTAATCGGCGCCAGAGATTATCTTGAAGATGTGATCGCCGCGTTCAACGAGCAAAAGTGGCATTGGGCGTTCTACTCATTCCGCAGCTCCGACTGGGACGGCCTGGACTACGAGCTGGGCACGGAGAAGTTAGGCTGGAAATACTGGCAAGAGCGGGAAAAAGGCATCGACCACGAAGCCCTCATCAAACGGCATGACAATCCCCTCTGGAACGTGTTTAAGCGGGAATTCTCTCCGAAATCAACGTCTGAGCCCTCAGCGAAGTAAAATGTGACGCGATCCCCTATCAATAGATTTTTTCGAAAATTTATTATTTCTTATTGAATATACTGTAATTACAGTATATACTATGAATATAGTACTGTTATTTTAATAGGAGACAGGTACAATGAAAACCGGTAAACCTTCGGATATGGAGATGCAGATATTGTCGGTGCTCTGGGATAGAGGCGCTTCAACCGCGAGAGAAGTGCTGAAAGCCATGCCGGACGGTAAGCAACGAGCTTATACGTCGATTCTTTCGGTCATGCAGGTGATGGAGAAAAAAGGCCTGCTCAAGCATACCAACCGCGGCGTTGCGCATGTGTACAGTCCGGCGATCCCTCGAAAAAAAATAATACGGCCCTTCATGCACAAAGTCGTCAACGAGGTCTTCGGCGGAAAACCTTCGGCGATGATGCAGGCCCTTTTGACCGAAACGCTGGTGAGCAACGAGGAGATGGCCCGGATACATCAACTGCTGGAGCAGGCCAAGGCTGCAAACGGAGAGACAAAATGAACCGGCTCATTGAACTGCTCGATAGCGATGTTTGCACGAATCTGCTAGCGGCCCTGCTGCATACTTTATGGCAGGCGGTGGTCATCGCGGGCATACTGATGCTTTTCCTAAAGAGAAAAGCCGCTCAAAATTCCAACGTACGATATACGGCGGCTCTGACGGCTTTGACAACGATCCTGCTTTGCGGTTTATTCACGTGGGCCGTCCTTCAGTATGAACCTCCGGCGACGACAGAAGCACCTTTCAAAATGCATTCAGCCGAAGAACCCGTTTTCGTGAATACCCGGACTGACGCAAAGGCATTTGCCCCAGACAACTCTTCAGATAATTCAACACGATCCAACTGGCGGACATGGGCGATCGGAGCCTGGTTGATCGGCGTTGCTGTTATGCTTTTGCGAGCCGGTCACATCATGGTTGGCGGCGCCAGACTTCGACGACAATGCAGACCTTTGGAAAATGAGCAAATCCTGGCTATCCTCGAGCAATTACGCAAGTCTGTCGGCATTACCCGGCGGATTCGTGTTGCCATCTCGGAACACATTTCGGTCCCCGGTGTGGTCGGTTGTATCTGGCCCACCCTGCTATTGCCCGCCTCGATGATTAGCGGCGTCCCGATGGACGATCTGCACGCCATTCTCGCCCACGAGCTGGCGCACATTCGACGATACGATTATCTGGTGAATTTTTGCCAGATGGTGATTGAAGCGATCTTCTTTTTCAATCCCGCAGTATGGTGGATCAGCCAACAGGTCAGACTCGAGCGTGAAGCCTGCTGCGACCAGGCCGGCATCGCCGCGACGGGCCAAAGCGTTCGATATGCCGAGGTACTCGCTGACTGGGCACATAGGTTGAAAGGGGAAAACATCGATATCGCTACGCCGGCCATAGGATTCGGCAAGTCGAATGATAAAAGCGGGCTTATCGAACGTGTGCGAAGGATCGTCGTCGCCGGACATCGCCCCAGGCTGAGGGTTTCATGGTACGTTGCAACGATCACATTGATCCTCTCCGTTGCCATTCTCATCGGCCTCTGGCGCGGCACGACGATGACCGTCGCTCTGGCGGGTAAACTGCTGACACCACAACAGCGCATTGATAAAATATCCGATATCGAACAAACTCATCTAACATTCGCCAAAAAAGAATATACGGAAGAAGACAACATCACCCTTTCCGGACACGTTACAACCATCGACGGAAAACCGCTTCATCATAAAACGACCCTGACAATCTATCGTGAAGGTCCCGGGGGCGGCATGACTAAATCCATCGGTATATCCGATCAGGAAAACTGGCCCCTTTCGAATGACGGCACAATCCTGCTGAACGAAGAATATGGTATTATCTGGCTTCAGATTACCTCTCAGGGTTATGCACCGGTATCTGCGGGTCCTTTACAAACCGAACCCGGCGGAAAAATCAAAGATCTCAATTTTATCCTCGACAAAGGCTTCCAGGGGACGATCAAACTCGTCAATAAAGATCATGAACCCATTCGTAGTGCAAAACTTGTTGGGGGTTATGTTGTCCGTCCATCTTCTTACAGCCATTCTCTCAAACAAACGACCGATGCAAACGGATTGGTCGTTATCCAACATGCCTCCCAACAACCGGTGACGCTAAAAGTCACGGCACAGGGATACGAATCCGAAACGTTTTCAAACCTCCAACTGAATCCCGAACATCCAGTTGTACTCGAATTGACACGCGCCAAAGAAACAACGGGCGTTATCCTTTCAGAACAAACAGACCAACCGATTCCCGGCGCTGCGATCAAAGTACTCATGATCCAGAATGCATCAAGCAATTTTTCTCACGGACCGGATGAGGGAAAAACGCTGACGATTTCGAATGATCAGGGTCGGTTCGTTCTAAATACACTTCGAAGCGACAGCCGGTATGTACTCACCATCGAAGCCGAGGGATTCGGACACCGGATTCTGTACGACGTTCTGGCCGGACAGAACGATCTGAAAGTCACGCTGCCGAATGAATATCGTATCAAAGGACGAGTGGAAGGATCCCTGGAAAAGCTTAAACAAAAAGACGGGACTTATGCGATCAGGTACTCATTTGGTATCAGTCATGACCATCATAGTAGCTGGGCTTCGTCAGAAAAAGCCATCGTGGACATACGCGAGGGTCAGGGTTATTTCGAAATAACCCGACTCCTGGGAAACCGGGTGAGTATCGGTTCGGGAAGCTACAGAAAAAGTTTGGATATCGAAAACGATTCACTTGAGACTCTTTTGATCGACTTGACCGATCCGGCCACAAAAGATGGACAAAACTATAGGCAACGTGAAATCATCGTAAAATTCGACACTCCCGAAGGTTCGCCGGCGCCCCAGGGAACAATCATGTTCAAATACATCGATCCCGAATTTGCAAGCAATACGTATAAGAATGTTGACCTGGTGATTGAGGATGGACAAGGAAAACTTGAGATTCCAACGCCCGGCAAAGTTGCGTACGATAATTCCGGCATCGCCGGGTATTGGTTCGAGGAAAAGTCCGGGATCAAAATTCCTTATGCAATAGATCCTTGCACAATAACCATCAAAGCGGTCCCCGCCGGATCGATTTACGGCGAAGTGTTCGAACATGACGGCTCGAAAGCAAAAAATGTCCTCGTAGGCGTCGCGGTTGTTGGAAAGTCGCCGCTCATGGGTGAATCTCCATTTCTGAACGTGGAAGGTAAGAATTCCGCAAGTAACAGTGACCTCGATACGCGTTACGTCATTTCACCTCTTCCATTAGACGGAACGTATGCCATCGTCGCGCACACGAAAGACTTCTATCAGGTCAGTGACCCGATCACGCTGAATGACACTCAACCGATCCGTCAGCTCAATATGACGCTGGAAAAGGGACAAGCGTTTGAGATTTGTGTCGTTGATGAACGCGGAAAACCCATTCCTTCGGCGCCTGTGGATATGAGTTTTGATTTGGAAAAGGGCCATGGATTTTCTCGCCAGCCCAGCTATACGGATATCGAAGGAAAGGTGAGGGTCGAACGTCTAAATCCCAACGCACCGGGTGTGTATCGGTTGACTGTCAAAGATGTCCCTGGATACAGACCCGTCCGTAAAGACGTCGAAACCTTTGATGGGCCTACGGTGATCCAACTGGAAAAAGGGTATGTCGTCACGGGGCAAGTCATCGATGACAAAACCGGCTGGCCGATCCCGGGAGTCAAAGTGTATGCCATGGCGAAAGATTACCGGTTGCGCGAACCGACAACATGGATCGATGCAGACAAATTCACCGATGCAAACGGACGGTTCACATTCAGCACAATGGCGAGAATAGAATATAACCTGGAAATCCGCTCCGGCAACCTGGCGGATCATAGAAATCCCCGAACGGTCATCGGAGGCGAAACGAAAGATATCATTCTTCGGGTGAATCTCGACCAATGGAGCAAACTCAAACCCCGCAAACCCGCTGAAAGATAGAGTCAGTAGCCTCAAAACCTCCGACCAAGAAATATTTTTCAAAAATTACGAATTTTTTCGTTGATTTATACGAAAGGCTTCGTACACTTGGTCGATAAGGCAATGTAAACGAGCGTGTTCTGAAAAATTGAAGGTTAGGCATACTTTTGGAAAGAAAAAATCCGTCTTCTTTATTTTTTCTTTCTAAAGCGAGATATTTGATGTCTTGCTTGATAAAGTGTGATCATAGAGAAACTGATTATTTTCAGAAAATCGTGAAACAGATTTTCTGAAATAATATATGCCTAACCTTCAATTTTTCAGAACTCTAAAGGACACAGAAACAACAGGAGAATAAAATGGCGCGACGCAAAAGCCTAAAACCAACCGACCGCGAGCTGACCATCCTTCGTATTTTGTGGGACAAGGGACCCTGCACAGTGCGAAAAGTCAACGAGGTGATGAGTCAAAATGAAGAGACCGGCTACACGACCACGCTCAAGCTCATGCAGATCATGACCGAAAAGAGCCTGCTGGCACGAGACGAATCCACGTTCAAACACGTCTATCGGCCGGCCCTGACCGAGGAGAAGGCGCAGAAGCAACTCGTCGGCGATCTGCTCGACAAGGTCTTCAGCGGCTCGGCGGAGAAACTCGTGATGCGGGCGCTCTCGGCCAAGAAGATTACATCGAAAGAACTGGAACGAATCAGAAAAATGCTCGATGAATTGGGAGAGTAACCATGACATTGGAAAGTATCCTTTCACAGGACATGATCCAGAGATTAGGCTGGACGCTTCTCCATTTTGTCTGGCAGGCGACGGCCATCGCATTTTTATTAGCCATCCTGTTAGTTGCACTGCGAAAAGCCTCGTCCAACGTCCGTGACGCCGTGGCGTGTGTGGCGTTGGGGCTGATCGTTCTGCTGCCCCTCGTGACGATGTCGCTGGTCCCAACCTCAGCGCCGCAACCGGCAATCCACATCGAACCGCCGCCTGAATCCACGATTGCATCCGTGCAAACGACAACCATAGAAACACCTGTGGCGAGAGTCATAGAGTTCGAGGAATCGATGCAGGCAGAAAGCATTGAGGCCGCACCCAAGGTCTCATGGAAACAGCGCGCGACCGAGAAACTCGAAGCATCACACCCCTATCTCGTCATAGGATGGCTGATCGGCGTCTTCGGGCTTTCGCTCTGGCATCTGGGCGGCTGGGCCCAATTGCAGCGGCTCAAAAGGCATATGGTCAAGCCCGTCGATGACACATTACAGACCAAACTGGACGCTTTGACTGAAAGATTGAGAATCAGCCGGGCGGTCCGGCTTGTCGAATCCGCATTGGTCCAGGTCCCCACCGTCGTCGGCTGGTTGCGCCCCGTGATCCTTTTACCCGCCAGCGCTCTAACCGGCCTGACTCCCGAGCAGCTCGAAGCACTCCTGACGCACGAATTGGCCCATATCCGACGATGCGACTATCTTATCAATATCCTGCAAACCATCGTGGAAACACTCGGCTTCTATCACCCGGCCGTCTGGTGGATCTCGCACAAAATTCGCGTCGAGCGCGAGAATTGCTGCGACGACCTGGCCGTCGGCATTTGCGGCGACCGGGTTCGCTACGCCCGGGCTTTGGCTTCAATGGAAGAAATCCGATCCGGCCGGAACGAATTAGCCGTCGCCGCCACCGGGGGCAATCTGTTTGGGCGCATCCGCCGCCTCGTCGGTAAAGAGTCATCCGAAAAAAACTTTAGCTGGATCCCCGCCGCCACTGTCGTTTTATTACTTGTTACCCTGGCTATCTCCACAACGCTTGCCTTAACTAAAAATGAGATGTTTCCTACAGCCGAATTAGATACAAACACATCTGAAACTGAACCGTCAACTATTGAAAAGAATGATTCCAGCACAAAAATTCTCATCGAAGCACAAACCCTACATGTAACCAATGAGTTCCTGGAACAAGTCGGACTGGATGCTGATTCGCTGAAACATCCCAATTCGTGGGGGCCGCATCGAGTTGATAATTCAAACAATCTTTCTTCGTTTGTCATCGATTCCCAAACAAAACAAAAGCTCCTGAAAAACGTAGCTGAAAGTGAAGGTTCTTCATCAATATCACGTCTTTTCATGATGGGCATGTCCGGCCGAGAAGCGATGATTAAGAATAACAACGGCTATGATTTCAAATCGCAGAAATTAGGCAGGGTTATCAACATAAGACCTGAACTATCACAGGACGGCCAAGGCACATATGTTAATTGCGAACTCATGATGCGGCAGTTTAAAAACCTTAATTTGTTTCTTGATGTGTATATTAACAAGAAAATCGATCAGAACGATGTATCCGAATCCGAGGTTGTTGAACACCAGAGGAATACGGGACAAGCACTGCTCTCTGATGATCATACATTGCTTATACTCGGTGGAAAATTGGTTTCATTTAGAGACGTAGAAAATGGCACACCCATACTAAGACATATACCTTTTATAGGTCAGTTTTTTAACACAGTATCCAAGATCAAAGTAGAGAAGAATGAAATCATTCTTATAAAAACAACGATTGCCCCGGCCGAACGAAACGATGACATTGACTCCAAGGCTTCATCTTTTAACGTGGCTACAATAGGTTCAAAAACAAATGAGTTAATACGAATCTACTTTGATCTTGATTTGGAACCGGGCCAGTATGTCGAAATCAAAGACAGCAACGCAAGAGAACCTAAACTTAAGCAGGTTGATACCAGTCAAATTGGCAAAAGTGCAAGAGACTTTCCCGCCTATGCCGGCACTATCGATTTTGAGATCAGATCCAACATCGATTTAAAACTTTCAACGCAGCGTTTTACCAGGGGCTCGTTCTTCGAACACAATAACTGGGATGCTTATTTCGCCGGCCCGGATACAATTATGGGCAACGGTCGTTTCTCGCCGACAACTCTCTGTATTCATGCATGGAAAGCCAAATTGTATTTAGGCATACGAGGGGATGCTACAAAACCCAATTTGGTTGCTATAAAAATAAAACCGAAGAATAAACAGCAGAAGTCTTCAACCGAAGACGAAAAAGAAATTGAACCGATCACAGATACTGAAGCTGACGTATTTAATCCCTCGGCAGGGGCTCCGGTTGGCAAGCATGCGCTGTTATTCGATGGTGTCGATGACTGTTTACACGTCCCGGCCAGTCCGACATTGGCGTTGAAACCGCCGTTCACAATCGAGATGTGGGTTAAACCCGATCTATCAGAAGTTAAGCGGTTAAAAGCATCCGGAGAGAAATTAGCCGGATTAACTCTGATGCGCAAAGGTAAAATACTTCATGACAAAGAAAAAACACAAGCTGGCGGTTTCGCAATGGTGATACATCCTTCGTCAAAGCCAGAAAATTCCTGCTCGGGAAGTCTCTATCTCGGCACGAAAAATGGGATACTCATTCAGGAGGATTTATTCGTAGGTAAACGATCTGAATCTGGACAACCAGAATGGATTCATGTCTCTATGAGCAGCAAGCGAAGCGAAATGTATATGCCTGTTCCGGACGAACCGCTCGTTATTGGAGAGGCGATTAAATCACCTGTTCTGCAACCCTTCAAAGGCCAGATCGCCGAGGTTCGAATATGGAACAAACTTTTCACACGTTCCGATCCAAATCCGTATGCACAAACAGCATTGACCGGCAGCGAACCGAACCTCATCGCCTGCTGGGATTTTGAACGCACCAAAGGTCAAATAGTGTACGACATCAGCCCGAATGGCAACCATGCCTATCTGGGCACATCACCAAAGATCGACAATGCAGATCCCAGGCGGCTGAAACACGCCAAAACGGGAGGCGACAGCAACGATGCGACACCCGGGAATGAGATGGTCCGGCCCAGCGAGGTGGAATTCGGATCTGTTGGAAGGGCTAGGTACACCTCCTTCGACTCAGAGACCAAGCGCCTCGAATTCGAGTTCGGTTTCGAGAAACTTTTGCATAAAACAGAAGATATCTGGGAGATCGAAAAGCCCTATATGAACGCGTATCATCGCAATTCCACGTATCACATCACTGCCGACAAGGGGGAAGTCAAGATCAAGACAGTGGCGGGCAGTACGACACCCCAAGACGTGACATTCAACTCGAACGTTGTTATTCATATCGTCGACGACAGCGTCGGTAGCATTCAAGAAAGTTTTCTGTATCTTGATAATCTCACCCTTCGAGACGATCGGTCACGGTTCACATCCACCGGTCCGGTTCGCCTGGTCTCCAAAGGCGAGCAGAAGGTAGGCACCGGCCTTGATTTGATCTACAATGACCAAACCGGGCGATTTGATTATTTCAAAATAGCCAATTTAGAGAGCCTGCAAGCAACTGCTGTTTCGACCGATACAACGCCTACCGACCGAGACTACACGAACCAGAAGACAATTTCAGGTATCGTGCGTGATGAAAAAGGCAGACCGATAGAAGGCGTGAAATTGAACCTCATCCCGCCGTCTCCACAGAATTTCATCTCAGACGACGAGGGAGAATATGTGATCCATTACAATTCTCAACAGTGGGGATCACCAGAAATTCCACGCTATATCCAGGCAAGACATGAACGACTCAATTTAGCCGCGATGACGGAAATAGATCACGATGTGAGAACGCTCGATATCACACTTGAACCCGGCGCCGTTCTTTCCGGAAGGATCGTGAACCCTGAGGGCAAAGGAATTGCCGGCGCCAACACGACGGCTTTACTTATATGCCAGAAACAAAAAGTAGCAGGCATTGAGATACGACCGCAGGCAACGAGCGATTCTGAAGGGAACTTTGAAATAAAGGCTATCCCGGCAGAATATAAATATTGGGTAACCGCACGCGCCGACGGCTATCACGAAGTGAGTAGTTTCCCGATTCAAACCGATGGTACGGCGACCGATATGCGCTTCGACGTAGGGATAACAACATTACCCGATGGGACTTTTTATGTCACGGGCATCGTGGTGGACGCCAGCGATCAGCCCGTCGCTAACGCAACTGTTTCTATCGATGGCGAAGGTCAAAAGCATCAACAAAAACGAACAGACGCTCAAGGTAAATTTACATTTGTGAAACTCGTCGCCGGAAGGATACAAATCAACGCCCAAACAAATGGGGCAATACCCCTAAACGGCCGTGTTAACACCTATGCCGGAGCTTCCGATGTCAAGATTGTAGTGACTGAATCCAAAACCATCAAAACCTTACAGAAAGCCGAAGGCAAAGAACCCGGCTTTGATAAAAAGTCGGAAACGAGCAAGTTAGCTGGGGGTCAAGTCCGGATTGTGAAGGTTGATTTATCTGTGGTCGAAGTCTTTTCCGATTCGAAAATGGATCGGGAAACAAAAATCGCAATCGAGAATCTTCTGGGCGGCAAAATAACGCTTCCGGACTCCCCTGCCGTTCCGGATTTGATCAGGAAAAGCGCCGAGGCAACAGCGACAGTTCAGGATGAATCCGCCGGTGATAAACGAGTGACACCGGATCAGTTTACGACCCTGGTCGATTTGCTGGCCGCCCGGGCCGCTGTGAAAATCCTCATGAATCCGACGCTGCAAGTCGTCGACGGCCAAACGGCAAAGATCGGCAGCTCTCAGCATATCGGTGGTATACATATACAAAAAACGCTCAATGACTCCATCGAGATTACACCACACGTTCCTGAAGATGACACCATAATCCTTCAGGTCGAAGCAACGCTTCATCAACGATCCCCCGGTCAGAGTAACGGACAAACGCCCACGATCCATAAATTTGAATCTTCCAGCCAGATCAGCTTCAATCCCGGCCAAAGCCGGATCATTGGCGGCACGAGACAAGTCGTTCCCACAAAATCCGATAAGGCCGAAAAGAATTTAGAAAAGCCCGACACTGAAATACTGATCATTCTCACACCCACGATCATAGAAACAGCAAAGCAACCCGATAGGAAATCCCCGGAAAAGACCGAGCCAAACCAGGTGGTCTTAAAGCTGGTCGATCCAAATTCGCGGCCGGTGGCGGGGGCGCGGGTAGGTACGTATGTGGACTGGTCGGATATCGCTGAGAATCCGCCGATATGGTTCCTTCGGGACGGCAGAACATATAGAACCGTCGATATCGAATCGGACGAACATGGGAAGGTGGTTTTAGACGCGGAGGACCTGTTCAGGCCCGAACGGCGGGCCGAACGAAAAGTGTCGCTGATCGCCATCGATGCCGGGCACTATTTAGCCGGGCTGCGAGAGCTATCGCGAGAGGACCTGGGAACCGAGGTCACGCTGACGCTGCAGCCGGGCTGCCGCGTGCGCGGTCGGGTGAGCGCCGCGACCGCACGCAAACGCAAATGGTCCACGAAAACATTGACTGTGTACGTGGATTGGGGCGAACATCGGCCGTGTCGATATACCTCAAAGCAAGGGCGATTCGAAATCGTCCTGCCCCCGGGCACGTATCAACTCAAAGTCTATGCCGAAGACCCGGATAACGCGGTGAATCTTCCCATCCGTATTCAGCCGGGACATCGCGATCTGGATCTGACACCGTATCTGGAAGGCACGCGTAAATTGCCGGATTTTGATTCTAATCTAAAGGATGATGCCCCGGCCGCCAAAGAATATGAAGTCATTCAATTGAGCTACGTGAATGCCGAGGAAACGGTGGAGCACATCAATGCGATCGCCTCGCCTGGGAACATGTCAAGAATTGCAGAGCAGATCGCGGAGCGGGACGATTTTCGCGTTTTCAAGCCCAGACTCGTCAAGCTACAACATTCCGATCCGGTTCAGATGGCCCGGCTATTGACGCAACTTTTTGCCGAGGAAAATAGAGATGGGGTAAATATCCGTGATATCATATTGGGCGAAGATGCAGAGAAAAAATATAACATGACTCGGCCGCTTTGCGACCACTTTACATTCGAAGGGGTGCCGGGCACACACAGGATTATCGTTGTGAGCAACATTCCCCAAGCGTACGACGCCGTTGAGCAATGGATACTTGAACTTGATAAACAGAAGATGGCGACGAAAGATGTAAAGGAGGTTCGCGAGTGGATGGCCGGGCTCGGCGGAGGGGCCCGTCCAAGCATGTCGAGAGCGGCAGAGGAGAGAAAACAATCGTCTCATCGAATGAAACTGTTGGGTCTTGGGCTGGCTCTTTTCACCAGGGAGCATGGTGACACGCTTTGCGATACATTCTTGGACGTCAAACCCTATGTCCGGGACGAGTTGGACTTCACCTGGATGCTCGACAATGTCGAATACCTCGGCAAAGGAAAAACAGCAGGCCAGGAAAACGCCGCCCACATCCCCATCGCGTACGATAGAACCATGCTCGATGGAGGCGCCGAAACCAACGTGCTCTTTCTCGACTTCAGCGTGCGATGGCTCGACCGAAAGAAACTTAACGAACTCGGTATTCACCCCCAAGCAATAAAGCGTGCTCCGTCATCATCAAACAACACAACGAAGGATCAGGGTATTTCAAAGGTCTATGATGTCTCCGATGTGCTCGAAGGATGCCTTAAACCGAGCCACATAGTATCTTATATAACAGAACACGTTGAACCGGAGAGTTGGTATGCTCACAATAAGACCGCAAATGGAATGATAATGTATAACCCAGGCGGACAGGAAGCGAACAAGATTACCATTGTTCAAACGCCAGAGATTCACTCGAAAATCGAACGCCTCCTGGAAGAAGTGCGCCGCTCTCCGGATAAGTTAACAACAACCAAAACTCAAATCCTGATCACAATGCGGATACTCACGGCCGGCGATGCGTTCATGAAACATATCGGTCTCGATCCGAATTCGGCAGCCGACTCGAAAGGTTGGTCGGACTATCGCATTCATCGTTCCGGCGATTCAACCAGCTTCATCATTGATCCGCTCCACGCGGATTTGCTTATTAAAACAGCGATGACTCACAAAGATGCCGCAATGTTCGCGGGACCTCAATTATGCGCAGCGGACGGCAGACAAGCAACGATTCAGATATATGATACTCATGCACATAGCTTAATCCCATCGGACATCGAACCCAACACCCCCTCCGGGAAAACCGGATCAAAACCCGAAAGCATCAAGTTAGGCACATTCATCAAGCTCGAGCCGGACGCACTGCCGGACGGCAAGACCGTTGATCTGGAATTTGAATGGGAGTATCGAAAGCTTCTGGGTTTTAAGAAACGTACCGGCCCGGACCAAAAAACGCAGAAGGTTCCCCGGATCGCCGTCGATAAAATCGCGACATCCTGTCCCATTCCCGATGGCAAGACGCTGCTCATCACGGGTAAGAAAATCACCGAGCCTAAGAAAATATGGGGGAAAATCCAATTAGCCGATTTGCCGTTAATCGGAGGACTTTTTCACAGTCCAACCCGAACCGTAGAAACCAGGAACCTTCTCATCCTGATTAAACCGACCATCAACCCGCCTCGAAAAGCACAAGGCCCTCCGACATTCACAGCGGCTCCACCGTTTGATTCCAACGACCCTCTGATCAAAAAGCTCGAAGCAAAGCTCAAGCATTCCGACGAATAAGAGGACTCACGAGCAAAGACTGCGTCTGCAACAAGTTGCACACCCTACGATTTAATGCGACGCGCACAAGTTCAGCGGATCTGTTCATTAGACAAGGGTCAATGGCGCTAATGACTTCGGAGCAGGAGCAGGACGATCACGACGAGGAAGATCGCCGCGACGGTGCTCAGGATCAAAATCGCCATGCGGTAGTTCGCGATCGTGTCTTCTTCGTACGCCTTGCCTTTTTCCTCGACGGCCTCGCCTTTTTCCAGCTCCTCGAACATCGTGACATCGAATCTCTTGTGCGCCTGAACCGGCGGCTGGCCGTTCTGGAGGGCCTCTAAATCGATCAGCAGCTCTTCGATGTTCTTGTATCGTTTTTCTCTCCGCTTGGCCATCATGACTTCGACGACCTCGGAAATCCCCGCCGACAAGGACGTATTGATATGATCGGGCGGAACGAGTTTTTCCCTGAGGTGCTTTCGCATGACGTCGGCGGAATCCTCCGCCATAAACGGCACGCGACCGGTCAGCATGTGATAGAGCGTCGCCCCAAGACCGTAGATATCGGCCCGGCCGTCAATGTCGATCTTGCCCCGAATCTGCTCCGGCGCGATGTAGTACGGCGTCCCGTAGGCCTTGCCCGCCTCGCTCTGGGCCGCCTCGATATCCGTCGTCTCGCGCGCCAAACCCATATCCGCCAGCTTCACCGTCCCGCTCGCGTTGATCATGATATTCTTCGGCTTGACGTCACGGTGGATCAGGCTGCACGCATGGGCGTGTTCCAGCGCGTGGGCGACCTGGATCACGATATCCAGCGCCTCGGCCTCACTGAAAAGGTTCCCCGCCACCAGATCGTCCGAAATGGTTTTACCTTCCACATATTCCATCACGAAATAGTGATACCCCCCCGCCTCGCCGACGTCGATCGCCTGGACGATATTCGGATGGTTGAGCCGCCCGGCCGCCTGGCCTTCCTTATAAAACCGCTCGACGTATTCCGGATTCTCGCTGAATCGTTTCGGCAGCACCTTGATCGCCACCGTCCGGTTCAGGCTCAACTGCTTGGCCTTGTACACGACCGCCATCGCTCCGGCGCCGAGCTTGCCCGTGATCTTGTAGCCGGGGATCTTCTTGACCGCCGCCTTGGTATCCTTGATGTCCTCTTTTAAACGTTCGGCCTGGTTCGTGGTGATAAAGCCGAGCTCGATCATCAGATCTTTGAGGATAACGGGATTGATCTGCTTGCGGGCCTCCATCTCCTCCAGCGAGTTGCGCAGCTCGTCGTCGGTGCACAGGCCGTGCTCGACGGCCATTTTACCAAACACTGTATCGTAGTTTGTTTCGTTCGTCATGAGTATCGCTCAGGCAGACCGAAATGCATTCGCCGCTGCGCCAATCCGTTGACTCGTGGGTCTTAGACCCGATAACAAATCCAATATCGCCAATTATCGGTCCGCTTTGACCATTGTCAAAAGAAAATTTGCACTTTCTAAAAGAAAGTGCCTCCAGCCAACCAAATCGGCCTTTTCACCCGCCGGGTTTAGCAGTTTTTAACATTGAAAATGCAGATGTCTTATAGCGTATAGTGAATTGCGTTTAGCGGATAGCGTTACACTTCGATATTCGATATTCCTTGTTCCGGCGAGAGATGATTTAGCCGCGAATTTGTTCTTGCACGCAAAAGCCATTAGTCCTGTGTTGAACGCCACTGCAC
>CAYZAT010000024.1:0-21245 GCA_964476475.1 uncultured Pirellulales bacterium
AGTAAATGCGGTCGAAAAAGAATTTTTGACGGAAAATTTTATTATCGTTTGAGTGTGATGAAAAAATGGGGTCAAAGGAAGGAATGTCCAATAATGCTGCCTTGTCCGATAATGGTGGCAGTTTCCGTTCTGCGGCGACCGTAACGAGAGCGTTCTTACTGAGTATGTATTATGAGGGCAAAGCTCTGACGAAAGGCCGACCAGGATAGCCATTAAAGGCCTCTTGACAAATGTGAAAACGCGCTGTAATGTTTTGCTTTGTGAATGAACGGTTGGAGGATGCGGGAGAGTGAAGTGTGGAAAGAGAAAAAGGTTGAAGGACGCTTGAGTTTATACGGTGTTGGCAATGCAAAGCCAATAACGGAACGATAAGGGAGTGATTTATCGTTTTTCATAAATTAGATCGTGTTGGTCATTAATCATATCAGATATGCATATTATTGAACGGAACTTAGGGATAGGCTTTTCATGGCGTATTGTCTGTAGCCGGCGTGCGTTTTTTGAGCCGGTCAAGTTTGGCCTCAATAGTAGGGGGCATTTCCTGTAAACGATTGACGTTATATGGATTTTTCAATTCGGTCTCTGCCGGGAAATTTATATGGAGAATAAAAGAGCAGAAAACGGAGTTTCAAACTTGGCGCTGCCGCAAACGGATATGTTATTGCAGGAAGGCTTCCTGCAAATCATGCTGCGACATCGATGGACCATTTTGATTACGACGGCATTGTTTCTACTTTTGGCATTTCTTTACATTTTGAGAGCGACTCCGATCTATACGAGCACATCAAGGGTCTATATCGAGCAGGCGGGACCGAGGATCATGAATGAGTATGAAGGCGTCATGACACGGTCCAGCAACTATCTCTATACCCAGGGCGAGTTGATGAGGTCCACGCCTATTGTGGGCAAGGTGCTGGATGATGAGGACATAAGAGCATTCAGGACGTTTTCCGGCATGGACAATGCGACGGCCTATATTAAAAGCAAGATGAACGTGGATATCGGCCGGAAGGATGATATTGTTGCGGTCTCGTTTGAGTCCCCGTATCCCGTGGAAGCGTCGGAAGTTGTCAATGCGATCGTCCAATCCTATATCGACTACCACTCCTCCAGCAAACAAACGACAGCCACTACCGTGCTGAATATCCTCAATCAAGAAAAGGTCGAGCGAGACAAGGAACTCGAAGACACCGTAGCCGAACTCATGCAATTCACGCGAGAAAACGGAATTGTATCTATTGATAATCGAGGCGGGAATATTGTTTTTGATCGGCTGACAAAGCTGTCGTCCGCACTGACAGAGGCCCAGTTGATGGCCCTGAATGCACAAGCGGATTACGAAGCGGCCAAGAGCATGGCCGACGAACCGAAGAAAGTCAAGCAGTTTGCCTCCGCTTCGTCCACTGCGGGTGTGCGCGTGTTTGTTAACGATACGGAAACGCAACTCCAGGCCGAGCTTCGGGCGGCTGAGATGGAGTTGCGAAACGCACGCTATCATTGCACGGAAGATCATCCGGCTGTTCAGGCGATTCATTCGAAAATTGAGCGTATTCAGAAAGATATCGACGAACAGGCAATGGATTTTGCGGACTCGTATATCGAGGTGATGCAACTGCGATCTGTTGCGGCGAAGGAAAGAGAAAAAGAATTACAGGCGTCTTACGATATCCAGTACGAAGCCTCACGCGATTTAGGTATCAAAGCCACGGAATTCGCGGTCCTGCAGTCGAAGATGCAGCGCATTGAGAGGTTCTGCGAGATCCTTGATAACCGTATCAAAGAGCTGAATGTCACGGAAGACGTGGGGGCATTGAATATCAGCGTGTTGGAGGCGGCGCGTCCTGCGGATTCCCCCTCGAAGCCGGAAAAGACAAAATATATGGCGACGGCGTTGGTTTTAGGTCTTATGCTTGGCGGGGGATTAGCCGTTCTGCGTGATATGTTAGACTATCGTCTTCGATCGGCTGAGGAGATCTCTGTTGTCCTTGGTGTCCCTGTCCTCGGTGTTGTTCCGGCAATGTCGAGAGGGGAGACCGCGGCATTGCCCGGGCAGAATGTGACGGGTTTGCTCAGAGGTATCGTAAACGGTAGCCATCGTAGAACCAGTGGAAAGGTATCGGTGGGCTTATCTGACGCAAAGACGGAAGAGGCACCTCGTACCAGCATGGAACGTATGAGTCGGGTGCATTCTGAGTTCAGTTCAGTCAAGTGGATTCAGAATGTCAATAGGAAAAATCGCCGAGTGGTCCAGGCCGGGGGCTATCGAGAGAAAATACAAAGTGGGCAGACGGAATCGCCTGCGCGTTCCAGGATCATAAAAAAGGATAAGAGTTCCTGGAACAACAAAGAAATCGTCAGGCGGGGACAAAAAGCTCATCTCGAGCCCAAATCAATCGTTGCTGAGGCTTACCGAACCATTCGTACGGCGGTGTTCTTCGGCGTTCCAAAAGATGAGGCGAAAACGATTCTGATCACGTCTCCGTCGCCGGGCGACGGCAAGAGCACGATCGCGAGTAACCTGGCGATTGCGATGGCGCAGGCCGGGCAGAAAACCCTTCTTATTGATGCAGATTTTCGAAAACCGATGCAACACCGTATTTTTGACATATCCCCTGACGCAAAGGGATTAGCTGATGTCGTCGCGGGCGTCGCGGATTTTGAAGAAGCTGCGCAAGCCGGGCCGATAGAAGAATTGAACGTACTGAGTTGCGGCAGTGAAGTCCCGAATCCGTCGGAGGTATTGAATAGTGATGCCTTTGCCCGGTGGTTGAGTGTGTTTTCTGAGCGATATGATCGTGTTATCATCGATTCGCCACCGGTCGGGCCGGTGGCGGATAGCCAAATCTTATCTGCTATTTGCGATATCACGCTTTTGGTTTTAAGGGCGGAAGTGTCCACTCGCAAGAATAGCCAGCATGCCCGTGACAGTTTGGTGGGCGTAGGGGGGCATTTGCTTGGCGTCATCGTCAATGGTGTCCGTCGGAAAAACGGCCGCTATGGGTATTATTCCGGTTATGGGTATGACCGACACGATGGCTATTATGGGGATGAAAACAAACCCAAGGTCTCGGAAGAATCATAAGTTGTCTATCTACGAGAAAACTCGCTAGCATCTTGTCTTCCATAAGAGTATACGAGCCTATTTAGCAAATCGAGGCGCGTAGGAAACGATAAAACAGAACATCTTGAAGGATTGGGGCGATCCAAGTTGGACGATACGGTAAGAGAAGGCTATATTGACATCCATTGCCATTGTTTGCCTGCTGTAGATGATGGCCCTGGGACACTTGAGGAATCTCTTGCATTATGTAGAGCTCTGGTGGAAGACGGAGTAACGAACGTGATCGCAACGCCCCATCAACTGGGGCGGTACCATGATTCCAATGAAGCCGCACCTATTCGAGAACAGGTGGCATTCTTAAATACGGAATTGGAAAGCAATGGCATACCCCTCAAGGTCTTTCCGGGTGGGGATGTTCGAGTGGATGAACGGACCTGCCGACTGATCAAAGAGGATAAGA
This sequence comes from uncultured Pirellulales bacterium, assembly GCA_964476475.1. Taxonomy (GTDB): domain Bacteria; phylum Planctomycetota; class Phycisphaerae; order Sedimentisphaerales; family Anaerobacaceae; genus JAFGTG01. The sequence continues at coordinate 3,522 of CAYZAT010000024.1, forward strand.
TTTTGACTCTTGCCGATCATGGCAAGCACATTCTCCTGGAGTTGCCCCATGAGATTTTTATTGATATTGAGCCGCTGGTGATCGAGCTTTCCGCGATGGGGGTTCAGACCATCGTATCGCATCCTGAACGGCATCCCATTATCGCGAGGAAACCGGATTTATTGCTCAAATGGCTCGACCGGTCGGCTCATCTGCAGATCACCTGTGCCAGTCTATTGGGAGATTTCGGCCCGGCTCCTCAGAAAGCCGCCCGGCATTTTCTAAGCCGGGGATGGACTTCTTTTGTGGCTACGGATGCCCATAACCTGGCCGGTCGCAGACCACGGATGAAAGCTGCCTACGAATATATCCGCTCCCAGTTCGGACAAGCCATGGCCCGGTTGGTTTGTATCGACAATCCGTTGAGGGTATTGCAAGGCGAGGAAGTGGTTTTTGCTCACGATGTAAATGCAAGGATGTGGATGAATGAAAGAGTACGGGGCAGATTGTGACGTTACCCAATCGCCGGTGGGGGGCAGGCTTCATACGGCGGTTGAGGTCTTGCCCATAGCACTGCCGGCTTTCATTCCGCTGACTTCTTTTGGCAGAACAGGTTAAATCACCCTAAAGACTTAAAACTTATGAGAATCGCAAAAGAAGATGAAGGTCTGGGATGCCTCTGGTTGGTGAAGGCCCTGGACGGTCCACCGACGGGGACGTAATCTACATATTTAACGCTATCGATGAGAACTTACTTAGCCGTATATCTCGGTTCAACGGTACTGGCGATTCTGGCGACTGCGATCGTGATCCATGTCGCCAGGCGATTCCATATCGTCGATATACCCGGCGTCCGTAAAGTCCACTCGAAACCGATTCCTCGCATTGGAGGCGTGGCGATTTTCATATCCATGATTGGAGTTGTCCTGCCCGTTTTGCTTTTACCCAATGTTATCGGGGAGACGTTTCGGCTCGTTCAATCCAAAATTATCACATTGCTTGGCGCCGCCGGGTTAATGTTCTTCGTCGGGCTCATAGATGATATCAAAGGCCTTCGCGTTCGTACGAAATTTCTGGCCCAGCTTGTGAGTGCGATTGTTGTATGTTCGGTCGGCATACGGATCGAATCCATACCCGTCACAGCGTCATTCACGATCCATTTAGGCTGGTTCTCCTGGCTTTTCACCTTAGTCTGGATTGTGGGCATTACAAATGCCATCAATCTGAGCGATGGCCTGGATGGACTTGCCGCGGGAATCTCGGCGATTGCCTGTGGCGTGATCGGCGTGCTGGGCATCTACAACGGTGACACGATTATGGCCATTCTCATGCTGGCTTTATTGGGCAGCTTAACCGGATTCCTGCTGTTTAATTTCGAGCCGGCGAAGACATTCATGGGGGATTCGGGAAGCCTGTTTTTAGGTTTCATCATTGCCTCCGCCAGCATCCTATCCGCCACCAAGACCGAGACGATCGTCGGCTTGGCGCTGCCTATCCTGGCGTTGGGCATCCCGATTTTTGACACGTTATTTTCGATGTTGCGACGTTTCCTGGAACGACGGTCTTTGTTTTCCCCGGACCGCAGTCATTTTCATCACAGGTTATTGGCGCTGGGCCTGCGTCAACGGCACGTCGTGCTAACGGCTTACCTTGTCACGTTACTGGCGGCCGGACTTGGAATGTTCATGCTCGTGACCCGCAACAGCCAGACCCTCGTCATTTTTATCTGCAGCTTGCTTCTTCTCGTGTTGGTCTTCCGCGTCGTGGGCTCGATCCGACTGCGGGACACGATTGCCGGTATTAAGCGTAAGCACACGATCACGAGTCAGAAGAAGCAGGAACTGGAGGCCTTCGAGAAAATCGAATTGCATTTTCGTCAAGTCGAGAAGTTCGATGAATGGTGGCAGGCCGTATGTTTTGCCGCGGATGAAATGGACTTTGCAAGTAGTTCGTTGCGGTTGATTCGGCGGAGCGGAGCCGAGAAGACATTGGTTTGGAAAAAAGACAATGGAACCACCCAGACCAATGAAATGGTTCGGATGATCGTGCCGGTTCGCGATCGCCGCACCGATTCGTCGTTAAATATCGAGGTCCAGGTCTATGCGAATGGCTCTCTCGAATCGGTCGGCCGGCGATTGACATTGTTTGGCCGGCTCATTGAAAAGTACAGCGTAGCGAACTTATGATGGGTCTGATGAGTGTAGTCATTAGAGATATGCTGACGGTCGGAAGCAACCGCCAAAGACGTGCGCCGTGAAGGGTTCAGTGCAAGAGATGGAAGAAAGAAAAGTACTCATAACCGGAATCACGGGCTTTGTCGGGAGCCATTTGGCCGAATACATTCTCGAACATCATCCCGATGTGGTGGTGACGGGTATCATTCGATGGCGTTCCCCCAGGGATAATATCGAGAGTATCCTGGATCGAATTAACCTGAGCTATTGCGATCTGCGGGACTATCCATCGGTTCGACATAATCTCGCCGAATATCGGCCGGATATCATTTTTCATCTGGCGGCGCAATCATACGTGGATTTCAGTTTTGTTGTTCCTGTTGATACCCTTGAGACGAACGTTATCGGTACGTGTCACTTGCTCGAAGCCGCAAAAGAGTTGAAGCGATCGAATGGGTACGATCCCGTCATCCACATTTGCAGCTCGTCTGAAGTTTATGGCCAGGTGAAGGACGATGAGGTGCCGATCAGAGAGGAGAATCCGTTACGTCCGGCCTCTCCTTATGCGGTCAGCAAAGTGGGCGAGGATATGCTGGCGTTTCAATATTGGATTTCGTGGAAGATCAGAACCATCCGAACGCGCATGTTTACACACACGGGACCTCGAAGAGGAGAGGTGTTTGTCGTGTCTAATTTCGCCAAGCAGATCGCCGCGATCGAATCGGGCCTGGCGGAGCCGGTTATTAAAGTCGGCAACCTGGAGAGCGTTCGGACATTCTCCGACGTCAGGGATGCCGTCAGGGCTTACTGGCTGTTGGTGACTAAGTGTCAGCCGGGCGAAGTGTATAATATTGGCGGATGCGAGACCATGACCATTGGTCAGATGCTCGATAAATTATTGAAGCTCTCGACCTTTAAAGGCATAAAGGTCGAAGTCGATCCGGCCCGTCTGAGGCCGTCGGACGTGACGCTGCAAATTCCTTGTGTGGATAAGTTCGTGCAAGCTACGGGTTGGAAACCGGAAATTACATTCGATCAGACATTAAGCGATACGCTGGATGACTGGCGCGATTTTTATAGAAAGAGGCTATGAAACCCGATAACAGGAAAATGCTGAATCTCGAACTATATAAAAAGCTATATCTCGTTCGAAAAAGCGAGCAGAGGATTGTCGAGCATTATTTCGAAGATGAAATGAAAACGCCCATGCACATGTCCATGGGGTCGGAGGCTATATCGGTGGGGGTATGTCACGCTCTGGGCCCGGAAAGTCAGGTCTTTGGAACCTACCGGTCTCATGCCTTGTACCTGGCCCAAACCGGGGATACGGATGATTTCTTTGCCGAAATGTACGGGAAAGAGACGGCTTTTTTAAAAGGCATCGGTGGGTCGATGCATCTGTGCGCTCCGGAGGCTGGGTTTATGGGCACGTCCGCCATCGTGGCCAGCGCCATCCCGGTGGCTGTCGGGGCTGCTTTTGCGAATAAGCGGCTGAAGAACAAGAAAACGGTGGCCGTTTTTTTTGGCGACGGCGCCGTCGATGAAGGGGTGTTTTGGGAGAGCCTTAACGCGGCTTGCCTTATGTATATCCCGATCCTCTTTGTCTGTGAAGACAACGGGCTGGCCGTTCATACGCCCGCGCATCAACGGCATGGATATGATTCGATTGCAGAGATTGTGTCCAAGTTTCATTGTCATGTTTTTCAAGATAAGACGACGGATGCCGAACGTATTTATGGGCTGGCCTGCAAAGCCGTGGAGCTATCCCGGGCGACCCGGCAACCGAGTTTTCTGCACGTGCAGTATTACCGATATTTGGAGCACGTGGGCGTGAATGAGGATTTCGACGCAGGCTATCGTTCTAAAGATGAATTTGAGCAGTGGTACAAGGTGGATCCGGTACGATTGCAGCGAACGAAGCTTCAAGAGGTTGGGTGGGATCAGCGGCAGATCGGTACGCTTGAGAAAGAGATCGATGAACAGATCAACAATAGTCTCACGATGGCTCAAAAAGCTCCCTTTGCGGAGAATAGTGCGGTTTACACAGGAGTATTGGAATGAGGAGTATCAGTTATCGGCAGGCTCTGAATGAAGCCATGGTGCAGGAGATGGAAGCCGATCCTCGCGTTTTTGTGTATGGCATCGATGTGGCCGATCATAAACGTATTTTTGGAAGCACGAAAGGGCTGGTGGAAAGATTCGGCGAAGAGCGATGTTTTTGCACGCCGTTATCGGAGGACGCCATGACGGGGTTTGGCCTGGGGGCCGCGATTAATGGCATGCGGCCGATTCATATTCACATGCGTGTGGATTTTTTATTATTGGCGATGAATCAACTGGCCAATATGGTCTCCAGCTACCGATACTCGACGGGGGGGACCGTTGACGTTCCATTCGTGGTCCGTGCGATTATCGGAAGGGGATGGGGCCAGTCGTTTCAGCACAGCAAGTCGATGTTCTCCTCGTTCGCTCACATCCCGGGCTTGAAAGTCGTCCTGCCGACGACACCCGCCGACGCCGGGGGATTGCTTCTTTCGGCGATCAAGGATGAGAATCCCGTTATTTTCATAGAACACCGCTGGTTGTATGATGTCGTCGATACGGTTGATGATGCGGCCGAGCCCATTCCGTTGGGAGTGGGCAATGTCCTCCGCCGGGGGGATGATCTGACCCTTATCGCTACGTCCTGGATGAATGTGGAGGCGTTAAAGGCCGCGGAGATTCTGGAGGACCGGCACGGTGTCAGTGTCGAAGTGCTCGATCCCAGGACGATTTCTCCTCTGGATGATGAACTCATTTTTCGGTCGGTGGATAAAACCGGCCAATGTATCGTTGCGGATAATGACTGGACGTATTGCGGCTTCAGCGCGGAACTGTCCGCCCGCGTTTCCGAATTGTGTTTCGACCGGCTTAAATCTCCCGTCCATCGGATCGGTTATGCGTTCACTCCCTGTCCGAGCGCGCGGCATCTGGAAAACAGTTTTTATCCGAATGCCATCGATATTATCCGTGCGGTGGAATCCAAGCTGGCGCTGTCGGAGGCCGACCTGTCGAGTGAAGATTTCTACAGTTACGAAAGAAAGTTCAAAGGTCCTTTTTAACCTCATAGAAAAAGAGAAGTGAAACCGAAAGCGGTCATCGTATCGAGAGGCAGGGGGGTGCATCTTCTTGATGGAAAAGGTCTGACGTCAAAAGCCCTGATCCCGGTGAAAGGTTTGCCGTTTCTCTATTATGTCTTGAAGCATTTTTATTTCTATGGATTGACGGACGTTATTATCTGTGTCGATTCGGATTGTGAAGAGGATATCAGGAGACTTATCCACGAACGTGACGGTCACGATCAAATTACGACGCTGTTAGATAAGATTCACGTTGACGTGATGAATACGGGAGTCAATAACAAAACCGGCAGTATGCTTGCCGGCATAAGCCATTTGTTGAAGGACGGTCCGTTTGTGGTCACGACCAACGACATTGTAACGGACGTTAATCTGTCCCAATTGATCGAGCATCACCGGGCGAAGGGAAAGGTGCTGACGGTCCTCGGCGTGCATCCGACGGTGCGACAGGGCATTATCCAGCATGAGAACGGGATCATTACGACGTATAGTTTTGAAGAGCCTGTGGGGACGATCATCAAAGGGGGGTACTTTGTTTCGAATTTCCGACTGTTTGATTACTTGACGGAGGATTGCTTCCTGGAGCGGGAGCCGATGCAGAGACTCATTTCGGAAGGGCAGGCGACCGTATTCGATCATAAAGGATTCTGGAAACAGATCGATTCGTGGAGGGATCTTGAGGAGATGGAAAAGCTGTTCGAGAACGAGGACGCGTCATGGAAGATCAAGTAAGCCCTCCATCGCTGGCCGAGCGCATCATCGTTCTGAACGAGAAGGATAACGTCTGTGTGGCGTTGAAGGATATCGTTCCGGGGCGATATGCTTTGGTTCACAAAGGAACGGAGGTATTTCTGAATATCAGGCAGCGCATCACCGCGGGATTCAAGATCAGTTTAACTGCCGTCAAACGTGGTTCAGCGATTTATAAATACGGACATAAGATAGGCGCGGCTTGCCGGGACATCGAGCCGGGCGAGCAAGTCCATGTGGACAACATGCGAGGATTGACCGATATGAGAAGAGGAGGGAGCAAAAACAAATGCGTCTGAGGGGCTATCGAAGAGCCGAGGGAAGGTTTGGCATTAGAAATCATTTCATCGTCTTATCGAGCGTATGTTGCGCCAATTCCTTTGTCGAGCAGATCGGTGTGCTTGACGGGGATCTGATTCCGATTGTCCATCAGCATGGATGTACTCATATCGGTCAGGATAAAGAGCAGGTGCTGAGAACGCTTGCCGGCGTGTGCAACAATCCGAACGTCGGCGGGATTGTGCTCGTTGGCTTGGGGTGTGAGACTATCGGTGTAAAAGAGATCGAATCGGCCATCGATACGGAAAATAAGATCGTCAGGCATCTTATCATTCAAGAGATGGGACGTCGTGATGACGTGATGGGTCGCGCAAGGGCATACATTCGGGAAATGAAAGCCTATCTTTCAAACCAGACATTAGAAGAATGTGACGTGTCGGACCTTGTTGTCGGTCTTGAATGTGGGGGATCGGACCCTTTTTCCGGAATCACCGCCAATCCCGCCGTCGGCCTGGTCAGCGATCGATTGGTGGAATCCGGTGCCACGGTTATCCTGGCGGAGACACCCGAACTGATCGGCGCGGAGGGCGCTTTAAGCGAGAGAATACAGCAGCAAGACGTGAAGGAGAGATTATTCTCTCGAATCAATGAGTATGTCAAAGCATCCAGGGAGTGCGGATGTGACATGTTAGGCGCCAACCCGACGCCGGGCAACATCCGGTCGGGATTGAGCTCTATCGAAGAAAAATCGTTGGGCTGTGTGGCCAAGGGCGGCAGTTCGTTTGTCCAGGAATTTGTGGAGTACGCGGACAGGCCCAAAGCCAAAGGGCTCGTGATGATGGATACGCCGGGCAACGATCCGGAATCGGTGACGGGCATGGTCGCCGGAGGTGCTCACGTGATCCTCTTCACGACCGGTCTCGGAACGCCGTTAGGGCATCCCGTGGCGCCGGTTATCAAGATCGCCTCGAACAACAAGGTCTTTTCTCACATGAATGACTTTATGGACATCACTGCGGGGACCATATTAGACGGAGAAGCCCTTTCCGATGTGGCGGACAGGATTTTCGAGTTGCTCATGCGTGTCTGTAACGGCGAGCAGACGTGTTCGGAAAGAAACGGGTGTAGAGAATTTGCCATGAATCGAATCGGTCCGACATTTTAACGTGTTTTTTTTGAGGTGGAATTGAACGTGGACGATATCATTGACATTTTACGGGAAGCCGTGCAAGAGGGGAACAAGGCCCTGCAGGAAGCACGGTCGGGGCTTATGTACCGACATAAAACATACAGAGAATTGGTGACGAACTGCGATATTGCCTCGGAAAACGCGATAGCCGGGTTTCTATCCGGGACGTTTGAGAACGCAAAGATCTTCTCTGAAGAAGTGGGCGAAATCGTGGGCGACGAGGAAATCGTGTTCATTATCGATCCTCTGGACGGAACGCACAATTTCATTCATAAAATCCCTTTCTATGCCATATCCATTGGCGTCTATTCTAAGGGAGTTCCCTTTGCGGGTATTATCTATTTACCCGAATTTCAGGATTGTCTGTACGCTGTTAAAAACGGAGGTGCTTATCTCAACGGAGAAGCCATTCATTGTTCGGATACAGAGCGGCTCGAAGAATCGCTGATTGCCTATGATAATCAGTTTCACAAGCACGAATCGATGCTGAAAAATGTAGGGCCGCTGTCTGAACGCTGTTTCACATTGAGAATATTCGGCTCGGCGTGCGTCGATTTGTGCGGCGTCGCGAGGGGGTGGATGGAGGCGAGAGTGTTTCACAATACGAAGCTGGTGGATTTTGCGGCCGGGCAGGTGATCGTCGAGGAGGCCGGGGGCAACGTCACTGATTTTCAAGGGCAACCTCTCACCGTCCATACGACGGATGTGTTGGCGTCAAACGGCAGGATTCATACTCAGCTTGTCGAACTGTTAGGGACGGAAAGTAGAGTTAATGTCACTGGCGGCGTATCCGCATAAGGGTATTCTTGAATGGAGCAACCAATTGTAGTAGGAGCAGAATGATGAGGACTATCATTGGAATGACGATGGGCGATCCGGCCGGAATTGGCTCGGAACTGTGTGTCAAAGTACTATCAAGAGAGGACGTTTATCAAAGATGCAAGCCGTTGGTGGTGGGGGATGCACGCTGCATTCAGGACGCGATTGGTTTTACCGGGATCGACACGCTCGACGTTCATCCTGTGAGCCATCCGAGCGAAGGAGAATACGTTTGCGGTACGATTGATGTCCTTGATTTGAAGAACGTCAACATGGACGAGCTGGCGTATGGAAAAGTCTCCGCCATGTGCGGCAAGGCATGCGGGGAGTATATCTCCAGGGCGATTGAGCTTGCCCTGGTCGGAGAGCTTGATGCGACGGTAACGTGTCCGATCCACAAGGAATCGTTCAAGCTGGGCGGCTATGGCGAGAAATATCCGGGGCATACGGAGATGTTTGCCGACTTAACCGGTACAGAGAAATATTCCATGATGCTGGCCCACGGCAATCTCAGAACGGTTCACGTCACAACGCATGTATCGTTGCGGCAGGCGTGTGATTTGGTCAAAAAAGAGAGGGTTCTTGACGTCATCGAAATAGCCTATCATGCCTGTCGGGCATTAGGGATTGAGGAGCCTAAAATCGGTGTAGCCGGGCTGAATCCTCACGCCGGCGATGGGAAGATTTTCGGTACGGAGGAGACGGAAGAGATCATCCCGGCCATTCAGAAAGCCCAGTCGAGAGGCTACACGGTTGACGGCCCCGTTCCGGCTGATACGCTTTACTCGAAGGTCAAAGGCGGTTGGTATGATATCGCCGTCTCGATGTACCACGACCAGGGCCATATCCCGCTTAAGCTGGCCGGTTTTGTGTGGAATGAGGAAAATGGCCAATGGACTTCCGTGGCGGGAGTGAATGTGACGTTAGGTTTGCCGATCATCCGCGTGTCCGTCGATCATGGGACGGCTTTTGGGAAAGCGGGCAAAGGCCGGGCGAATGAAACAAGTCTTGTAAACGCCATTGATTACGCCGTCAGATTTGCCGGGAATAAATCCAGGACCCGAGTGAAAACCCCTATTCAAATCTTGTCCAAAAAGCCGATAACTCAAAAGGGTGCTCCTATACGATAGCATAGGAATGAATTTATCGGTCGTAGTTAAGACAAGACGATAGGATGATAAGAGTTGCCGACTATATCGCTGATTTCATATATCAGCAGGGCGTCAGGGATGTTTTCATGCTTTCCGGCGGCGGGTCGATCTATCTGGATGACGGCATCGCCTGCCATGACAAGCTGAATCACATTTGTGCGAGAAATGAGGCGGCGGCTCCCATGATGGCCGAGGCCTATGCCCGCGTGACCGGGAAGATCGGCGTGGTCTATGTGACCACCGGGCCGGGCGGGACCAACGCGATTTCCGGGGTGGCCGAGGCGTGGACGGATTCCGTTCCGATCGTCATGATTTCCGGGCAGGTCGGCACGGAACATATTATCAATGAAGGGCCGAGGTCGTTTGGAGTGCAGGGTTTCAATATTGTTAAAAGCGTCAATCCTCTCACGAAGTACGCGGTCGTGGTGACCGAGCCGGAATCGATTCGGTATCACCTCGAGAAAGCCGTGTATCTTGCGCGGAGCGACCGGCCCGGTCCCGTTTGGGTTGACGTTCCGCTCGACGTTCAAAAAGCCATGGTGGATGAATCGCAACTCGCCGGTTACGACATCAAGGAGAGAGAGGGCCGTTCCGTCGCTATTGCCGAGAATGTTGGGGCCTTGATGGCCTTGCTGAGAAACGCGAAAAGGCCTGTTTTCGTTGGGGGGAACGGCGTAAGGATCTCCGGGGGGAAGGACGAGTTCAAAAAACTCGCTGAGCGTCTGAATGTTCCCGTCGTTCTTACGAGATTAACCGGTGATCTTTTGCCGTATTCTCATAAGAACAATTTCGGATGCGCGGGCATCAGCGGGAGGAAATCGGCTAATCTGATATTAAAGAACAGCGATCTAATCGTGAGTTTTGGGTGCAGGTTGGCGCCGCCTTTTCTTGGGGAGGATTTTCAATTTTTTCCGGAGGCCGGTCGATTGGCGGCGGTCGATATCGATGCAACGGAGCTGGACAAACATCGCGAGAGAATCGACTTAGCGATAGAAGCGGACGCCAAAGATGTCCTACACACCATTTTGAATGAGGTTGAGGCCGATCGCGCCGGTGATTACGCCGGATGGATCGAGCAATGTGAAGAATGGGTGAAGGACTATCCGACGACGGTTCCGGCCGATAGAAGAGATCCGATCAATTTGTATTATCTGATCAGCCGCGTGGATAAGCTTTCCAGGCCGAAGACGATTTTCGTCACCGATGCAGGCACGTCTTACCACATCGCTGAACAGGTTCTCTGTTTTGAGGATGGAAAACGCGAAATCACCTCGGGTGCGCTGGCGGCCATGGGACTGGCGATACCGTTTTCCGTCGGATGCAGCGCGGCGGACAGGGAGGCCCAGGTGGTGATATTGACCGGCGACGGTTCGATGGAATTAAACGTTCAGGAGCTGAAGACCATCTCCTATTACGATCTTAATGTTAAGGTCTTCATCATGAATAATGGGGGATACGTCACGATCAAGAATATCCAGGACAAGCTGTGCGACGGTCGATATATCGGTTCGGAAAGGCCGGATAAGAGCGAGATGCTGGATCTTGAGAAGGTGGCGGCGGCGTTCGACTTGCCGTACAAGAGAATAGATAAATGTGACGAGGTCGATGAGAAGATTGTGGAGATAATCAACACGGACGGTCCTGTCTTTGTGGATGTCGTCTGTGACAAGAATCAGACGTTGATTGAGTCTTAACATGGACGTGGCGGAACTCAAGAAAAAAGCCAGTTGGTTACGTCGAGAGGTGCTCAGGTCGATCTACGAAGGCAAGCGGGGGCATATCGGCGGGACGTATTCGTGTGTCGAACTCCTGGTCGCCTTGTATTACGGCGGGATTCTCCGTATCTATCCCGAACAGCCGCGGCATGAGCTGCGGGACCGCTTTGTCTGCAAGGGGCAGCCATCGCTGGCGCTGTATCATATCTGGGTCGATCTTGGCATTTTGGAGAGCAGCCGCTTAGACGAATACGGCAAAGACGGCAGCCGTCTCGGTGCGGAGTTGAATATCGATACGCCGGGCGCGGAATACGATACGGGTTCTCTCGGGAATTTGCTGGGCGTCGGGGCGGGGATGGCTTTGGCCGCCAAGCTGGATAACAAGGAGTATAAAACCGTTGTGCTGATGGGGGACGGGGAATGTGACGAGGGATCGGTTTGGGAAGCGGCCATGTTCGCAAGCCGGCAGGAATTGAAGAACATAGTTGCGATCGTGGATCGAAACCATTTATCCGTCATGGATTATGTCGAAGAGGACAAGTCCGGCCGCCTCGAAGATAAGTTTCGAGCGTGCGGGTGGGAATGCGAGGTCGTTAATGGGCATTGTTTTGAAGACATCTTCGAGGCGTTTTCAAAAAGTGACGGCAGCGTTCAACCGTTTGCGATTATTGCAGATACCATTAAGGGCAAAGGCGTTTCGTTTATGGAAAATAAATTTAAGTGGCATCATTCGGTGCCCGGTCAGCAGGAATATGAACGAGCCATGCACGAACTCGGTTCCGTGCTGTAATGTCTGAGGAGCTTATGACGGAGATATATATCAATGATATCACGCTGAGGGACGGCGAGCAGGCGGCGGGTGTGAATTTTTCGCCGTCGGAGAAGCTTCAGGTCGCCGAGCAGCTTGCCAACCTCGGTCTGAAGATCATCGAGGCCGGTTTCCCTGTCGCATCCGAGGCGGATGCCGAAGGCGTTCGACTCGTCGCAGAGGAATTCGGGGATGACATCATTATCAGCGCGATGTGCCGGGCGCATGAGAAGGATATTGAGGTCGCGGCCGAGGCGCTGGGTTCGGCTGTGAAAGGGCGGATCCAGGTGGTGATGGGGACCTCTGATATTCACCTCAAACATAAGTTCAATATGACTCGCGAACAAGCGTTAGAGCGTTCGGCGTCGATGGTTCAATACGCGGGGACCTTTGCCGAGGATGTCGAGTTCGCCGCTGAGGATGCGACCCGGAGCGATTTGACTTATCTGAAACAGATTTGTGAAGAATGCGTCAGGGCCGGGGCGAAGACGATTGAATTGCCGGATACGGTGGGGTATATCACGCCGGACGAGTATTCAAGGATGGTTAAGGTTATTGTGGATGCCGTTCATAGCATTCGTCCGGATTCGGTGGTTTCAACGCATTGCCATGATGATTTAGGATTGGCGGTGGCCAATACCCTGGCGGGCATACGAGCGGGCGCCCGGCAGGCGGAGGTGACGGTTAACGGCATTGGAGAGCGCGTGGGGAATGCCTCGACGGAAGAAGTCATTATGGCGCTGAAAACCCGGCAGGATTTTTATCAGGCGGATGTGGATTACATCCATACGCAGGAGATTATGAAAACCAGCGCGCTTGTCGAGCGTTTGTCCGGTATCAAGGTGGCCTATAACAAGGCCATCGTCGGGCGAAACGCCTTTCTCCATGAATCCGGGATCCATCAGGACGGCCTGTTGAAATCGCCTCAGACCTATCAACTGATCGATCCGAAGGATATCGGTCTGGACGGGTATCGGCTGGTTCTCGGCAAGCTTTCGGGCAAGCACGCCCTCGCGGATAAATTATCCCGGTTGGGCGTGGCCTTCAGCGAAAGTCAAATGAACGAATTCGCCGATTATTTCAAAGTCAACGCGGCAAAGAAGAAGTTCGTAACCGATGACGACGTTCTTTGCCTTGTAGATAAATTCAATAACGAGGTGTGTGTTGAAGGTCGCGTCTAATATCGACATTCGCGATGCTTTTTTCGACGAGGTGTATCTTAAAGCGTCGACGGATAAAGATGTCGTTTTTATAACGGCCGATGCCGATGCGTTCAGCTTGCAGCGGTATCGAAAAGATTTTCCGAGCCAATTCATTAACATTGGCATCGCCGAGCAGAGTATGATCGCCGTGGCCGCGGGGCTGGCCCTGAGCGGTAAGAACGTTTTTATTTACGCCATCATACCGTTTGTCACCCTGCGATGCTTCGAGCATATCAAGGTGAATATTTGCAGCATGAACCTGCCGGTGACGATTGTCGGCGGCAGCGCCGGATTTTCCATCGACTATAGCGGTCCGACGCATCATGCCGTACACGACATCGCCGTGATGCGCGTGCTCCCGGAGATCGCGATATTGAATCCCCCCGACGGCCCGTCCGCCGCCGCGTGTGCCGGGATCGCCTACGACAGCCGGGGCCCCGTTTACATAAGACTTGATAAGGGGACATTGCCCCTTCTATATGATAATGACGAAGCTGTCAAGGCGGGCTTCAACGTGCTGAGGCCATTGACGAATGTCAACATTATCAGCACGGGTATCATGAGCCACAAGGTCATGAGGGTTGCTGAAGAATTGAAACAACATTCTATTAACGTGGGTGTTGTGGATTTGCTGCGACTGAAGCCTGTCGATCCTATCTCATTCATGGAATTGCTCGGAGACTCCGAGTGGCTCGTCACGGTGGAGGAGAATTCCATCGTCGGCGGTCTCGGGACCATTGTCAGTGAAATTCTGTGCGATAGAGGCCGTTCCATTCGTTTGAAACGCATCGCGCTTGAAGACAAACAGCATTTTGCATACGGCTCGCGGGAATGGCTGCATCATCATTATGGATTGAGCGTCGAGTCGATCGCAAACGCCCTATTGGAGGACATTGCATGTTGAGGGTTACCTTGGCGGATTTCGCCAGGTCATTTGGGACAGAGGTCGAGGAGATTCCGGCCGAATGTCGAAAGCTGATTGAGGATATCGATTTCGGGTACCGGGTCCTTTGCGACAAAGAGCGCGATGACGTTATCCTCAATGTAGTCCGAAAAATTGAGACCGATACCCAGGTGGTCGGCGCCGAGGAAAGGCGGGATGTCTGGGAAGCGGGATGGGCCGAGAATTTGCGAGACTTTGTAGAGAGCGATGGGGATCTCAATGCGATCATGCCAAAATTCATAAGGCCCGGCCAGCCGATACGGTTGAATCAAAACTATATCATGCCCGGCAATCCGCATTTCGAGCATGACTACTTTTCCGTTTTCAGATTGTGGCTTTTTAAGAAGTATTTTGCGGATTTCGATTCCATTTATGATGTTGGGTGCGGAACCGGTTATAATCTTGTCGTTCTGGCTCAATTATTTCCGGAAAAGCGATTATATGGTTTGGATTTTGTTCCGTCGGCGACGGAGCTTATTGACAAGCTGGCCCAACAGTACAAATGGAATATGACGGGGCGCCTTTTCGACATGAGTGCCCCGGACGAAACGCTTGAGCTCGATGAGAACAGCGTCGTATTCACGGGCGGCTCCATCGAACAACTCTCCGGACGATTTGAGGCGTTTTTACAGTTCCTGTTAAAGCGTTCGCCGGAGCTTTGCGTCCATATCGAACCGACCGTCGAGTTGTACGACGAGGGCAATCTGGTGGACTATCTCGCGGCCAGATTCCATCGAAAAAGAGGTTATACACAAGGTTTTCTTCCGCGTCTTCAACAGCTTCATCACGAGGGCGTGATCGAGTTGCTCAAGGTCAAGCGGTTGTTCTTTGGGAGTTTATATATGGAAGGCTTCACGTATATGGTTTGGAGGCCGATTACACAATGAAACGAAACGTCTATGTGTCGCAATTTCAATCGGCCTCGTGGAAGAACCTCCTGCCCCTTTCGGCGGCGATGCTGGTCTCTTATGCGAGAAGCATTCTTGATATCAATGACGCCTTCGATATCGAAATCGATATCTTGCGAAGGAATCCCGCCGAGACCGCCGCGGCTTATGTGGACCCCGACGTACTGGCCTTTTCTACATACAGTTGGAACTTCCGGCAAAGTCTCGAAGTCGCCCGATTGGCGAAACGTTCCTCTCCGGAGAGCTTGGTTGTCTTCGGCGGCCCCATGATGCCGGATAAGCCGGCTGACTCTCTGGAATTTCTGCGGATGTACCCTTTCGTGGACGTCATTGTTCACGGCATGGGAGAGTGGGTTTTTTCTGATATTCTCCTGGCCTCGTTGGGGACGAAGGATTTGCGTTCGATACCGGGCGTCTCGTATTTAGACCCTGCGAATGCCCTTGTTAGCAATCCGCTGTTATGGAAGCGAGATTTGAATGAGCTGCCTTCGCCTTTTCTCGATGGAACGTGCGACGAGATCATGGAGACGTTTGGCGATCGAATCACCGGCGCCTTATGGGAGACGAACCGCGGCTGTCCGTATCAATGTTCCTATTGTGTATGGGGAAATACGTCTTACAGGAACATTCTGACATATGATATGGATCGGTTATCTAAAGAGTTAGAATGGCTCGGCGAAAAAAAAATGTCTTATCTTTTCGGTACGGACGCGAATTTTGGGATATTGCCCAGGGACGTTGAGATCGTCAGGAAGATCGCAGCTCTTAAGAGGCGGACGGGATATCCGGAGAATTTCATTGTCAATTGGCTCAAGAATTCCAGCGAGAAAATGGTCGAGATTGCGGATATCCTGCGCCGGGGCGGAGTGAACACGCGGGTGACCTTAAGTATGCAAAGTTTCAACGAGCGGACGCTGGAAGCGATTAAGCGGCAAAATATGAGGCTCGATGTGTTCGAAGAGGTGAAAAAGAAAGCCTCTCAAAGAAATATACCGACGTACACGGAATTAATACTCGCATTGCCGTGCGATACCTACGCGTCTATAAAGGACAATATCGTCAGGTGTATGGATCGATACCTAACGCATTACTTCGTTGTCTATTTGTGCCGGTTGCTCGATGGGACGGAAATGGCGTTGGACGCCTTCCGGGAGAGGTACGGAATTGAAACGCGCACGAGTCGTGTCATGATGGCCAGACATGAGCTGGTTGACGGCGGCGTCGAAGAAACGGAGCAGATTATTGTGGCCACGTCCTCTTTGCCCGTTGAGGATTGGGAGCGGGCGTTCGCCTTTGTGTATATGTCGCTGACGTTATATAATTTCCGCCTGGCGTTTTTTCCATTGAATTATCTCCGGGCCGAATATGATATCGATATTGGTGATGTCATCGAATATATCATCAGCGAAGCCGAGGATGGCGCGACTTTTCCGGTCATCCATCAAGCCGTCGCCGCCATTCGAGAGGGGAGCGAATCCATTCTGAACGAGCAGCCTTACTTTGCCTCTCTCGATTTCATGGGTAGAAGATCGTTTGATGTCCATGAAACCGCCTTGTTGTTTATCCTTAACAATAAGGATGAGTTTTACGAGGAATTACGGCAGTTGGTGGATCGTTATCTGAAAGTGCAGGACATTGAAATACAGCGCCCCGTGCTGAGAGAGGTGTTTAAATATCAGGCGTATCGAGTCCCTGTGTGGAAGGCATGCCGTCCGCCCTCGTTGTTTTTGGAATACAACATTCCGCACTATTTTCATTCATTATGCGTCGAGGATCGGCATAGCCCGATACGGAAACAGAACACGAAAGTGGATGTGGTGGATGCGTGTGATGGACGCGGTGATCCTATCGCTTTTGCACAACAGAGATTAACGGCGACGACGCTTGAAATATACGATATTCACTATACGGACGACGTTTCGGATGCAATTGGGAATCGAAGGAAAATATGCTTTAGTCACGGGCGGCAGCCACGGCATCGGGCGGAGCATTGCTCTGATGCTGGCCGATGAAGGGTGTCATGTCGCCATTTGCGCGCGTGATCGACGGCGGTTGGATGACGTGGCAGACGAGATCGAACGGCGGGGCGTCCGCAGCCTCGCTATTTCCGCCGATGTGCTCGTTTCATCGGATATCGGACAGGCCATGAAGGAAGTGACTTCCGTCTGGGGCGGTCTCCATATCCTCATCAACAACGTCGGCGGGGGCGGTCGATGGGGCAGCCCCGTCGTCGAGCAAACCGGCGAAGACGTCTGGTGGGATGTGTATAGTAAAAATGCGATGGCGGCCGTTCGTTTTACGATGCAGGCGATTCCCTTGATGAAGAAGCAACAATGGGGACGCGTGGTGACGATTAGCTCTGTCCATGGCCGGGAGGGCGGCGGTCGGCCTTGGTTTAATATGGCCAAGGCCGCCGAAATCAGTCTTATGAAGACCCTGGCCATGAATCCTGACCTGGTTCGGTGCGGTCTGACGTTCAATACCGTCGCGCCGGGAGCGATTATGATCGAGGGCACGGGCTGGGCGGCGGAAAAAACTGAGAAGCCCGAGCAATTCAAAATGCTGTTGGAGCAGCTTCCCCTCGGTCGCATGGGAACGCCTGAGGAAGTGGCCAACGTGGTTGTGTTCCTTTGCTCGCAAGGCGCAAGTTTGGTTAATGGGGCGTGTACCATCGTTGATGGCGGAGAA
>CAYZAT010000025.1:0-21197 GCA_964476475.1 uncultured Pirellulales bacterium
TTTTCGTCGGGCAAGGCGGCAATGACACGATCACCGTTTGGGCCGATCCCCAGACGGCGTTGCCGGTCCGCATCGAACACGAGACACCGAATATGGTCATTTCATGCGATAATATGCAGTTCAATGTCGAGTTCGACGAAACGCTTTTCAGCATGGACGTTCCCGACGGCTACAAAACGGAGGATGCAGGAGCGTTAGATTTCAAAAATGCGAATGAAAGCGCCCTTGTCGAGTCCTTACGCATCTGGGCGGAAATCATCGAGGGCGGACAATTCCCCGACAGCATCAACCTCGAAGACCTCGTCGAGATCGGTCCGAAATTCGAGGAAGGAATGGAAAAAGCAGGCCTGACGGATGAACAACAGGCGTCCACTGCACTAAAATGGGGTCAGGGGCTGCTGTTTCTCCGCTTTTTCAAAGGTCAGGGACAGTGGCATTACGCCGGACAAGGCGTGAAACTGGGCGATGCGGATTCTCCGATCTTCTGGTATCAGCCCCAGGATTCGGAAACCTGGCGCGTCATCTACGGCGATTTGAGAGTGGAGGACGTCGCGGCGGAAAACCTGCCAAAATAAGCCAACGCCTTTATCATATCCATATGCACCCAAAGGGCCGGGGCGGATTGATCGCGCCCGGCCCTTTTCATATCTGTCCTGCCTTTCACAATTTTTTTATACTAAAATAGCCTCATCCGTTGTCCTATAGCCGGCAATCGATTGTTTTGAACTAAGAAAATCAGGAAACGTTTCTTAATGCTGGAAGACAGGCTCCTAATGTGGAAGTACAACCGCGGTAACATCGATGCCCTTCCGCGTATCTATGCCAAGTACAAGGATGATTTGATGACGTTGGCGACGGCTTTTTTATATGATAAGGATGTTGCTGAAGATGTCGTACACGATGTCTTTGTGAAATTCATTCGATCCTGTGGAAAACTGAAACTGACCAGGACTCTGAAAGGTTATTTGACGACTTCCGTCGTCAATAACGCTCGCAACAAGAACAAAGCCGGACCAAGGCGACAGGAAACATCGCTGGAGCAGGTCGCACCGGTTGTGTCAGATTCAAATCGGCCGGATTTGACGGCTATGTTTGGCGAGCAGTCGCAACGTCTGGCAGATGCGCTCCGTCAGATTCCATACGAGCAGCGAAAGGTGTTACTACTTCGTTTGTATAGCGACTTGAAATTCAAGGCCATTGCTGAGTTGGAAAGACAATCTATCAATACAATCCAAGGGCAATACAGGTATGGATTGGATAAACTGCGGTCACTACTCAATAGCGAGGTGAAAAGATGAGACCGTCAGACAACATACGCAAGTCATTCAAAGAACTACATGTTCCCACAAGTTCGAAGTTGGATGAAAAAATCTACGAAGAAATCTCCAGAGCCTCCGAGAAAAAGAGGAATAGCCGAGCGCCTAATCCACAGGCGAATATATGGAGAATCATCATGAAAAGTGAAATAACGAAACTTGCCGCGGTGGTGGTGATGATAGCCGGGGCAATAATCGGCTTACACCGGTTTGGCGATGCTTCCCCTGCTTACGGAATCACTGAAGCCCTGGAACTGTGGAAGAATGCTGAGACAGTTCACATCAAGGGCTGGAAGTTTCTTCGCAAAGGCGACGATCCCCAATTACAGAAGTTTCCATTTGAAATCTGGCATGAAAATAAAAGCGGTCGCTTCAAATATTGGCTTCCTGATGGTCGGGGTAGGCCCCCAGTCTATACGACCGAAACGCCAAGATATCGACTGCATGTTTCAGACGGCCAGTACATAATGGAAACCGGTTACAGGCATTCAGATAGCAACTCAGCTCCTCCATTGGTCATGTTCACAAAACTCAGCCCTTTTGAACAGCGTCTTCGGATTCGCACAATGAATCCTTTTCCGCCGTATATGGCCAATCTCAATCAAGTGAAAGGATTTACTAAAGTAGGACGAGAGCAGATTAAGAACAAAACGGTCGATATATGGCAGGGCGTCATAACTTCCGGAGTCCCCCGTTTTATTAAAAAGAAGGTATGGTTGTCACCGGAAACGGGCGAAATAGTCCGTATACTCACCTGGATAAACGCTGAAAAAGATTCTATACGATGGGTGGCCCTCAGTGACGCTGACACGATTGAGTACAATGCAGTGCCGCCTGCGAGCTGCTTTAGCACAAATCCTCCGGCAGGGCATAAACAGATGAACACAAAAGAAACGGTCGTCGAACGAGAACTTGCAGACGGCAATCCAGACTGCAAGTTCCATAGTTGCATTGGTTTTACGCTCAAAGACGGCAGTGTTATCTACGGCTGGCATGCCAACAACAAGCCCGAAGAATCGCAAGCTCATCTTTTTACAGATCTGGAACCGGGAGGGCCGTTTCCCAATCTGCCCGCAAAGGTTACTGGTTTGAAACCCTTTCCGGGGGAAGAAGGTATAATCCTCGCAGGCCGACACCTAACTTTCACGCGGAAAAAGGGAAGATTCTACGAGTGGGGCATTTATGTGTCGGACGAAAATACCCCGGAACGTAATACGTTTTGGACTTACGAAGTAATCTCAAAATATAATTTTGGACCCAGGCCTTTTTTTGATGGTCGGCCTGGTTCTCTTGGGCCAGAGCACGAGTTGACTATCCATTCTGAGCAGGAATTTGATATCTGGGTTCGTGGCGCGATGGCCGAACTTAGTGACGACGGGAAAGCTCCCGACTATGTCACCTACGAGAATGTATTACAATTAACGGAGAAAATACGCAATTCGCTGCAAGAAAAATAGCAGCACTATCAATACTATGGATCGAGCTTATTTTACTCGGCTCTTCCAAGGAAAAGGTTATCTAAACGTTGGCCTTTTTGGCGCTGAGAGCTCGCACAAGGTTGATGAATACTTTACCTCGGTGTTCGAAATTATCGAACATGTCGTAACTAGCACAAGCCGGGCTTAACAAAACAACATCACCAGTAACTGCAAGTTGATTTGCGAGTTGGACAGCCTCAGCGAGGGAATCGACGAGGTTGATCTCTATCTCGCTTGGGTTGAGATTGCTTCGCTTTGCTCGCAATGACGTGTTGGCTTTTTGGATAGACTCCGAGATTTTCGGAGCGGTCTGGCCGACGAGGATGGCGGCTTTGGCTCTTTCGGCGATTTTTTCACCGAGTTCGTCGAAGGGAAGATTCTTATCATAGCCGCCGGCAATGATGATTACCGGTTGCTCGAAAGCCTCCAGAGCGACGATGGCGCTCTGCGGTGTTGTGGCGATTGAATCGTTGACCCAACGAATGCCGTCCACCTCTGCGACAAATTCGAGACGGTGCGGTAATCCCTTGAATTCTGGCAGACAGTTTTTTATTTGCTCATCGTTAACGCCAAAATGTCGGGCAATAGTCATCGCCGCGGCAAGGTTTGAGAGATTCGCTCGACCGGGTAGAGAAAAGACGCTGCGAATTTCTTCGCTCACATCGTCGGCAGAAAATTTCACGCAAATCCGGCCCGGATCGCTCTTGTACTTCTCAAACCACTGGGCGGCGATTCCATCTTCGGCATTGAATATGGAAACAGCAGGTGTATCCTCATCAGGCGTTTGGAATTTAAAGATGTTTTCCTTTGCGGCGCAATAATTGGCAAACGTCCCATGACGATCGAGATGGTTCGGCGTCAGATTGGTTAGAAGCGCGATCTTGGGAGCTTTTTGAATCTGTGCTAATTGCTCGAGTTGAAAACTCGATAGTTCCAGAACGACTACGTCGTCGGATTTGATTTGATCTACGGTGGTCAGTAGCGGTCGATTGCCGATGTTGCCGCTGAGCCAGACGTTTTCGTATGTCGCATGTCGTATGTCGTATGTCGTGCTTGTGAGCAAATGGGCGGTGAGAGCAGTGGTTGTGCTCTTGCCGTTGGCGCCGGTGATGCCGATGATCGTCGCCGGACATAGCTCGAAGAAGATATTCACTTGGGAAGTAACAACCTTACCGGCCCGGCGGGCGATTTGAAGAAATTCGTTGTCGCCGGGTACGGCGGGATTGGCGACGATTATATCAGCCTGTTCGAAGTCAACCGGATCGTGCGAGCCGAGATGAAATTCGATACCCTCTAATTCCTGAAGTTGATGGATGGAATCATTTAACTGCGCCGCCGAGGCCAAATCGGTGACAGTGACTTTTGCGCCGGCCAGATAAGCGAATCGTGCGACATCCACTCCTCCGCCGAATCGCCCCAGGCCCATTACCAGAACTCGTTTGCCAGCGAACATCTCTCTTTTCATATATCATTTTTACCAAGCAGATTCCGAACTTGGTTCTGCAATGCAGGAAGATCGTCGATGATCACATCCCAGACAACAGCATCTTCAACAACATCATAACCGTGGATCAAAACATTGCGAAAGGAGATAACACGTCTGTAATGGTGAATCTGGTTCACCACATCAGATTCGACTTTTACCAGTCTATTCAATGCCTCACCAATAATCTCGAATTGCCTTTCTACTCCGCTATGCAACAGGGCATCATTCGTGTAATCGCTCAGGGTCTTGCCTTCGGTGAATTCCAGGATGTATTCACAAGCCTGCCGGATGTCTTCCAACAGTTTTTTGACCTCAAGCTGCATACAACACCTTTCGGTTCCTGTTGATAGACTCGATAAAGTAGGGATTCTTTATGGCGCCGGGCATGATTAAATCAACGTGTCTGTCGAAAAGATTCTCAAAGCCTTCAAGCAAACCAAAATAGGCATCAGCATATTCGCCCTGTTGTAGCGGTAGAAACTCGACCAGAAAGTCCAAGTCACTCCGCTCGGAATGAAAGCCCTCGTCGGTCAAAGCCGAACCAAATACTTCTAATCGACGCACTCGATACCGTGTGCACAGGTCTTTGATCGTCTCACGGTTGTCTTCGATTAGACGTATCATATTTTTCTAAATCAACGTTTGCATGGCGTTGGCGAGCTCGACTTTGGCGTCGATGACGGCCTGCTCGATGCAGCGCTTCCAGTCGTCGCCGAACTGACTCTTATATTCCGGCTTCTCGTAAGCGTAGATGATCGAACGCGACGCGTTAATCAACGTCCCAGTGCCGTCCGGCTTGGAAAACCGCACGCAATCGGCGGCCGAAGCCCCCTGGGAACCGTAGCCCGGTACGAGAAACCATACCTTGTCATACTTTTGCCGCAAAGCCGTCGTCACATCGGGCGCCGTTCCCCCGACGACCATTCCGATATTGCTATAGCCGCAGTCGCCGATCCTGTTCTGTTCACCGGCAATCCCGGCGACGATTTCAGCGAGCTTTTCATACATTCGCTGACCGTCGGCGTCGGCAAAATCCTGGATGGCCGCGGCCGAGGGATTACTGGTTCGGACCAGGACAAAGACGCCTTTGCCCTGCTTTTCGGCCATATCCGCGAAAGGTTTAATGCCGTCCGTTCCCGTATAGCCGTTGATCGTGATCGCATCGGGAGCCAACGTATCTTCCAGTCCGGCCAACTCCGGATTTTCCAAATGGGCCGAGGCGTAAACTTCCGCCGTGTGGCCGATGTCGCCGCGTTTCACGTCGCCGATGATCTCCAGCCCTAAATCGTCGGCCTCGGTGATCAGGTTGTAGTAGGTCTCCAGACCTTCCCAGAGATACTTTTCAAAAAAAGCGATATTGATTTTTATCGCCGGGACCATCGGCGCGACGATTCGCATGGTCTGCGTGCAAAAATCGAAAATCGCATCGACCGCCGCTGCGCAATCAAACTCGTCGTTCATCTGACGATGGTCTCGAATCGCCGCCGGGAGTCGGCTGTAAACCGGGTCCAGTCCCACAATAAGGGATGTTTTCTTCGTTCTCACCGCCTCACAGAGACGATCCGTAAAATGACTTGCCATATTTTAGTTCCCCGTCTTTGGAAAATACTTTTTAGTCAACGTCGCGGATACTATAATCCCGAGGATGGGTTCAGGCAAGAAAGAAATACAAGATACTCAAACGGATTTGCAAAACCGCAAGAAAACCAGAATTAAGAAACTGATTATTTGGTTATCTGTTGATCTGGTGGTTGTTGCGGTCGTATTGACGTTACTGTTACACACGCCCGACCGTTACGCCCCGGCGGATATCGATTCCTTCGACCACGAACCGGGGCAGGTCAGTCCGTACCTTACGCATGAGCTATCGCCTCAATTCTATAACGGCGCCCAGCGCGGCGAGCCGTTTGAACTGGTCATCACCCAAAAGGGCATCAACGAAATCGTCGCCGGGTGGGGTTGGCCGAGGATGTCGGATGGGGCCATGTTGTATGCTCCGGCCGTGTTGTTTGTGCCCAACTCCGTCGTGTTGATGGGAACGGTGAGTGTGAAAGGCATTGATTTTGTCGTGACCATCGTCCTTCAGCCGAAAATTAATAAGGAGGGTCTGGCGGACTTGCGGATAACGGAAGTGAAGGTGGGTGCGATGAATATTACGCCACTGGCCAAGTTGATTGCGAAGAAGATGTATGCGAAAAGAATCGGTACGGTACATGTGGATACCAAAGCCATTGAGGCCCAAATAGCGGCGTCACTATTGAATGAAAAGTCCTTTGAGCCGGTTTTCGAGGTTGATAAAAGAAGGGTGCGCATCGAGACAATAACGGTGGAGAAAGAAAGACTCACGGTGCGCCTTGTTCCGGCCTCCTGACCCCCTTGGCGTATATCCCGAACATTTCGGGCCGAAAGGCGGTATAGGAGCGAAAAACAAGGGATTTGACCGTGATGGATACGTACGAAAGGCCGAATGAAATATCGCAAATGTTGATTAAATCGCGGGTCCCACCCGGAAAAAGCCGGTTTTTAACAGACGTTCGCGATCTTCACCGGTCTGAAAGATTGCCGTACCAGCACGGACTAAAAAATGTACAAATTTAACAAAAAACTTATTGCCCTTAACGAATTTGACGACTATTATAAGCAGTTTAGTTATAAGGATTAATAGCTGCCAAAACGATAGTTTGGATTTATGAGGTGTTTGAAATGCTTTTGACAGGGTTAGCGGACAGTGTACAGTAGGCAAACACAGGATGTGCTTGGCAGCGCGAATGTGCCTACGAGAGCTTGGCAATCGCTGTTTCTGCTTCAATGTCGGGAAACGAATGAGGTTCTATTATCAGATTCCCGCTTGCGTAAAAGAAATGAGCAATGTTGGGTATCCTACTGGAGGCAGATGATGTAGTACGTAGGAAAGGATAACCTCTGTTCGTTCTTGGCGTGCGAGGGGGCCGATTTTTCGCCGGCCTCCGCAGGAAGTGGAAACCTGGATGGTTTCCATTTTTTTTAGTTTATTTTTGCAGCGCCAAGTTTAAGAAGATTAGTCAGGAAGAAAAAAATGAATCAGGAACTGCTCCGCATCGTCGAGAATATTGCTCGCGATAAGAACATCGATAAAGAATCGATCTTTGTGGATTTGGAAGAGGCCATGATCTCCGCGGCGAGGAAGCACTTTAATGAGCCGGACAGCGATATCGTCGTCAATATCGACCGCGATACCGGCCAGATCGTCGCTTTCAAGGATAACGTTCAGATCGACATTAAACAACTCGGCCGAATTCCCGCCCAAACCGCCAAGCAAGTCATGATCCAGAAAATCCGGGCCGATGAAAGAAGCAGCATCTTTACGGAATTCGCACAACGCAAAGGGGAGATCATTAGCGGCTCCGTCGTGCGATACGAAAGCGGAACCCTGATCGTGAACCTGGATCGGTGGACGGAAGGCTTCATGCCAAAAAGCGAGCAGATTATGGGCCAGAACCATCGCGTGGGTGAAAGGGTGCGATGTTTGATTCTCGACGTCAAAGAAACCTCCAATCAGGTCAAAATTATCCTGTCTCGAACGCATCCCGATTTTATCCGTCGTTTATTTGAATTGGAAGTGCCCGAAATCGGCGAGAATATCATCGAAATACGCGCCCTCGCCCGCGAGGCGGGCTACCGAACGAAAGTCGCGGTGGCGTCATTCGACGAGAAAGTCGATCCCGTCGGAGCCTGTGTGGGCGTGCGGGGCAGCCGGATAAAAAACATCGTCGATGAGCTCGGCGGAGAAAAAATCGATATTGTTCGGTGGAACGATTCCTCCCAAATTCTCGTCTCGAACGCCCTTATGCCGGCAAAAGTCAGCGAAATCGCCTTATGTTTCGAGTTGGGACGAGCGACGGTTGTGGTGGACGAAGATCAGCTTAGTCTGGCCATCGGCAAGCACGGGCAAAACGTCCGATTGGCTGCCCGGCTTACGGGATGGGATATCGATATCCTTACACCCGAGGAATACAATCAAGGCATCGAACTTCTGGCCAATTGTGTCAAATCCGTGGAGGGCGCCGATGAGACGACGGTCGATAAGCTCATTGCGCTTGGCGTCATATCGATTCCCGATCTTGAGGACGTGGGCGTTGAACCTCTGGTCAATGAATTAAACCTCGAGGCGGAACTTGGGAAGCGATTAGTCGTCGAGGCGGCGGCGGAATCGGAACGTCTGGCCAACGAATCGAGGCAAAAAGCGGTTGAAACGGAATTGGCTCAACAAGCCAAAAGTCAAGGTAAAGAATCATAGGGTTATCTCATTTGAGATCAAACGTACGAAGTACATAGAACTTTGGAGATTTGTTTTTGGCGACGACAAGAGTGTACATCTTGGCCAAGGAACTCGGTGTTAAAAGCTCGGCTGTGGTGAAAAAGTGCCAGGATGAAGGTTTAGACGTCAAGAACCACATGTCAGTGATATCGGCGGGTCTGGCGGCCACCGTTCGGGAGTGGTTCAGCGAGGGGGAAAACGTCACGACCATCGAGACCTCCGAGAAGGTGGACCTGGAGAAGGTCCGCGTTAAGAGAAAGAAGAAAACGGCTAAAGAGACGTCTGAAATAGAAGAAACAAGTGCTCCCGAAGTCGTCAGCCCGGAACCAGAGGTACAACCCGCTCAAGCCATAGAAGCACAGGCGACTGCAACGGAAGGTGAAGAGGGCCAACAGCCAACACCCACGGTCCAGGAACAGGCCGCGGGCGTAATGATCCTGACGGAAGAACCGACGATTCCGGAAAAGCCGGTGACCGAAGAACCGGAATTACCGGAACCTGAGCCGGAACCGGAACCCGAGCCGGAGCCGGAGCCGGAACCCGAGCCGATCGTCCCGGCCGGACCCATTTTGGAAAAGCCGGAACCCGCCAAGCTCAGCGGCCCGCAAGTGGTTCGAGTCGAGGCGCCGGAACCGCTCAGACGACCGAGACCAAGGCAAAACCGAAGGTATGATGCGCCTGTAACCGAGCCGCTCATGTACAGTAAAAACGAGCCGGATAAAGCGGATGATGCCTCGGGCAAAACGAAAAAACACGGATCGAAACGGCACAAAGAGAAAACGCACGGGCGAAGGCGAGACGAGCGAGAAACGGACGTTGGGAAAAAACCTAAAACCGGGGGTCGATGGCGGCAAAGAGACATCGAAGAGAGACGAGCGAGGCTGGATGCCGCCGGGGGCGAAGGTCTGCGAGTCAGGCCGAGCCGTAAAATCGCCAGCAAGTCGAAACAGAAAGTGGCCTCGCCGGCCAGACCCCAAAAAGTCAACGTGACCGAACCGATTACCGTCAAGGACTTATCCGCCGCTTTGGCGGTGAAGTCAGCGGACATCATCTTCAAGCTCATGCAACAGGGCGTCATGGCGACCGCCAATCATGTGATCAATAACGACGTCGCGGAACTGGTAGCCCTTGAATTCGATACCGAACTGGTCGTGGAACAAAAAACCACCGTGGAAGAGCAGATCCACAGCGAGTTTGAGCAACGCCCGAGGAACAACCTCCAAAAGCGAGCGGTGGTTGCCGCCATGCTCGGGCACGTGGATCATGGCAAGACCAGCCTGCTGGACAAGATCCGGGCAACGCACGTCGCCGCCGGGGAAGCGGGAGGTATCACGCAACATATCGGCGCCTCTGAGGTAACCTGGGACGATAAAACCGTGACGTTCCTCGATACCCCGGGCCATGAAGCCTTCACGGCGATGCGCGCCCGAGGCGCGAACATGACGGATGTGGTCGTGCTGGTCGTGGCCGCCGACGACGGCGTCATGCCCCAGACCGCCGAGGCCATCGCCCACAGTAAGGCAGCGAATGTGCCGATCATTGTGGCGCTGAACAAAATCGACTTGCCCGGCTACGACATCAATCGCATCTACGCCCAGTTATCCGAGCACGAACTCACTCCGTCGGAATGGGGCGGCGAAACGGAAGTCGTCAAAACCAGTGCGATGACCGGCGAAGGAGTTGACGATTTGCTCGAATCACTGGATTATGTCGCCGAATTACTCGAACTTCAGGCCGACAACACCATCCCCGCGACGGGATGGGTGATCGAGGCGAGGATGTCGGCGAAGCGAGGCCCGGTCGCAACGATGTTAGTCAAAGAGGGGCAGCTCAAAAAGGGGGACGTCGTGCTCGCGGGTGGGGCTTACGGTCGAGTTAAGATGCTCAAGAACAGCCTGGGCAGGACGATCAAAACGGCCTCAAGCTCGATGCCGGTGGAGATCACGGGACTGAACGATGTCCCCCAGGCGGGCGACAGATTCTATCGTCTGGACGATATCAATAAAGCGAAATCCGCCGCCGAAGAAAACCAGATATTACAGAGAGAAGGCGCCCTGGCCGAAAGAAACCAGGTCACGTTAGATAATCTGTTCAGTCAAATCGAAGCGGGTAAAACCGTATCGCTCAATATTATTATCCGTGCCGACGTCCAGGGTTCGGTGGACGTCCTGAAGAAATATTTATCCGAACTGAGCAGGGAAGAAGTTAAGATCAACATTCTTCACGCGGCGCCGGGCGGGATTACCGAGGGCGATGTAGTCCTTGCCGAGGCCTCGAACGCTATTATCATCGGCTTCAACGTGGTTAGCGAAGAACACGCCGCCAAGATTGCAGAAGCCAAAGGCGTCGAGGTACGCCTTTACAATGTGATTTATCGTATCACCGAAGATTTACAGAAATCCATGGTCGGGCTGCTCGAGCCGGAAGAAGTGGAGAATGCGGTGGGTCGCGTGGTGGTCAGGACGACGTTCAAGATTTCCCGGATCGGCACCGTGGCCGGCTGCTATGTGAGCAGCGGATTCGCAAGAAAGAACGCTAAATTACGGCTGATACGCGATAATATTGTGCTTAAAGATAATATGACGGTCGAAACGCTTAAGCACTTCAAAGATGACGTGCGTGAAGTAAAGGCGGGCCTGGAGTGCGGCGTCAAAGTAGCGGGATTTGACGATATTAAAGTAGATGATGTACTGGAATTCTACGAAATCGTCAAAGTCGCCAGAACCCTTGAATCGTAATGCATATCTATGGCAACTCGAAGGCAAGAAAAAGTGGCCCGCGTCGTGAAGGAAGCAGTCAGCGACGCCATAACGAACCATCTGAACGATCCGCGGATCGATGGATTCGTGAGCATTACGCGGGTTGAATTGACGACGGATTTGCGCAATGCCAATGTCTATATTAGCGTTTTCGGAAAGAACCCGGCCAGCCAGAACAGAACATTCGAGGCTATCAACCACGCGAGAAGCCGAATCCAGTCTTTCCTGGCCGATCGAATAAAGAGCAAGTTTTGTCCCGTTCTTCATTTTTACACGGATGAGAAATTCAAGAAAACGCTGGAGACGTTCGATCTGATCGACAAGGCCACGAGAGAACGGAAGGAGAAAGAACTCACTGAGGATAATGATCAAAACGAGATGCCGACGA
This sequence comes from uncultured Pirellulales bacterium, assembly GCA_964476475.1. Lineage (GTDB taxonomy): Bacteria > Planctomycetota > Phycisphaerae > Sedimentisphaerales > Anaerobacaceae > JAFGTG01. The sequence goes on from CAYZAT010000025.1 coordinate 11,725, forward strand.
TTTAATCCTTCGGCGGATTGCCTTACGTACGCGTCAGCGGCATCATTCCCATAGAGGTTGTTATGAAGAACAGCAAAGAATACGCCAAGAAAATCCAAACGTTATATCGCTCACTGAGCCACAAACACTCGAAAGTGCAGGAAGCGACACGTGATGAGGTCGTGGATTGCATCATCTTCGCCATCATCAGCGCCGAACTCAATGAGAAAGCCGCGGAATCGGCGATGACCCGGTTCGCGGACCACTTTGTCGATTGGAATGACCTGCGGGTCTCGCGCGTGGAAGAAATCGTCGACATTTTGGGCAAAGAGACACCGGCGACAAAGGACATCGCTTTGACCCTCGCCAAAGTCTTGCGGGCCATATTCGATGCTTATCACAAGGTCAATATAGAGGCTTTGAAAAAAATCGGCAAACGCCCGGCCCGGCAAGCGCTTGAAAAAATCGAGGGTCTGAGTCGTTTCGCGGTCGATTATTGTATGCTCGTTGCTCTGCGAGGACACGCGATTCCGCTGACAAGTAAAATGCTCGATTATCTTCGCAACCATGAGCTGGTTGATCCGGATGCCGACGAACAACAAATCGCAGGCTTCCTGGTTAAGCAGATTCCCGCCAAAAACGGGTACCATTTTTACGCGCTTCTGCGTCAGGCGAGCGAGAAATCCAAGATCACCAAAAAGCGAAAAGTGAAAACCACCGTCAAGAAAACAACCAAAACCAGAAAGAGAATAGCCAAAAAAGCCAAGAAATAAACGGTCCGGCAAAAAAAGAGACAAGAAATAATGACTGAACAAATTCTGAAATTAGGCATTCCCGTAGGCAGTTTGCAAAAGGCTACAATCGATCTTTTTGACAGAGCCGGTTTTCATATTAGCGATTCCAAGAGAAGTTACCGCCCTCGTATCGACGACGAACAAATTCAGCCCATCATGTTGCGGGCGCAGGAAATGAGCCGATACGTCGAGGACGGCGTTCTCGATGCCGGCATAACCGGCTTTGACTGGATCACGGAAAACGGTTCCGACATCATCGAGGTCTGCGAACTGGCTTACAGCAAAGCGACCCGCAAGCCGGCCCGATGGGTCCTGGCGGTGCCTGACGAGTCGCGCGTCGAAAACGCAAAAGATCTGGCCGGCGGGATCGTCGCGACGGAGCTACAAAACGTAACAAAGAAATTTTTCTCAGACCAAAACATCGACGTCAAGGTCGAATTTAGCTGGGGGGCGACCGAAGTCAAGGCCCGACTGGTTAACGCCATCGTCGAGCTGACCGAGACCGGAACGTCGTTGCGGGCCAACAATCTGCGAATTATCGATACCGTCATCAGCTCGACGACAAGGTTCATTGCCAATAAACAGGCCTGGGAAAACCCGTTCAAACGCGAGAAAGTAGAGAATATCTCCATATTACTCAACGCCGCCGTGAACGCCGGCAGCATGGTCGGCTTGAAAATGAATATTAAGAAGAACGATCTGGATTCGATTCTGAAGATACTGCCGGCTGAAAAAAGCCCGACGGTCTCTTCTCTGGCCGATGAGGATTATGTCGCGATAGAGGTCATCATCGACGATAAGATCGAGCGGTCCCTGGTTCCCCAGCTCACCCGGGCCGGCGCGTCGGCGATTATCACGTATCCTCTCAATAAGGTCATCCATTAAGTATCGATGCAAGAACCCGTGACAAAGCAAATTGCCATCTTAGGCTCGACCGGTTCGATAGGGACAAACGCGCTGCGCGTCATCGAAGCGCTCGGACCGCAATACCAGGTGACGGCTCTGAGCGCTCACAATAACGTCCGGTTATTGGCGGAGCAGGTCAAACGATATAAGCCCCAATTCATCGCTATCACGAATCCCGATAGCATCGAATCCTTCATCGGATTGAATCCCGATCCGGATATCGAGATCCTCTCCGGGCCGGAGGGATTGATACAGATTGCGGAACTTGAGGACGTCCATACCGTGCTTACGGCCGTGGTCGGCGCGGCGGGTTTGCCCGCGGTGCTGGCCGCCGCGAGAAAGGGCAAACGACTGGCTATCGCCAACAAAGAGCCGCTGGTTATCGCCGGCGAGCTGCTCAAAAAAGAAACGGAAATCAACGGCGCCGCGATCCTGCCCGTGGATAGCGAGCATTCCGCCGTCTTCCAGGCCCTGCAAGCGGGACATCACAAAGAAGTGGAACGGATCATTCTGACCGCTTCGGGCGGGCCGTTTCGTCAGGCGTCCGCGGAAGAGTTCGAAAACGTAACTTTAGAGCAGGCGCTCGCCCACCCCACGTGGGACATGGGGCCGAAGATCACCATTGACTCGGCCACGATGATGAACAAGGCGCTCGAAATCATCGAGGCCCATTGGCTTTTCGATATGCCGGTTGAAAGAATCGAAGTCCTGATCCATCCCGAATCGATCGTGCATTCGCTCGTTGAATACGTGGACGGTTCGGTGATCGCCCAGCTCGGCGAGCCGGATATGTGTTTGCCGATTCAATATGCGCTGACGTACCCGGAACGCGTCGCCGGGATCGCTCCCAGGCTTCGGCTCGAAGAAATGGGCCGGCTCACGTTTGAAAAGCCCGACCTTCAAATGTTCCGGGCGCTGCCGCTGGCTTATGACGTTGCCCGAACGGGTGGTACGGCCCCGGTGGTCTTCAACGCCGCGAACGAAGCCGCCGTGGAAGAGTTTCTGGCGCGACGAATCAAATTTGTTAATATCATCGAGCTTATCGAGCATTGTTTGGATAAACACAACGTGAAAGCAACCGTGTCGCTCGAAGAGCTGCTCGAAGCGGACGCCTGGGCCAGACGCGAAGTCACGGCGCTGGCCTGTAGCGTATAGCGTCCGATTGACTGAAAATTGTTAAAGGTGTCTTCTAATGTCTGAATCAAACGGTTTCTTTGATAAATACTTTCGCATCATCCTGATCGTCCTCATCGGCATCCCCGCTGTTGTTTTTGGTGTGATGAACCTGAGCGTCGTCGGCAATATCCTGATGGTGTTGCTCGGATTCGGGATGGTCATCCTGGTTCACGAATTCGGCCATTTCATCGTCGCCAAGGTATCCGGCATCAAAGTGGAGGCCTTCTCATTGTTCATGCCGCCGATTCTATTCGGTGTGCAGAGGACGGAAGACGGCATTCGTTTCCGAATCCTGCCGGAGCTTTTGACCAGGAACAAGAAGGAAAAGAAAGACGATGAGCCGCCGGAACCCTCCCTGGCGTTCACTGTGGGCGGCAAGGGACACGCCAGCGATACGGAATATCGCATCGGCCTGATTCCGTTCGGCGGTTTTGTCAAGATGCTGGGCCAGGAGGACGTCGGATCGGCCAACTCCACCGACGACCCCCGCTCGTTTGCCAATAAACCCGCCCAGGTTCGCGCCGCCGTGTTGGCCGCCGGGGTGGTTTTTAACGTGATTAGCGCCGTGATTATTTTCATGTTCGCCTTTCTGAAAGGGATCGATCTGCCTCCCGCCGTGGTCGGCGGTGTGGTGCCGGATTCGCCGGCGGCCCTCGCGGGCTTGAAAGCGGGCGACGAGATCATCGAGATCGACGGAAAGAAAAAGGACCTCGACTTTACGAATATCGCGGTGGCGGCGGCCCTGTCCGGCCGGGACGAAGAAATCCCCATGCGAGTCAAGCACGAGGACGGCACGGAAGAAGATTATACCCTCGTGGCCGAGCAGGGTCCGAATCAGCCGATGAAAGAATTTGGCATCGCGATGGCGAAGACACTTACGATTGCCGAGTTAACCGAAGAGCACGCCGAAAAGCTCTATGAAAAGACGGGCCTGCGCCCCGGCGACCGGATCAGGGCGGTTAACGGACGGGAAGTGCAAACCAACTGGGAACTGGCGGGCATCGTCCAGAGTATCCTGGCTCCCGAAGTGACATTGACCGTTGAACGCAACGACGAAGAAAAGGGAGCCGTCACCGTCGAAAGCCGGATCACGCTCACATTAGATCACGCCGGCGACGGACATATTTACTCGATGGTGCCCCGGTTCCAAATGGAGAATCTCGTTGTACCCGGCGCATCGGGCGGCAGGCTCCGCGCCCTGTTAGAGAAACTGGGCATGAAGAAACCGGAGGAGGAAAAGCCGTTCCTCGAAAGCGGGGACATCATCCTGAGCATCGGCGATGTCACCTGTCCGACGTATGCGGAATTCCGGGCCACTGTCAGAGACAGTGAAGACAAAGACCTGCCGATAGACGTATTGCGAACGGACCCGAATGGCCTCGAAAGCCGACATACGATTGTGGTTCATCCCAAACGTCCTGCAGATGCCAACGAGGCCATGATCGGCATTGCCTTCTCCAGCCTGTTCGACTCCGAGCATCCCGTCGTGGGCCAGACCATCGCCGTCGAAGGCGGGCCGGGAAAGCTGGATATTCCGCGCGGGGCCCTCATCACGGACGTCAATGGAGTCGCCGTCTCCAACTTTTACGACGTTATCCGGGAAATCAAAAAACACGCCGGGCAGCGCATCACCATGCATTATCGCCTCGGGGACGGTACGACCGGGAGCGTGCCGTTGGAGGTGAGCAACAATGAGGATTTCTTCGCCGTCAGATCCACGTTCACGACCAACATTCCTTTTGCGAGATTAGAGAAGCCCTACAAAGCCAACGGCCCGGTTGATGCCATCGGCATGGGCTATCGGCGGACCGTGATGTTCGTCGCCCAGGCGTACGTGACATTAAGGCGCTTGATCGGCGGGCTGGTCAGTCCAAAGAATCTGATGGGCCCCGTGGGGATTATCACGGCCAGCTACAAAATCGTTGCCGAACAGCCGTTAGTCTATTACGTGTATTTTCTGGGCTTGATCAGCGCGGTTATCGCGGTCTTTAACTTTCTGCCTTTACCGCCGTTGGACGGGGGATTGGTCGTGCTGCTCATCATCGAAAAAATCAAAGGCTCGGCCATCAGCGAACGCGTTCAAACGATTATCGCTTACGGCGGCTGGGCGCTGATCCTGACGCTGATTCTCTATGTGACGGTGAACGATATCATCAGGAGCTTCTTTAGCTAAGTGCGCCACAACCGATGGATTCGCTGAAAAGACTATCCTCACAAGTGTATCACGAAGGCATCTGGGATGCCCTCCGAGAACAAGACGAACACGTTTATCAGCTCATCAACAAGGAATACGAACGGCTGCAAAACACCCTGCAGCTTATCGCCGCGGAAAATCTGTGTACGCGCGCGGTCCTGGCGGCTCTCGGTTCCATCGTGCAGAACAAAACCACCGAAGGCTTCCCCCATGCCCGCTTTCACGGGGGCTGTGAGATCGTTGACGACATCGAGGAGCTGGCCGTAGCCAGGGCCAAAGAGACCTTCAAGGCCCAATACGCCAATGTGCAGCCGCACTCCGGGACCGCCGCCAACCAGATCGTCCTGGTCGCACTCCTGGAAAGCGGCGACCGGATCCTCAGCCTCGAAATTAATCAGGGCGGGCACGTCTCCCACGGCGCCAATGTCTCGTTCGGCGGCAAATTCTTCAACGTGGAAAATTATTACGTGGATCGCCAAACGTATCGTCTCGATATCGAGCGTATCCGGCAAAAGGCCGTGGAGTTCAAACCCAAATTGATGATCTGTGGGGGCAGCGCGTACACGCGTACGATTGATTTCCAGCAGTTCCGCCGGATCGCCGACGAGGTTGGGGCGTATCTGATGGCGGATATCTCCCATATCGTCGGCCTCGTCATCGCCGGGGCGCATCCGTCGCCGATCGATGCGGCGCATTTCAGCACAACGAGCACCTACAAGCCGGGAGGCCCCAGAGGCGGCCTGATTCTCATGGGCAAGGATTTCGATAAGCCAATCGAGGTTTCGGGTAAGAAGATGCCGTTATGGAGACTTATCCGGAAGACAACGTTTCCGGGCGTGCAGGGAACGCCCTACCTGAACAACATTGCGGCTAAAGCGATTTTCTTCAAAGAGACGCTTTCCGAGGAATACAGAAGCCGGCAATTCAAGATCGTGGAAAACGCCGCCAGGCTCGCGGATAACCTGCTCGGTCTCGGATACGACGTTATAACCGGCGGCACGGACAATCACATGATCCTGGTCAACATCGCGAGCCTGCGGGAGGGGTTGACGGGCGCCATCGCCCAGGAATGTCTCGAAGATTGCGGTATCATCATCAACAAGAACAGGCTCCCCTACGATACACGAAACGCCGCCGTCGCCAGCGGCGCCCGGTTGGGCACGCCCATTGTCACGCGTAACGGAATGGGCCCGGAACAGATGGATACGATCGCCGGGTTAGTCGATACGGTTTTGAGGGAAGTGACGATCCTCTCGGAAAGAGAATACGAAATAGACAATTCCCTGAAACAAGATACCCGGCAAAAAATCATGGAACTCTGTCACGAGTTCCCGATGAGTTGAGTACCCGATCCGTTAGTAATCTTTGAATCCCGCCATCCACTGGGGCCAGTCATCCGGCTGAGCGCCGCCGGCCTTGGTCCAGGCGTTGTGGATGTCGAACTCGCGATGCCACTTAAGCGTCCATAATTCCTTCAGACCCACTTTTCGCACTGACCAGTCGGCAAACAAACAAAACTGCGCACCGTTGTGCCGGTTCACGCAAAGCGTTCGCATCTCATGGCCGCCTATAATCGGCGTCCGATCCCCCACATCCGGCGGCTGGTTGGTATCCCTTGGCCAGGCGTCCACCCACCAGCCCTCGGTAAAGACGGGGATGTTGTACGCCGCCGGAACTTGATGGGTTCGCCAGTGATACTCAATCGGACTGCGTCCCCAAAGACTTGTCCGGCCGGCGGGCGGATTGCACATCCAGCCGTTCGGTCCGTAACTGCCCTCGTCACTGCCGTGAGAGGCGGGCACGCGCCAGGCGTCGAACGGCGTCGATGCTAACGCCATGGCCGACAGGGAGGCGGACGAACGGTGCTTCTTGGCCGTGGGACATAACCACATCTTCTTGTCCTTGGAATACGACCGCAGGCACTCCCGCCACCAGTCGCCGTGGGCCACATCCGCTCCGAATCTGGGCAGCAGGCCGCTGTAGAAATAGCCGTCGTTATCCTGCGTGTACATGGCGAAAATCAGACCCCACTGATGCAAATTGGACTTACAGCCGACGCCCCGCGCCTGACGCCGGACCCGTTCCAGCGCAGGCATGAGGATCGCCAACAGAAGTGCGATGATGGCAATAACCACGAGAAGCTCGATGAGTGTGAATCCCTTTGAGTTTTTCATCACGAAATCCCCATGACTGAATACACAAAGACTAACTGCCTAAAGGTATGATAACTCATTGTCAACAGGGAATCAAAAGATATCGGTCATCGAATCCTGTTTTTTTACCACCAATCATCGGGGTAACGCACGGATTTTGGCGGGATACCGAGCCTTCGGCATAGTTCGATGACGAGGCTCTCGGTCCTTTTCATCTGATAGTTGGTAGGGCGAGCATCAGGGCCATTTGTTATGACGCACACGAAAATCGTCCGTTTATCTTGCGCGCCCGGCCCAAGGTCATTAGAAGACGGTCGAACCACCGGCACTTGTTTCGCCCACTTTTCAGTCGGGTGTATCTGGCCGTCGCGGCCGACGCGGCCGTTGCAGAGGATAAAATGACAATTCGTGTCGATGTTCCTTGCGATGGTTTGGAGCGAATCGATGCCTTCAATCCCATTGGTCCGGTAAATCTCGATCCGATTCCAGCGTCCCGGTGTTTGCGTGGTCCGGCTGAGAACGGTGGTCTTGACGGGCTTTAGCCGGTGATAGTCCGAAAGACAGAACGCCCCGGCCGACGGGGGATGATAGCCCAGCGTCCGCAGGACGATCGCACCGAAGATCATTGCGACCACCAGCACGACAAGAACCGTAGTTTGCCGTGACCGAAATACCATCATTGCCCTTCTTCATGCCCGACAATATCGGGCGGTTGTCATGTCTATTGAGAAAGAACAAAACGTTCTCAACACCATGTCTTTCCAGACCGGTCTTTTTTCACTATCGTCATTATGGACAAGGTACTTAACCGCATATCTCGCTTCCTCTGGATTCGTATGATGTGATATCGGGTGTGACATGGCGTAGGAACACTTCAACGGTTCCGCCGGAGATGAACCTTCGTTGATTGCATGGAGAAAGGAACCAATATGCGGAGAAGAACATTTTTGTTTCTTGAGTGCGGTTATCCATTTCATCCGAAAAGAATATGACAAGGTATGGGAGAATCTCCACAAACAGGAGAGTCTGGGACTGCAAGCCGACCCGGGATTTCTCAAGGCCCTTCGAGAAGCTTCAGGAAAAGATAAGTGAACCAGGATGAGCCAAATGTGCTTGCAATACAGAAACAGAACTGATAAGATACAGAGACGGATAAAATCACTATATCACAGAGTCGTCTTATGGTTTACAGATGTAATGCAGTCAAAGAGATACTGGTGTGGGGATTGGGTGCTGCGGTTATCCTGGGTATGATCGGGTCATGCAGAAATCCCGACCACTACAAGCGCAGTGCCGACAAAGAGGTCTATGACATTCTCACCGGCAAGTGGCACGACGATTTCGGCCGGCAAGTCAATTATAGGGTGAGCGAGCAAGCGCCCAATGACCTGAACGTTGCCCGGATGATCCCGGCCTCCGGTATGATCAATCTGGCCCAGGCCGTCGATATTGCCACGCAGTTTAACCGGGATTATCAATCCCAGAAAGAATCGCTCTATCTGGCCGCACTCGACCTGACCGGCACACGCCATCAGTACAGGAGACAGTGGTTTGGCACCTTTGATGCCACCTATGCGACGAACAACGGAACGGAGGATTCCACCCTGGGGTCCGGGGGGGGCGTCAATCAAACCCACCTGCTGGGTGACGGCGTCCAGATCGGCACCGGCCTGGCGATTGACTGGATCCGCTTTCTCTCCGGAGACCCGCGCACCACCCTGGATTCGGTTCTCACTGCGAGTGTGAGCGCGCCCCTTTTGGGCGCAGGGGCGGGCAAGGCCGCACGCGAGAATCTGACCCAGGCCGAGAGGAATGTGCTGTATCAGATACGGAGCTTTAACCGCTTTCGCAAGACATTCGTGATCTCCATCATCGATTCCTACTACAATGTCTTGCAGAGTAGGGACACGGTTAGGGTGCGCGAGGATAGCTACAGAAGACAGATCGACAACACCAACCAACTGATCATGGAAGCCGACGTCGGAAAAACACCGCAAACGACGGCAGACGAAGCCCGTCAAGCCCTTTTGGAAGCAGAAAACAACCTGGTGTCCGCACGACAGAATTACCAGCAGACCCTGGATAGCTTCAAAATCGATCTGGCCCTGCCCACAGATGCCAATGTGGTATTGGACCAGAATGAATTGCCGGCCCTGGAAGCCGCAGGTGTGTACGAGCCCACCTATACGGAAGAGGAGGCCACGGAAATCGCCCTGGCCCGACGTCTGGACCTGGCCAATATCCGGGATCGACTGGACGATGCCGAGCGCA
>CAYZAT010000026.1:0-11948 GCA_964476475.1 uncultured Pirellulales bacterium
CTCTGGCTAAATATGTGGCATCGTATTGGGATGATGCCAATGCAGTCCAGATTTGGGATGTGGAGAAGGAACAGCAATTATATACGTTCGAGAATTATAAGTCCAAACCTTTGGACATGGCCTGGTCGGACCAAGGCCGTTATCTCGCTGTCCTTGAAAGCAATGAGGCTACGGTGTGGGATGTATTCGATAATGTGAAGATTGATACCCGCATTGATCCGAACGCACCGGTTTCGGCTCTGGCCTGGCTACCGAAAAGCAATCAACTGAGTCTGGTATATGATAACCGGATCGATCTGTTGAACATACCCGCCGGCGCCCTCGCCGAAACGATTCGATTGCCTATCAATACGCCGGTTGACGATGTAGCCTGGTCACCTGCGGGTCGAACATTTTCGCTGTTGTCAGAAAGAAAGGTCTGTATCGTAGATCGTATCAATAGTGCGTTCCATAAGTTGCATGTTCCCAATGTTATGGTCCAAGCCTGGGTAGGTCGCTATCTGGCTATCAGTAATATTCAGGGAAGTATCTATTGTGTGGATCCTGCGGAGGCACGGATTGCGCACCACTGGATTTCTCAGTGGTGCGGGCCTGCATGCCAGGTACGGATTGCTCCATCCGGGGATCGTGTGGCTCTTTTGGCCGCGAACGGCATGATTTCCTTATGGGATATGTTCACCTGGGAACCGATAGCCCATGAGGGCGCCCAAAACGTGAATTTGGATGATTTTGTTTACGGCTCTGTCCTGTTGTGGTCTCCGGCAGGTGATGAATTGGCTTGTAGTGACTCCTCCGGCACGGCCCTGGTTTTCCGGGACAGTCATAGCCTGCAAAAGACGCGTATCCTATCCGTTCCGGATTCACGCATTACTTGCGCTGAACGTTCGGAAAAAGAACTGCTGGCCGTGGGCACTGAAAAAGGAGATCTCTATATTTATCACTGGTCTGAAACAGAACCTCTATCCCGCCTGACAGCTCACTATGGGCCGGTTACTGCCGTCGCGTGGCCGAAGCCGGACCAGCAGGTGATTTCCGCGGGTCAGGACCAGACGATTCGCTTTTGGGATTTACGCACCGGTCAATGCACTAAAACGTTGACCGGCCACGAAGCTTCCGTATGCGATATGGTACTAAGTGCCGACCACAAACAATTAGCCTCGATTGATCCTAATCGGAATGTATTGATTTGGGACGTCTCTTCCGGAACTCAGATTCAACGCCCGAGCGATTATATGATTCGCAGTCCCAAGGAACAAGGTGAACTCACGGTGGCAGCCTGGTCTCCGGACGGGACCATGCTGGCTGTTGCCGGACAGAAAGGCGAGATACAAGTCTGCAAGCTGCAAGACCAACGTGCGCAACTACGACGTTTCTATCACACCTGCCATACTCGCATCAACTGTCTGACGTGGTCCCCGGATAATCGTTACCTTCTCGCAGGCGGCGACGACGGACCTCTTCGTGTATTGGACGTACAAAACGATATAAAAAGAGTCATGCTGATACAGCCTTTATCAGGCCCTGCGGGCCCGGGCATCGCAATCACCGACGAAGGGGACTATCGCGGTCCACCGGGTATTGACCGGTATTTGCGCTACGTGGTGAATTGTGAGGGAGGTTTTCAAACCTGGCGTGCCAACGAATTTTACACTGCTTTCGGCTGGGTCAATGAGCCCTGGCAGGTGGGTCTGTTCCAGCCCGGCAAAGAGGAGATCCAGCGACTCTACGTTCGGGCCGATGCCCAGGGGCCGTTTGACGGTCTTACGTGGAATACAGCATTCAAGGACTTGCAAAACGCCTTAAGCCGGGCCGCGCAAGGGACCGAGATATGGGTAGCCCGAGGAACCTACCGGCCCGATCGCGGTACGGGTTCGCGCGAGGCCAGCTTCGTGCTTCCTGAAGGAATACGCGTTTTCGGTGGATTCACCGGAAACGAAAGCCGCGTGCATCAGCGCGACCCCGAACATAATGTAACAATTCTATCAGGCGATCTCTTAGGCAATGATCGCGGTCTCGTCAACAATGACGAAAACAGCTTTCACGTTGTGGTTATCGAACGCCCACGGAAAAAAGAAGTGCCACAGGGCGCTCTCCTGGACGGGTTTACCGTACGAGGGGGAAATGCGAGTGAAACAAGAGATGATACTCGAGAGCAGCAGCGCAACCAGGTGGGCGGCGGTGTCTTGGTCGAAGGTGACCGGGTTACCGTACAGAACTGCGTGTTTGAGCACAATGCGGCGTTTAATGCTGGAGGGCTTAATCTCGTTGGTCATGAAAACACAGTGGAAGACTGTCGATTCATTAACAATGTATCCCTCAAAGAAGCGGGTGGATTATTTTTAGGCGGGGATGCAAGCAGGGTATCGCGCTGCGTGTTTGAGAGCAATCGCTCTGAGCTTGGTGGAGGACTCGTTTTGGGTGGTCGAGGCTCGCTTGTTGCTGATTGTCAATTTATCATGAACCAGGCACGAAACGGCGGCGGAGTTTTTGGAGGTCAAGATGATTCGATTGCGCTGCTGTTCTGCTCTTTTGACAGGAATAGGGCTGAGCATCATGGTGGCGCCTGGGATCAGCGATACACGCGAGCAGTGAAAGCACAGAATTGCTTGTTTGTCAATAACATTGCCGGTACATCAGGCGGCGCCTTTTATAGCCACGGATATCGCGGTCGCGTTTACTTGGAAGGGTGTGGTTTTATTGGCAATTCTGCGGTGCACAGTGGTGGGACGCTCTCGTATCAAGATAGTAAAATCAAAGCCGTGAATTGCAGCTTCGTGTACAATAGGATCAGCGGTGATCCCCGTGACAAAGGTATCGTGGGGGGGATCTATCACGATGTCAGAGATCCCAATAACGACACCGCCCTGGTTCTCTCAAACTGCATTCTGTGGGGTAACACGGATCATCGCCATCACGGAGAGCAGGCCCAGTTGCAGGCACTCCATCTGCAAATCAATAACTGCTGCATCCAAGGCTGGACCGGCCGACTCGGGGGCATCAATAATCATGGGGATGATCCATTGTTTATGAACGTGCCCGGCCCCGATGGTGTTCTGGGAACACCGGACGACGATCTCCGCCTGGGTCTAAGATCCCCGTGCATCGATCGTGGGGATATGGAATCCATGGGAATGGATGAGGTGGATATGGACCACGATGGGGATGTGAACGAGCCGATCCCGCTTGACCTGCGTCAACAATCCCGTGTGCTTGGACCGACCGTTGATATCGGAACCTGCGAAGCTCAATAGCACCGCCTGGAAAGAAGCAATATTCCAAAGGTTAGGCGTTGTCTCCCTCACCCAAAGACGTAAGCGACCCGTGCAAGAATAGCCCTTCCAACGAGCTACGATCCTTGGGTCGTGAAGGCAAGCCGGGTATCCTGAAGGGCATTATGTTTAGCCCTTGTCAAATCTTCTTGTTGCAGTATCTTTGAGCCTTCATGAAGAGCCTTTTCAGATGTGACGGAATCCAGTTATATCCTCCCAATGTTTCAAACGACTGCTCCAATTCCGCATAACTATACTGGGATATCCTCACATGATGATATACGAGCGCATTGGCGATGGCGGCGAAGTAAAGAGCAAGGGCAACCTCACGTTCGGCTTCGTCCTTCGCGGTCGCTCCAAGTTCCTTGGCGAAATCCTTGATTCGACGGACCAGGACGATCTTCGTCTCGGGGCACGGTAAGAGCACTCCCAGCGGTTTTCCTGAGACGGATTGCAGCTCTTCCGACAGAGACCGGAGAACGGTCGGCAGTGTTTCAATGAGTGCCGGATTTGTGGGCAGTTTGGAGGCAAGCACATCCAGCAAGAGATCGCCTTTGTGTCTATCGACCGCTTGCCCTACCCTTTCGTGACTTGAATGAAGACCGAGCCTCAGCAGCCGGGTGCGTTGCTCGATGTTCAGTTTGAACCTTTTTGACGACTCTTCCATTGACTGCACTCTCGAAGCGATTGACGCCTCCATAACGTGAATATCTATAAGACCGAAAACGACCATGCCGCACAATTCTGCCGTCGGCGTTTATACTCCATACGGGGATTTATTCGTTATCTTGGCGGATTTTTTGAAAAAATATGAATAAAATATTTAATTTCATCGTCAATCGCTGCATCCGAGCCTGTATGACCGCGGAGGTGGCGCCTGATGATCTTTCGAAAGCGCCCCTTGATATTCGCAATCATGTTGTAGGCTTTGTCAGGATGATCTACGCCGAATTGAACACAAACAGCGCTCATGTCCTGTTTCGCATCCGCCATCTGCGGCTCCAAAAGCCAGGAACGAAAAATCTGCCAATGAACCTCTTTGCCGTGGTTTCGACACTCTGTTTCAAGCTCGACAAGAACTTTCTGAAGCAGCTCTTCCGCCCAGGCCACGTCGAAATCTGATTCAGGAGAGCCGCTTTTATCCGGCGGCTCAAAATTCTCGTCAAGTTCCCGTGTCGGCCGGCTTTGACGGTGCAGATCGATGGCATAGTTTTTGATAGCTGTCAGCAGAAACGTTCGAAACTTTCCCTTAGCGCGATCCGCCTTTTGGAGCAATTGCTGGCCTAATACCTTCTCACTGAAGAATCCCTGGATCAGGTCTTTGGCCTCTTCATTGCTGAAACCCTTCCGACGAAGGTACTTGTAAACAGGCCGCCAGTACTTCGTGTATAGCTCGGCTAATATCGATTCGCCGAGCGTCGAATTGAGGATCTTCGTCCATTCGGTCGTCTGGAAACGCGAATTCAGACCGCCGTAGGAAGTTTCTTCATACCGACCTGCCACTGCAAAATCCTCCCGTCACAGCACCAAAGGCCTTCATTCACCGTCAAACATGAGCACATTATACACAAAACAAACCGTCAATCACAGGACCATTATTCCTGCGAAGAACACGAAATCAATCCCTACGGAAGATATCACACCAGCCAGCGAGCATGAAAAATGGATGGATGGGTAAGGCGTTTCTTGGAAATGTGCGTTTTTTTTTAAATTCTTCGACAAGATATTCCGGCGTTTTCCGTAACGAAGTCAGAAAGACAAAGACATGAACGAATCCCGGGTAAGATTCATGGCAATCTGAAAAATAACGTAAACCGTACGATTCAAAACGAAAGGAGCATTAAAATGAAAACTCACACAAACACAGCAATTACAACTCTTTTGATCGTCCTTAATATGTGCGGTGCTCTTTGGGCACAGGCGATCGTGGAGGACCAGGCCGAAACGAACGGGCAAGGCCAGATGGAAGATGACGCGATACCATTTGTGCTTGAAGGGGTTCCGGAACCTGGCGGAAGTATCGAACTTATGGCGGATCTGCCTGAAGGTCGCGTCATATCGTACGATACGTTCACAGGTGAAGAGGCGATTCTGGACACGGATATTGATCTCGAAGATATGCCTCAGGAGCAATGGATCCCGGGCAGCAAACTGGGCCCGCCGGAAGCACTTGATGCCCCCTTCGATCTTATGAATTTTTCGGATCTTACCTGGATCTCAAATCCGGAAGATTATCCCTGGAGTCCCATTTGTAAGATCAATTACTCGAGATACGGCGTTCGATATACGGGTTCAGGGATTCTAATAGATCCCTATCATGTGCTTTGCGCCGGACATATTGTCAACGAGGGCAACGGCGGAATCTGGAGCAGTGACGTTGTCGTGATGCCGGGTTATGACGGTGGTATATGCCCCTTTGGTGATGCAAAAGGTATTCACTTCCGAAGTTGGGAAGGGTGGACATTGTTCGGGAATCTCAAACACAACATTGGCGTAATTCGGCTTGACAGACCTATCGGCGCCCTGACGAAGTGTTATGGTTATGGGTGGACGAGGGATATGTCGTTTTACGAGCGGGCACAGTTCCGCAATCCAGGTTATCCCGCAGAGGGTTCTTATACGGGTCAATACATGTATTACCGAAGCGGTACGTTTGACGGCATGGATTATCCATTACTCATCGTCAATCGCAGGGGCTTCGGGGGCGTGGACGGCAGCGGAGCCTATTGGATTGACCCGGCAGGCCATCGTTACGTGTTTGCCGTTTTGTCCTGTCACAACGACAGCCAAACGTTCTTTGCCATGATCACCGAAAATAAGTTTAGACATATCCAGGACTATATTGATGATTTCACACCTTTGAAATTCGATCTCATCAGCCTTGCGGTGAAGGCTTCTCCCGGGACTGTCCGGGCGGGGAACCGGCTAAATTCCATGTCGTATGTCGTCTATAACCATTCCTCATCCTCGTGGCTGGGTACGGTCGGCGTCGATGTCTATCTTTCCACCAACGACTTTATTTCAACATCGGATATCTTGATCGACAGACATTACTTCATGTGTAGTCTGGGGCCCAAGGAAAAAGTGACGATTACGGTGTCGAATCCGCCTCGAATTCCATGGTATCTCTTCGGAGGGAACTATTGGCTTGGCGTGATGCTGGACATTTCAGATCACGACACATCGAATAACTTCTCACAAAAACAGGATGCGGCTCACATTGACGCTCTGTAATACACAGGGCATCAACGCAGTGCCGTTTGCGGACAAGAGGCAACTTGACAAGTCGTCTCTTGTCCTTTTTCTTTATGAGAATGCCTATCGACTGACAACTCGGTTACAGATGCTGCGGATAGGGGCAACAATGCCTGGAGTATCTTCGCCATTGATCTGGTTAAGACCTGGAGTTATAATCAACCCAATCGTTGTAGAATCAAAATCGTTGTCAATTGCAATGAGCTATAAGTTGGTGTTACGCGGCCCGTAAGCCAGGCTGCAAAAAAGAGACCTGAACATGTCCTTTGTGGGAACCATAGGAGAACAAACAATAAATGCCTTTCGACGCCAGCGCCATGTGGCCGCGGTGGCGGTAACCGTCGTGGCGGCGGCATGCCGCATGACGTACTGGTCGCGGCCCATCCGAAACGTGCTGGCACGGCAAATCCTTTTTACCGGCCTGGATGCCGTGCGCTTCGTGGGCATCATCGCGCTGCTGGTGGGATTGTCTGTGGTGTTGCAGACGCAGGTCTGGTTTTCCAGGTTCGGCCAGTCTTCCCTTATCGGCCCCCTGCTTGTGGCTGTCATCATTCGGGAAGCCGGCCCGCTGCTCGTCAATTTTTTAGTCATCGGGCGCAGTGGCACTGCGATTTCTTCCGAACTTTCCACCATGCGCGTCGCAGGAGAAATCCGGCTGCTGGATGGAATGGGGCTCGATCCCTTAATCTACCTGGTCATGCCCCGCGTCATCGGCGTCGCGGTGTCGGTTTTTTGTCTGACCGTCCTCTTCATTGTGCTGTCTTTCGCCAGTGGATACGCGGGAGGGTTGCTGCTGGGATTGAACGTGGGCGCGCCGTCGATCTTCGTGCAATCCGTATTCTCTGCGATCCGGCTGCCGGACGTCTTGAATGTTCTGGCAAAAACCTTCATTCCGGGTCTGCTGACCGGAACCATCTGTTGCATTGAAGGGCTGAGTGTTCGCGGTGCGATGACCGAAGTGCCCCAGGCCGCGACGCGAGGCGTCATACGTTCGGTCGCAGCGATGTTCACCGTTTTAGTCCTGGTATCAGTGCTTACTTATTTGTGAGGGAATGAACGGTGAAAGAAAGAATGGAAACGGAAACGATGCCAATGGGGCGGGATAGAGTGGTCGAACTCACAGGTGTCACCGCCCCCGCGGGCGAGCGGTATGCCATCGGTTTGGCTGACGCTACCCTGCTTCTGGCAAAGGGGGAAGCCGCCGTTGTGGTCGTTCCGCGCACCGGGCTCTCGACGCCACTGGCCGATCTGTGCTGCGGCCTGGAAGGCCCGGAAGCTGGGACGCTACGTTTTCTCGGGCGAAGCTGGGACGAACGAAGCAACGATCAGGTCGTACGAGATCGGGGGCGGATTGGTCGCATATGGCCCGACCCGGCCTGGGTTGGGAACCTCGACGTCGATGAAAATATCTTACTGTCTCAACAGCATCATACCCGTCGCGCTAAAACAGAATTACGTGAAGAAGCGTTGACGCTCGCCCGGGCATTCGGACTCGACGATCTACCGCACACGCGACCGGCCTGGACGCCGGAAGCGATACGCCGGAAAGCGCAATGGGTCCGTGCGCTGATGGGTATGCCCGCGTTGTTGCTGCTGGAATATCCGGATGACGCCGTCAATGAGATCGATCATACGCGTTTAGTCGAGACCGTAGAGCGGGCGCGGAAGCGGGGCACGGCGGTCATATGGATGACCGCGCGAAGGGATCTGGATTTGGCCGATCGGACAGGCGCCGTGCACCAGACCGAACTGACCGGCCCCAATCTGACTTGGGGACCCAAACAAAACACGATACTGGAAGCCACAAAGGAAAAGTCCTGTGAGTAAACCATTCAAATTCCGTTACGTCAATGAACTGACCGGCGTCTTCGTGATTGTCGTCGTGGCGTTGCTCGTGGTCGGCGTGCTATTCGCGGGTCGCGCTCAACGCTGGTTCGAGCCGGTGTACGAATTGCGCATCATCTTTCCACCGGAAGGCACCTTTGGGTTGCAGAAAGGCGCCGAAATCGATATTCTCGGCACCGCCGTGGGCACCGTTGACCGAATCGAAGTCGCGGAAAACGACCAATTGCAGGCGGTGTTCAAAATTCACGGCGATTTCGTACGCTTTATTCGGACCGATTCCGAAGCAGTCATCAAGCGCAAATTCGGCGTAGCGGGCGATGCCTTTGTCGATATTACGGTAGGCAAAGGTCCGCCCATTGACATAACGGCCGAGTCCACTATTGCCTGCCGCAAGGATACTGAATTATTGGAGATCGTGCAGAGTGTTGTGGAGCAGGTACAGCAGGCCACGCTGCCGGCGATTGCAGAACTCCAAAAGACGCTCGAGGAATATCGTCTGCTCGCCGAGGACATGCGAAATCCTGACGGCCGCCTTCAGCAGATGCTTGTACAAGTCAGCGGCACGGTATCCCACGTGGATTCGGTGCTTGTGGGTTTGGAAAAAGGCGAGGGTACGGCGGGTAAATTATTGAAAGATCCAGCGATCGCCAATGAGGTGGAAACGCTTCTTGTGAAAATGGACCAGGCCGTGGGCCAGTTGAGCGAGGTTATTCACGATTCACAGGCCATACTTGAAGACATTAAAAAAGCCACGGCGGTGTTGCCTGAAGCCGCCGATACGCTTCGTGGTGAATTGCGTGACGCGCCGGGCGTTGTGCTGAAAGCGCAAACCACTCTCCACGAATCGGAGAAACTGATTGAGGGGCTTCAACAACACTGGCTCCTTCGACGCTATATGCAACAAGACAAGCCGTTGGAAGCGGTGCCGCTCGATGCCGTGCACGTCGGCGGTTTACAGGAGGTGCCGCGATGAATTCCACTCCCGCTCGATTCCATCGTAAAGAAATCGCTCTGTCCTGCCTGGTGCTGGGATTGATCTTTGCCTCCGGCTGCGCCTCGCAAAAAGAACCACCCGTATTAACGTCATCCGACCCGCAAATGGGCCGCTTGGCTCAGCAGGCCCGAACTCTATTTGATATGCAACGTCCCGCGCAAGCGGCGCCGTTGTACGAGGCCGCCCTGGGCCGCGCGCGTGCGTTGGACGACGATGCCGCCATCGCGCGGCTCGCCTACAATCTGGGCGCCTGCCGGCTTGAGAGCAGCGATGCCCCCGGCGCCGCTGCCGCTTTCGAAGAAGCGATCCACGCCGCCCGCGCCGCCGGCCTTCCAGAGGAGGAATCGCAATTGTTGCTTGGATACGCATTATTGCAGCAAGGCAAAACAGACCAGGCGCTGATCCTCTGCAGCACCGCGATCAAGGCCATAGAAGACCGGGCCGAGCCGGGCATGCGTATGCGTTTTCAACTGCTCCGAGCGGAAGCCTATCTACGGTCGGACAGGATCGACCTGGCCGAGGAGAACCTGCAAGGCACGGTTCAACAATTAACGCCGGAATCGCCCCCCGCAATCCAAGCCCAGACCAAACGCATCGAGGGTACGATTCTGTCAAGGCAACGACGCTCGTCGGAATCCGCGAAATTGTTTCTTCGTGAAGCCAGGTTCTGGAGCTTAGCCAACCGGCCCATAGACGTAACCGACGCCCTAATCCGAGCCGCGGATGAACAACAAAAAGCGAAAAACATCTCTGCGGAAGCGGAAAGTCGGTATCGTGCGGCGCGTGCGCTGCTGAGTCTGGAACGCGACGCCGAAGCCTCTGCGCAACTGGATCGCTTGGAACATCTGCCCAAAGATGAATGGCCGGAATCCTTGGCCACTCTCGTTCCCTTACTCCGCCAGAAAATCGATCCGCAATGACTCGCTCCAACCGATCGTACAAAAGCCCAGCCATCTGACCCGATTTAGTTGCATTTTAGCTGCAACTCGATGTGTCCAAACAAAATGGGACAGGTATAAGTACCTGTCCCTAAAAATGTTATCTAATAGCGGGGGGAGGATTCGAACCTCCGACCTCCGGGTTATGGGCCCGACGAGCTACCAGACTGCTCTACCCCGCGGCCATTGTTCTTATGTTAATGACATAGCAACTCTATGTCAATATTTAACTGCTACCTACAGTTAATAAAAAGCAATATATCGAGAAAACACTTCCTAATCAAGAAATATTAAAAAAATCACATACTCTTGCGTATGTTTTCAGCTATCGTCTCTATTCCACCCTCTTCGTATTTATGCGAAGGCCAGCGGTTAAATACACCATCACCGGCGTTTCGCGGTATAATGTGAAAATGCACATGGTCGACAAGCTGCCCGGCCGCCCTGCCATTATTGCACAATAGATTATAACCGTCCGAATTCATGGCTTTTTTCACCGCATCGGCAATCTGACCCAGCCGGGAACATACTCGTCCTAAAAGCTCAGCCGGGCAGTCGTGCAACTGTTCATAATGCTGTTTCGGAACCACAAGAGTATGACCATCACTGATCGGACCAATATCAAGAAAACAGAGAACTGCGTCATCCTCGAAGATCTTGGCACACGGTATCTGTCCTTTTACGATTTTGCAGAAAAGACAATCATCCGCGTTCATGGACATGCCATCCTTGTGAATATGCTATTTTCCCTTCCGACGGCTTTCCTCTTCAGAATCCTGAACGTCGGGAGTATCCTCTCCTTCTTCGACCGACTCGACTTCGGCGTCTTCCGCGGCCTCGATGACATTTTGTTCTTCAGCCACAGGTTCCGCCTCAACAGCCTCTTTGGCCTTTTTTCGAGACCGCTTCTTCGGCTTTTTCTCCATCGTCTCGTCTTCGCCCACCAATTGCAAGAGGACAAGCTGGCCGTTGTCGCCCAACCTTTTCAAAGAGAGCCTGATAATCCGTGTATATCCCCCCGGCCGATCCAGGTACCTTGGCCCAAGTTCGCTGAACAACTTTCCTACGACGGTACCTTTCCTGACAGCCTCGCCTTCTTCATGAGCGATAATATCACGATTCCCAAGCAGAGCAATCGCCCGGCGTCTGGCCGGCAAGGTGCCCTTCTTAGCCAACGTAATCAACTTCTCAGCAAACGGCTTTACTTCTTTGGCCTTTTCGATGGTGGTCGAAATCGTTTCGTGCTCAAACAACGAACTGACGAGATTCCGCCTCATCGCCAGGCGATGTTCCTTCGTTCGACCTAATCGACGCCCTGCTACTCTATGACGCATATATCCAGACTCCTCTTATGTCTAAACGTCCGGCATTCCCAAAGATAAACCGATATCGGCAAGTTTCCTCTTGATTTCACGCAGGGAGGTCTTTCCGAAACTACGAATCTTCAGCAAATCGCCTTCTGTCATCCGAACTAACTCAACGACCGTTTGGATTTTTGCCGATTCCAGACAATTGCTTGCTCGAACCGACAGCTCCAGTTCCTGAATAGGCATGTTCAGTTTCTGGGACAATTCTTCATCCACGGCCTGCTCTTCCGTCTCATCCTCGGAAATTTGAGAAGCAGCGACCGTCTCTTCGCCCAGCTCA
>CAYZAT010000026.1:11958-20897 GCA_964476475.1 uncultured Pirellulales bacterium
AAAGTACTGAACGAAAGGATTCACATGCTTACGCAGGATTTTGGCCGCCTCCACGAGGGCCATTTCCGGCGTAATGGTCCCGTTCGTCCAAATTTCCAAAATTAATTTGTCGTAATTGGTCTTCTGGCCCACGCGCGTGTCCTCGGTCATATACCGGACGCGCGTCACCGGCGAATACACGGCATCCAGAATGATCCTTCCGACCTCCTGATCGAACCGATCTGCGGCGGCAATCCGCTCGGACGCCGGCACGTAACCACGACCGTTCTCAACAATCATCTCCATCTCAAAATTGACTTTTTCCGTCAACGTGGCCAGCACTAAATCTTTATTTCTCACTTCAATGGCCGGATCGGAAATAATATCTCCGGCGGTGATCTGCCCGACTTTATTGGCTGAAACGTTCATGGTCTTCGGTCCCTGCTCATGCAAACGGATAACGAGACTCTTGACGTTCAAGACAATATCGGTGACATCCTCCATCACTCCATTGATCGAACTAAATTCATGGTCCACCCCCCCGATTTTAATCGAGGTCACCGCACTGCCTTCCAAAGAAGAAAGTAAGATGCGTCTGAGACTGTTGCCAATCGTTGTTCCGAAACCTCGCTCGAAAGGTTCGATGAAGAATCGGCCATACTTATCACTCGAGAGTAATTTATCTCGTTCAACACGAGTGGGCAACTCCAAACCACGCCATGTAACTCGCATATGAGTCTCCTATGTAAGCTTTGAGTTATGCGTCTTTGACTTATCCGAGTCTGCGAAAACTCACCGCTGAATACCAAATGTTAGCAGAATCGTTAACATCGCGAGACACGAGTGTCTCTACCTCGAACAAAATTCCACAACCAATTGCTCCTCGACCGGAATTTGAACGTCGTCCCGATTCGGTAGAGCCACCACGGTCGCTTCAGGTTTCTCTCGAGACAGCTGCAACCAGTTCTGCGTAACAAAATTTGGATTACTTTCTAATTGTCCCTTTATTGTCTTGCGGCTTCTTTCCGAATTTTTGACTGTGATCTTGTCTCCGATTTTCGTCGTATAATCACTGACATTGACCTTTCGCCCATTGAGATAAATATGGCCGTGGGCGATAAGCTGCCGAGCCGCTTTGCGCGATGGAGCAAAATTCAGTTTATAGACGACGTTATCCAACCGCCGTTCCAATAACTGGAGTAATTTCTCACCCGTATTGCCCTTGCCTCGCTGGGCCTCATGGAAATACCTCATGAACTGCCGCTCAAAAAGGCCGTAATAGCGCTTAATTTTCTGCTTTTCCCGCAACCGAACGCCGTATTCGCTGGCCCGCCCCCGCCGCCATCCGTGCATACCGGGCGCCAGATTTCGCTGCTTCTTCTCGACCGGGCACTTGGCCGTCTCGCACCGGATGCCCTTGAGCATGAGCTTCATGCCTTCGCGTCGGCAATGTTTACAAGATGATCCCAAATAACGTCCCATCTTCTCTCTTTATCTCCAAAAGTGTCTCTGGTCCTTTTATACTCGTCTTCGCTTCGGCGGCCTACAGCCATTGTGCGGCAACGGAGTCACATCTTCTATCGAGGCGATCCGCAAGCCGGCTTGCTGCAAAGCGGAAATGGCCGATTCACGCCCGGAACCGGGGCCTTTCACCCTGATTTCAACCTCCCGCACGCCATTACGCATGGCCGCGCTGGCACAACGCTGCGCCGCTCTTTGCGCCGCAAACGGTGTACTTTTACGAGAGCCCTTAAACCCCACACAACCGGCGGAGCTGGAACACACCGTGTTGCCGTCCAAATCCGTGATCGTAATCAGTGTATTATTGAACGTCGCTCTGATATGCACAATGGCCCGGACAACGTTTTTCCTGACTTTTCGCTTTGTTTTTTTTGCCATTCTTTTTCTCGTTTAGCGTATGGATTCTACAATCGAGTCACTTAGCGTTTTTCCTTCACACCCTTCTTGCCCGCAACGGTCTTTCTCGGGCCCTTGCGCGTTCGCGCATTACTCTGCGTACATTGCCCTCGAACCGGCAAGCCTCTACGATGACGCGTGCCCCGATAACAGTTAATATCGCGCAAGCGGGCGATATTCTGTGAAACCTGCCTGCGAAGCTGCCCTTCCACAATGTAATTGCGGTCGATAATCTGCGTGATATGACTAAGCTCATCTTCGCTGAGCTTCTTGGCTTTCGTGCCTCGCTCGATACCCGCCTCTTTTAGAATCTGCTTTGAGGTATGTTTACCGATGCCAACAATATACGTCAGCGAAATCCAAATGGACTTATCGTCGGGGATATCAACACCCACTATACGCGGCATATCAACTCCTTCTCGTCTCTTATCTCATGCGTCATGTCCGTCCCTTTCAAAGGTTATTCACCCCTGGCGCTGCTTATGTCGCGGATTGGTGCAAATGACCCGCACAACCCCTTTGCGACGGACAATCCTGCAGTTTTCACATATACGTTTTACGGAACTTCTAACTTTCATTTGTCACACCTGCAATCCAGCCCTTTTGAATACGAACGCTTATGCAACCCTGTACTCAAACGGCGACTAATGCCGAAGGACGATTCGGCCTCTATTTAGATCATACGGCGACATCTCAACAATAACGGTATCGCCCGGTAAAATCCGAATAAAATTCATCCGCATTTTCCCTGAAACATGAGCCAACACCTTGTGGCCGGTTTCAAGCTCCACGCGAAACATTGCGTTCGGCAAAGCATCAGTCACTTTCGCTTGTACTCTTAATGTGTCCTTCTTTGCCATATCTTCCTGTTCGTAACTCTTTTATCTTCCTTCTATCCCAATGGTATTCAGTACTTCATACGACCGTCATAACCTCGCATCCACCGGCGACGATCACAATCGTGTGCTCAAAATGGGCCGAGCTTTTCCCGTCTCTTGTCGCCACGGTCCATCCGTTCTTCAATGTACGAACGCCGCAGGAGCCGGCGTTGATCATCGGTTCAACCGCCAGGGCCATCCCCTCAGCTAAAACGATATCATCCGCCAAGAGCTCACTACTGACAAAGTTCGGCACTTTTGGCTCTTCGTGCATTTCCCTGCCGATACCATGCCCAACGAAGTCTTTTACGACCGAGTATCCGGCCGCCTCGGCATATTGCTGCATCTCGGCAGCCACCTGACTCCATCGGATGGACGGCACCGATTTCTCAATTGCGATACGTAGTGTATGCTCCGTTACATCTAACAGTCTTTGTTTATCTTCAGATACATCCCCAATGGGGATGGTTATCGCTGAATCTCCACAATAGCCATTGAGCCTGACCCCAAAATCCACACTCAAAATATCGCCATCATGAAGCCGCGTATTTTCCGAAGGAATACCGTGCACCACCTGCTCATTGATAGAAGCACAGATAGCACCCGGGAACGGCGTGTTCGACACGGGGCTTCGTACCCCCTTGAACAACGTCTCCGCCCCGGCATCGACGGCCATTTGAATAGCCACACTGTCGAGTTGTCCAGTGGTGATCCCCGGCCTGGCCATTTCTTTTAATTGTGAAAGAACGTTTGCAACAACAGCGCCTGCCCGGCGCATTAATTCGATTTCTCTTCTACTGCGAAGCGTAATTGCCATCTATTTTTCGTTTCTCGTCGTTCGTACCTCGTTACTTATTTTCGATCCTGATTCTGTTCACGTAGAGAGCGTATCCAACGTATCGAATATCGATGAAGCAACGACATCAGCTTCATCGTTGGCATCGTAATCGTGTACAATGCCCTGTTTCTTGTAATACCCCACCAGCGGCTCTGTCTGCTCGTGATAGGTTTCCAATCGTTTGGCCACGACGTCCGGGTTATCATCCGGCCGCTGAATCAGTTTAGCGCCGTCATGATCACACACCCCATCCTTCTTCGGTTTCATATTCTCAATATGATAAACCGCTCCACATTCAGGACAACTTCGCCGCCCGGTCATTCGTTTCTCTATAATCCCATCATCCACTTCCAGATTCAACACGGCGTCAATGCTCTGCCCTTTTTCGTCCAACGCCTTATCCAGGGCAACCGCCTGGTTAACGGTTCTTGGAAAGCCATCGAGGATAAAACCCGCCGTCGGGGCTTTCCCAATTGCTTTGGCCATCATCTCGATGATAATTTCATCCGGGACGAGCGCTCCCGAATCCATATAACTCTGCGCCTTTTGACCTAATTGGGTCCCTTCGGACCTTTCCAGACGCAGGATGTCGCCACTGGATAAATGAAGCAATCCATAGCGCGACACAAGACTTTTACACTGCGTTCCCTTGCCGGCCCCCGGGGCACCCAACAAAACGATCCTCATGAATAGGCTCCTTTAATTCTGCCGGAGCCACTGAAACCTTCGTAGCTGCGCATCAGCAGGTTGGCCTCTATTTTCTGAACCAGGTCCAGCGATACACTAACAACAATGAGCAGACCCGTTCCGCCCAAAAACGCCGTGACTCCGAACGGAATGTCCATCGATTGGGCAATCACGGACGGTACGACGGCAATAATCGAAAGGAATGCGGCGCCGAAATAAGTAATTCGGGTCATGACCGTTTCCAGATAGTCGGCCGTCCTACGTCCCGGCCGAAGCCCGGGAATAAAGCTGCCCGAATCCCGCAGGTTCTTGGCCATTTCCTTCGGTTGAAATTGCACGGTCACCCAAAAATAAGCAAATAGGAAAATGAGCAACATATATACTACGTTGTACGTGTACGCATTCCCCCTGAACGCCTCGTTCACACTCAGAAGAAATCCCGACTCGGGGAATCTGTTCGCCAACCAATCGATGATAATCGGCGGGAACATCATAAAGCTCGACGCGAAGATGATCGGCATGACCCCGCCGTGATTGACACGAAGCGGCAAATAATGCCTTTGCCCTCCATACATTCGACGACCTCGCATTTGCTTGGCCTGCTGAATCGGTATTCGACGCTGCCCCTGAGTAATGAGTATCGCCCCGGCGACAACGAAGACAAACGCCGCCATTAAGAACAGTATTTTGGCCGGGCCGTATCTGCCGGGTGCCGCGACGACGGTGAAATCCGTTTTCTGCCAAACGTCATACACAGCCCACGGCATTCTACAAATGATCCCCGCCATGATGATCAGACTAATACCATTGCCGATACCATATTCATCGATCTGTTCACCGAGCCACATCAGGAAAACGGTCCCCGCCGTCATGCCGACCACGCCCATGAACAAGGCGCGTTTTTCCATACCAGCGTAGATAAGCTGGTACCCCCCCAGGAGTTTCATAAACATAAGCGATTGAACGATACAAATCAATACCGTTAAGTAGCGCGTATATTCCTGTATCTTCTTGTATCCCGTTTGGCCCTCCTGGCGTAATTTCTTCAAAGCGGGTACAATTTCACCCAGCAACATTAGGATAATCGACGCCGTGATATAAGGCATAATCCCCAGCGCAAATAAACTACTCCGGCTCAGCGTGCCTCCGGTAAACATCTGCATATACTCGGCCGCCCTGCCCATCGGCGTATCGGACTGCTGCCCCGATGCCATCACCTCCTGGTAGTCAAAGCCGGGAACCGGGATGTGGAAGCCAATCCTGTAGATGACCAACAACGCCACGGTAAAAACAATCTTGTTCCGCAGATCTTGGACTTTAAATATATTGACCACTGTTCCAAGCATTGCTTGTTATCCCGTCATTTGAGGTTCGTGTTCCCTGTCTCGTCGGACCATCCATGAGTTACAAATCACGCCACTTTCACCACGCCGCCGGTGGCCGTGATTTTCTGCTCGGCGCTTTTGCTGAACTTATGAGCAGTCACCTCCAGCTTCTTGGTGAGATCTCCGTTGCCGAGAATCTTAATCCTGCTTTTCACGCTGTCGATGAGCCCCGCCTTCAAGAGTTGCTCCGTATCTACCGACGCACCGTCCTCAAATCTTTCCAATTGGCAGACATTGACAATTTCGCACCGCACGGCAAATTTTTTATTGCTAAAACCGCGTTTGGGAAGCCGTCGAAATAAAGGCATTTGTCCGCCTTCAGAAAGAGAGACGGCCTTCGATCCGGCCCGGCTTCCGGCTCCTTTATGCCCCCGGCCGCACGTCTTGCCACGCCGACTGCCTGTCCCTCGACCGACCCGCCGACGACGCTTATGCCCACCCACGATGGAAGTTATTTCATGATTCAACATTAAAATTACCCAAAAACCAATCGCCTATTGTCAAATGTTAACAGCCACCCCGCGAAGAGATTCGACCATTTCCTTGTTTCGTAACTTCAGCAACCCATCCAATGTTGCCTTGACAACATTCTTGGCTGAGGTGCTGCCGTACACTTTCGTCAGCACGTCCTGTACGCCGGCATATTCAAGAACGGCCCGTGCGCAGGAACCGGCAATCACCCCGGTCCCCGGGCTGGCTGGCACCAACGCGACTTTCGTCGCTCTGTACTTACCATCGACACGATGTGGAATCGTCCGGCCGACCAGGGGAATCTTGTGCAAGGCCTTCTTGGCGTCTTTCACCGCTTTCTCGACGGACCGCGGAACTTCATTCGCCTTGCCGTAGCCGACGCCGACCGTACCGGCGCGATCCCCAACGACCACCAACGCCGCGAAGCTGAATCGTCGCCCACCTTTAACGACCTTCGAGCAGCGAAAGACTTTGACGACGGTGTCTTCCAACGGTCTCTCTTCCTGATCGGACAGTCGGGTCCCTTCTGAAGCCCGCCCTGCAGGGGCTACACTTTCTTTGGGTTCTTTGTCTTGAACAGGTTTTACAGGTTCTACTGCCAATGTTATCTCCAAGCCTTATCGTTCGATGTT
Organism: uncultured Pirellulales bacterium; assembly: GCA_964476475.1. Lineage (GTDB taxonomy): Bacteria > Planctomycetota > Phycisphaerae > Sedimentisphaerales > Anaerobacaceae > JAFGTG01. Next base: position 18,746 of record CAYZAT010000026.1, read on the forward strand.
TCAGAAAACCAGCCCGGCTTTTCTTGCCGCTTCGGCAAGCGCCTTGACTCTGCCATGAAATTTATACCGATTTCTATCGAAGCACACACATTGAATGCCCACGCCCAGCGCCTGCTTGGCAATACTTTCGCCGATGATTTCAGCCGCCTTGATATTTCCCGCATTCGGCAGCTTGGTCGGCGAGCTTTTCGATCGTGTACTCGCCGAGGCCAGCGTAGCGCCCGCTGTATCGTCGATGACCTGTGCATATATGTGCCTGTTCGAGCGGAATACGGATAATCTCGGCCGATCCGGGGTTCCAAAGACTTTTTTCCGGATATGATGTTTACGCCGAAGCGCTGCTTTTCGTATCTTATCACTTCTCAAGGTTTCATTCCTGTTAAATGATTATGCCGCTCCGGAAGCAAATGCTTTACCGACCTTACGCCGGACTTGCTCGTCGGCATAACGAATACCTTTTCCTTTATAGGGTTCGGGCGGCCTGACCTTTCGGATATCCGCGGCGAACTGCCCCAGCAATCGTTTGTCAATCCCCGACACTGTAAACCGGGCGGGTACATCATTGCCCCGTGTAGCCGCCGCCTCGATCGTCACCTTTAATCCTTTCGGGATGGTCAGTTCCACCGGATGGGAAAAGCCCACTTGAAGAACCAGCTTCCCGCCCTGATCCTTGACGTTATAACCGGTCCCATAGATCTCCATCTTCTTCTCGAAGCCTTTGCTGACACCGGCGACCATATTGGCAATCAGGGCACGCATCGTCCCGTGCAACTGCCTGTTCTGCCGGTCTTTGGGCCGATCGTTTTCCACGAGGATGATTCCCTCGGAACTCTCGACTTTGACGTTAATCCGCGGATGGCAATCCATCTGCAGCTTGCCGAGCGGACCTTCGACCTTGACCGATTGACCCTTTTGTTCGATCTTAACCCCTGAGGGGATCATAATTGGCTTTTTTCCAATGCGACTCATCAGCTAACCGTACAAAGAATTTCGCCGCCGACATTCGATTCACGGCAGCTTTTATCACTCATGACGCCTTTACTCGTCGACACAATCGCAATCCCCATGCCCGCCAAGACGCGCGGCAATTTATCCACCGACGCATAGATTCGGCAGCCCGGCTTACTCGCTCTCTGTATCTCATGGATAATCGAGCGGCCGTCCTGGTCATACTTGAGCATCACTCTCAAGATCCCCTGCTTGCCGTCGTCGATTCGGTCGTAAGCCTCGATGTAACCTTCCTCTTTCAAGACACTCGCAATGCCCTCGCAAATCTTGGACGCCTTAATCATCACCTGGTCCTTATTGATTCGCGCCGCATTGCGAATTCTCGTTAGCATATCAGCTATGGGATCACTCAAACTCATATTTCACATCTCGTATTTCGTAAACCGCTTTTTTCTCTTATCGCCTTCATACCACGTTCCAGGCTCTTTACCAACTGGCTTTTTTCACGCCCGGAATTTTCCCTTCATTGGCCAACGTTCTGAAACAAATTCGGCAAATCTTAAACTTGCGATAAACCGCCCTGGCTCTACCGCACAGTTGACACCGTGTATATTGTCGGACACGAAACTTCTGCTTCTTTTCTGCTTTGTTTTCCAGCGCCTTGGTGGACATTCAAACGCTCCGTTTTCTCTTCATTGTCGCCCGGCCTTTCAAGACTCAGGCCTTCTGAACGGCATACCGAACAATTGAAGCATCTTTTTGGCCTCTTCATCGGTATTGGCCGTCGTTACGAAAGTAATATTCATCCCCTGTTGAAACTCGACCTTGGCGGCGTTGATTTCGGGGAAAACACTCTGTTCCGCCAGCCCCATGGAGTAATTCCCCCTGCCGTCGAAACTGTTTTCCTTCAGGCCTCGAAAGTCCCTGACCCGCGGTATCGCCAGACTAATCAGACGGTCCATGAACTCGTACATCCTCACGCCTCGAAGGGTGACTTTCAAACCGGTTTCGTTGCCTTCACGGACTTTGAAATTCGATACACTCTTCTTCGCTTTGCAAACCACGGGCATTTGGCCGGCGATCATCGTCAAGTCCTTCTTGGCCGCTTCCAGGAACTTCTTATCCTGTGCCGCCCTGCCGATTCCCATGGAGATCATAACCATTTTCATACCGGGCACAGCCATCGGATTCTTATAATTGAACT
>CAYZAT010000027.1:0-20815 GCA_964476475.1 uncultured Pirellulales bacterium
GGCTGATGCCGATTGCCGGCGGAAAGCCCAAGGTGATAGGCTACGTCTATGGCGGCCAGGGAACGATCAATGTCCCCAGTTGGTCGCCCGACAGTAAGAGAATCGCTTTTATCAGTAACACAGGAAAGGAGACATTATGAAACATGTAGAAAGACAAATGATGAGATTCAGCGTTTTGACGCTTTCTATTTTGTTGGTCCTGGTAGGTATTTCAACCGACCTTCAGGCGCAAACGGAGGAATTCGACGGTTTGACTATGAATCTGGGAAGTTTGCCCCGTTTGTCCTCCGCCCAGACACGTTCAATTAGCCCGGAGAACTTCACCGGCGAGAAGGGCAAAGGGGGTATGGCCACCGAGGGCACGGGGGCGCGGGCCGCTCGCGAACTCGGTCAGGGCTGGAAGGTCTCTCCATCGGTGAGAATCGTGCCCGGCCAGACCTTTATCATGGCCGACGTCCAGGGCGCCGGGGCGATCCAGCATATCTGGATGACGCCGACGGGCAATAACCGGCTCAACATTCTGCGGATGTACTGGGACGGTGAAGAAACTCCGTCCGTCGAATGCCCGGCGGGCGATTTCTTCGCGTGCGGCTGCGGGCAATATACCACGGTAAATTCTCTGGCGGTGTGCGTGAATCCCGGCAGCGGGTTCAACTGCTATTGGATGATGCCGTTTCGTAAGAGTTTTAAGATCACGATGACCAACATGGACGAAAAGTCGATGGTCCTGTACTATCAGATCGACTACACGTTAACGCCCGTTCCGAAGGACATGGCCTACTTCCACGCGCAGTTCCGCCGGGCCAATCCCCTTCCCGATAAGACGGACTTTACGATTATCGAAGGGGTAAAAGGCCGGGGTCACTACGTCGGCACGTATATGGCGTGGGGCTCGAACAGTCCGGGCTGGTGGGGCGAAGGCGAGATCAAGTTCTTCATGGACGGCGACAAGAAATTCCCGACGATCTGCGGCACCGGGACGGAGGATTACTTCTGCGGCTCGTACGGCTTCCACAAGCCGGGGACGCGCGAGTACCAGACATTCAGCACGGCCTACGCGGGTATGCCGCAGGTCATCGAATCGGAAACGCAGCCGCGATTTAGCTTGTACCGATGGCATATCATGGACCCGGTCCGGTTCGAGAAGGATCTGAAAGTCACCATGCAGGCATTGGGATGGAAACCCACCGGCGGCCTATATCTGCCGCTGCATGACGACATTTCGTCGGTGGCTTACTGGTACCAAACCGAGCCGCACGCGCCCTTCCCGAAGTTACCCGACAAGGACGCGCTCGTCATTAAGTAGCAGCCATAACCTTGTTTTCTCTAATTTACTCCAAAATCGCGACGTATGCACTTTTTATCTTTGATTCTACATTGACGTTCGCTATAATCCGCCCAGATCGGAACCGAAATGGGGAAATAAAACTCAAGATAGCAGCATTCAGGCGTGTACGAATGCTAACAAGTACCTTGAAGTCGTCAATTTAGTGGAAAGGGTAAGCAATGCTTCGGAGTCGTTTTGGAACTGTTATATCGTTATGTGTCATCGTCTTCCTGGTTCAAACGGTCGATGCGAGTGACTGGCCGCAGTTTCGCGGGCCGGGGGGATCGGGGATTTCGGAGGCTAAAAACCTGCCTGTGACCTGGAGCGAGACGGAGAACGTCGCCTGGAAAACGGCGATGCCCGGCTACGGCGCCTCCAGTCCGATCGCCTTGGACGGCAAATTATACGTCACGTGCTACAGCGGCTATGGCATGGGACGCAATCAAGGCCGGATGGAGGATTTGACGTTCCACGTCGTGTGCGTCGATAGTCAAACCGGAAAGATTCTCTGGGGCAAAAAGATCAAGCCGATCCTTCCCGAATCGAAAAAAGTGCGGGATCATGGATACGCCGCTCAAACTCCGGTGACCGATGGTGAGCATCTTTATGTGTTCCTCGGAAAGACCGGTGTTTTCAAGTTCGACCTGAACGGCAATCAAATCTGGCAAACCAGTGTCGGAACGAAAGTGCACGGCTGGGGCTCCGGCACGTCCCCCATCCTGTATAAGGATCTCCTCATCGTCAACGCCAGCGTCGAGAGCCAAACCCTGGTGGCCCTCGACCGAGCGACCGGCAAGGTGAAATGGCGGGCCGGGGACATCAAAGAATCCTGGAACACGCCTCTGATCACCACGACCCAAAACGGCCGCCGGGAACTGGTCCTGGCGATGAAAGGCAAAGTGCTGGGATTCGAGCCGGATGCCGGCCGTTTGCTCTGGTCGAGCGACACGGATATTCGCTGGTACATGACACCCAGCCTTGTCGCCGCGAGAGGCGTTGTCTATGCGTTAGGCGGGCGGTCGGGCACGGCTGCCCTGGCGGTTCGCACCGGCGGCAGCGGCGATGTGACCGCGACACACCGCTTGTGGACCAGCACGAAAGGGTCCAACGTCTCTTCTCCCGTCATCCTCAACGGATATTTATATTGGATGCACGAGCAACGGGGAATCGCCTTCTGCGCCAGGGCCGCGACCGGCGAGATCGTGTACGAGCAGCGATTGCCGGGCGCCAGGCAGGTTTACGCCTCGGCCTTATTGGCCGACGGACGGCTCTACTATTTGGATCGCACGGGTAAAACGTTCGTCCTGGCGGCCAAACCGAAATTCGAGCAGTTGGCCTGCAACACCCTGGACGATCGCAGTACCTTCAACGCCAGCCCGATTGTCTGTGACGGAGCCTTGATCCTGCGCAGCGATGAGAACATGTATTGCATCAAGAAATGAGTTACTCTCGATATCCCAAGTGGGTCATGATAAATGAATGGTGAGTGATATGAAAACACGTCGTGATTTTTTGAAGGGTATGATGGTCGGGGCCGTCGCATCTCTTTATCCGGCCGCCGGGCACGCGAAGTCTGCCGCCGATCCGAAGCGAAAGCACAATGTGGTGCTGATCGTTTGCGACGATCTCAACGACTATATTACGGGCATGGCCGGGCATCCCCAGGCGCGGACGCCGAATATCGCTCACCTCGCCCGGTCCGGCGTCGCATTCAAGCGGGCCTACAGCAACAATCCCATCTGCGCGCCGTCGCGGTCCAGCTTCCTCACGGGCATCTACCCCCACACGTCCAAAAACCTGTTCTGGGATAAATGGTTCGAGAATCCCGTCCTCAAGAATTCCAAGACGATCATGGAGCATTTTCGCGATAACGGCTACCACGTCGTCGGATCGGGTAAGCTCATGCATCACCATTTGCGCTCCGCATGGAGTGAATACAAGTACAAGGCCGATTATGGCCCCTTCGTCTATGACGGCGAGAATCGAGTCGCCCACCCCTCCGTGCCCCAGCCGTTTGGCAGTATCGGGTCGGTGGACGGTTCGTACGCCCCGCTGTCGGATGTGCCTTATCGCTCGGACGGGGATGATAACAAGGGCTGGATATACGGGACCTGGGGCAAGGTTCAAAAGTTGAACTATGTTGACGAAGATAACCGCGATCCGACGCCCGATGAACGCAATGCCCTATGGGCGGAACAGAAAATCAACGAGTTGGCAAAACAAAAAGACAGTAAGCCGTTTTTCCTGGGCGTGGGTTTTATCCGGCCGCACACGCCGCTCCACGTGCCCAAGCGGTTTTTCGATATGTTCCCGAAGGAATCCCTTCAAATCCCGGTTATCCAACCCAACGACGCCGAAGACTGTCACTACAAGGAGGTCCTGAAGATGGATCAAAAGGGATTGAGGTACTTTCGCCTGCTCAAAGCATCCTATCCGGACCTCGAATCCGCGCTCAAGGCGTTTACCCAGGCTTATCTCGCCAGCGTGGCCGCCGTGGATGAATGTATCGGCCGGGTTGTCGAAGCCGTGGATAACAGCCCGTTCAAAGACAATACCATCATCGTCGTCACCAGCGATCACGGCTGGAATATGGGCGAGAAAGATTACCTTTTCAAGAATTCGCTCTGGGAAGAGAGCACCCGGGTGCCCCTGGTTATCCGGGCGCCGGGAGTCGCCGTACCCGGCGGTATCGCCGAACACCCCGTTTCACTCATCGATATCTATCCGACGCTTAATGATCTCTGCGGATTGAAAGGCGACACGAGGAAGAACAACAAAGGCGCCAAGCTGGACGGTCACAGTCTTCGCCCTTTCCTCACGGACCCGAAGTCCGAAACGTGGAACGGTCCTGATGCGGCGTTGACGATGGTTTACGCAGGCAATAAAACAGGCAATGATCCCACTCGGCAACATTGGTCCGTTCGGACACGCCGTTGGCGTTATATTCTCTACAACAATGGCAGCGAGGAATTGTACGACCACGACGCCGATCCTTACGAGTGGACAAACCTGTGTGAGTATGAGCGTTACGATAAGATAAAAGAGAAACTGAAATCGAAACTCTTGCGCATGACCAACCGGTTTAGATAAAAGCATGATCAACTTTGAAATGCTTTAGCTCTTCGACGGCAAATCCAATTCGTTCCTCTTGAATGGGTGCCAGACATCGCAATCCTACATTGAGCCGAAACATGAATTTGCTAAAGCGTGAATACGGGTAAATACGTCTCGTTTTAGTTTTTCTATGTGCCTGGCTTCTCGATAGGTTATTTGAGCAGTGTCCTTTTGACAATATCTTTCCGGCTCGACTTGAATCACATACGAATTAACGTGCCGGTCCCAGAACCAATCCGCCGATCCGTATTGAATATATTTCGGATCGATTTGTTGTATGCGACTCAGCTCCTCAAGAAACCGGGCGGCTGGCTCGCTTTTTTGAACGCACAAGGCCACATAGGCGATTCGATAGTCTATACTTCCCGCCACTTCCGTCAGAGGCAATGGCTCCAGGTTTGTCGGCTCTTTATTTCCGAAGACAAAATGTCCATAACAGCTTTGCATCGTAAAGCAAAAAGAAAGGTCGTTCAACGCCGTGACAACATCCCGAACCGGTTCATCGAGAGAACGGATATTTAGGGAAGATAAAGCCAATTCCTTTTGAACGGAAAAATCCGGATGTTCGACAAGCGGTCTGGCCGGTGTGAATGTTTCCATGAATCCCTCTTTCCAAATAAGCAAGAAACAATCATCGCTCAACGATAAAAGTCACGTCCCAATTCGGATTAGTTTTCCTTTCACTGTATTTTGGTTTTTCCTTGCCGCCGTCGTCACTGAGGTCCTCGCCGATGCTGTAGATGATCAATCCGGCCTCACGTTTCTTGTATCGCAATTCGTTGCCGTCGAATGGATCTTTTGGGACGGCGTCGAGGTAATCCGGGACAAGCTGCGAACGCATATCGGGGATCGCTCCGGTAGCAAGCCGGTAACGCTGGACGGCTAATCCCGCCCGGGCGGTCCGCAAATGCGCGATCGTTCTTGCCTCTATGGTGATGACCCTTGACAACGCAGGCATCACTTCTCGGGTCAGGATGTGGATGTTCGACATCGATTCAATCCTTGCGTTAATCGAATCTGAAGCTTTGAGGCGTTGGGGATAGTGAAGCCGGGTCGCTTCGATATAATCTTCTATGAGATCGAGATAAATGACGGCATCCATATCCAAAAGGCCGATGCCTTGAAAAAGTATAAGAATGGGCCGGGCTGGGACGCTTTCAAAAAGGTCCGAATCTATGGATGTTGGTGCCGTGAAGAGACTCAGGGCCATACACCGCTCGCCCACATAGGCATGAGATATGTTGGAGGTACGCTCGATGTCGCAAAGAGACTCGATCAGTTCAATCAATTGCCCGTCCGTGAGATCCGCCCTGTTGATGACGCGTTCGAGCGTCGATAAGAGAAGAGAATGACAGCCCATGCGAGCGAGTTGTGAAATGGTACAGGGTTCCATCGATAGCGAACGAGCGAGGCCGAAGCCGGAGATGACGGAGCGGATAGCGGCGTCCGTCTCATTGTTCTCCGCATGAAGCAGGGCTTCGAGGTTCACCAGCATGAGGGATCTTCTCATGTTCGGAAGGTGGTTCAGCCGGGCGGCGAAGCCGGCAGCAAAATCCACGGGATAACGGCAATGCTCGATCTCCGCTCCCGCATGGAGCAATTCGACCGCTTCGTTATTGTCGGCAATATATTCGGCGATGCGTGTTTTCATCTCCTCCGGAAGCGGCTCAGTGCGTGCGGGAAGTTCCGCCCGCCCGGCGAGCGGCAAGGCGTTAAGCTTATCTTTGTCCCATTCTTGATAGAACGACAGAGCGTCGAGTATGACAAAGGCGGCGTTCTCAGCGTCATCGGGAATGGTGTACCACGCGTCCAGCTCGGCGCATGTCACCGGGTAGCCGGCGGCGCGGATGGCTTCGATTCGTGAGTTTAGTTTCCATTTCAAACGCAGCCTGAAAATTGCAAACGCAACGATGCCGAAAAACGACAACAAGAGGAGCACGCTGGTAATCGTCAGTTTTCTGCGTTTCTTCGAGGTTTTTTCGCTTGCATCCACGACAAGGTCTCCGTTTTTTACACGTTTCGATCCCGCCCATCGGATTTCAAGCTTTGTTATAACACATTATCGCTCGACGATAAAGGTTATATCCCAATTCGGAGTGTCTTTTCCTCGTCGTTTTTTCGGTTTTTCGGCGCCGCCGTTGTCTTCCAGGTCCTCATTAATACTGTAAATGACGAATCCTTTCTCACGTTTTTGATATCGCAATTCGTTACCGTCGAACGGGTCTTTGGGAACCGCGTCGAGGTACGCCGGGACGAGTTGCGAAAGCGTATCGGGGATCGCTCCGGTAGCGAGCCGGTAACGCTGGACCGCCAATCCCGCGCGGGTGACGCGCAGTCCCGCAATCGCCCTTAATTCGATCGTATAGATTCTCAATAACGCGGGCATGATCTGGTGGGCCAAGATATGAATCTTCGACAAAGAGTCAAGTCGGGCGTCCAGAGCGCCCATAGCTTTTTGGCGTTCGTGGAGCGGCAGCTTGGCGGCCTCCATATAATCGTTCATCATATCGAGAAAAATGGCGGCGTCCATGTCAGCGAGGCCAACCGCCTGGAAAACGGCAAGAATGGGCCGGGCCACGCCGACGAGTTGCCCACCTGATCCAAGAGATGCCGGATCCTTAAAAACACTCAGGCCCATACAACGTTCACCTACAAAACCGGGGAACATATCGGAGGCCGACTCGATTTGATGGAGATGCTCGGATAATGCAATCAGTTGCTCGTCCGTCAGTTGAACCTTATTGACAACGCGTTCGAGCGTCGAAGTCGTGAGGCCATCACAGGCCAAACGAACCAGTTGCCCAATGAACATTGGTTCTTTCGCAAGCGAACGCGCGAGACCGTAGCCGGACAATAAGGAATCGATCGATAAATCGGCTTGACCGTTCTCAGCGTATAAAAGGGCTTCGAGGCTCAGTAAGCGGCATCCTTGTCTGATATCGGCGAGCGAGGGCAGCTCGGTGTTAAAGCCGGCGGAGTAATCGGTGGGATAACGGCAATGCTCGATTTTCGCTCCGGCGTGAAGCAGATCAATCGCCTCGTTGTTGTCCCCGATGTATTCGGCAACCAACGCCTTCATCTCACTCGTCATCGGTTCGCTGCGCCCGGGTAGGTCCGCCCGCCCGAAGAGCGGCAAGGCGTTCAGCTCGTCCTTGTCCCATTCTTGATAGAACGAAAAGGCGTCGAGGATCGTATGGGCGGCGTTCTCGGCATTATCGGGAATCCTGTACCACGCATCCAGCTCGGCGCACGTCACCGGGTAGCCGGCGGCACGGATGGCTTCGATCCGTGAGTTCAACTTCGCTTTCAGACGCAACCTGTACGCCGCAAAAGCGGCGATGCCGACAAGTAGTAGAATGAGAAAAATGGTGGAAATCGATACTTTTCGACGTTTCTTCGGTCTTTTTTCTTTATCCTTCACGTCTGACTCTCCTTTCAGGTTCGCCTGAATTCGTCAATAGCAGCCGTATCAGTTCGGCTGGATTCTACCCGAAAAAGCAAATATATGTAATGCTTTCATCAATAAAGACGCATATCGTAGGAAAATGTTAACATTTGCTTTTCAGCCTTGGAAAGGTTATAATAACACCGGTATTTTCAATCGGGTCGGGCTAATGTGCAGGAGTTGCACTATGAGAAAACGCAGGGCATTCACGCTCATCGAGCTTTTGGTGGTTATCGCGGTCATTGCGCTGTTGATGGCGATTTTGATGCCGGCCCTTCGCCGGGCCAAGGAGCAGGCCAAAGCCATCATTTGCGGGCGTCACTTGCAGCAATGGGCTATCTGCATGACGATGTACACCAACGAACACGACGGCAAATTCATGCCGGGCATCGACGAGAACTGGTCCACCGGCCAGTACTCATGGATCTATTCTTTGATCCCCTACCATAATGATCCGGCGATTCGCCTCTGCCCCAAGGCTCAACGCACCGTCGAGCAAGGCGGCACGCTGCCCTTCACCGCATGGGACGTCAGCATCACCAATCCGAGCGATTTCTCGTATCTCAAAGAGCCCATTTATAAAACCGGCAGCTACGGCATCAACTGGTGGGTCAATGACAGCGATTTGGTCAACGGCTCGCACGACGCCAAGAACAAGTGGCGGCGAACCGGGCAGAAGAATCAAAGCACCATTCCGGTGTTCATGGATTGCGGCTTCATGCTGCTGCGGCCCGAGCCGTTCGACCCCCCGCCGGAGCAGGACGGCGAATTCCTCTGGGCCTACGGCGGCGGCATGAGACGCGCCTGCACCGACCGCCACAATAACGGCATGATTAACATGCTGTTCATGGACTGGTCCATCGAGAAGGTCGGCGTGAAGGAACTCTGGCGCCTTAAGTGGCATCGCTCGTTCGACACGGCGAACGTGTGGACGGCCGTCGGCGGCGTCGCGCCCGAAGACTGGCCCGGCTGGATGAGCGGTTTCAAAGACTACTGAAACAGAATCCCAATCATGCCGAAGTCAGATATCCTGAAACCGGCCCGGCCGATATCCATGAGGCCCGGGCACCCAAAAATAGCGAAGATCAAACCTTCACCCGAGTCGTAAGGACGGAAGAGCAGAAAGTACACAAGAAGACCCGCGATATGACGTGCGAGGGTCTTTTCTTACAATCGTGAACATCTCTCCATTGAGTTGTATCTTTGTTGATGGTCTATTAGTCTATAGCGTTCTTTTTGCTCTGTTGCATCATCTGCTGAAACATTTGTGCAAACGTAACCTGGGGAGTGAACGTCCAGTCAGGAATCAGTCCGAATTTCGAGGTATCCACAGCGCCTTTATCCAGGAAGCTTCGAATGAGGTAGCTCGTACCCTCCGGTGTGAGCGTCCAGATATCATTATGGCCTAAGTCGTCAAGAATAACCCAATGTGCATTAACGAAATTATCCTTGTACTTTTTTCTAAACGGCTCACCGGTCTCTTTGCTACCATAAAAAACAAGCGTCTCGACCCTCGATTCCTGAGTCGGTGGATGTTCCCGAACAAGTGACTCTACGGGCCAATCGGAGTATTGAAAAACACCCCAGGCAAACATCGAGAGTGGTGACCCGATGACCGATTCAGGGTCCTGCAGTTCGCGGACGAAATCCCTCTCAGTCTCCGTCACACTGCTATAGGTCTTCGCCAAAAGATCGCCGGTATTACCCAGTTGCCCCAGATACTGGTCGTACATCAGACTCATCAGTGCGATGCTGGTAAAGTCTCCACTTTCTGCACAAACATACGCGTCAAAAACCATATTGACATAGGACCGCTGAAAAGTGACACCAAAATACGTCATGAACCTGACTTTCCCTGGGTCGATGCGCATCCCGTTATATTCAAGAGGCATGTCCCTGAGTACATTTCTCATTGTTTGTACAATATCGGGCGATCTCTTGATCGCCTCCGGATCTTTTTTCCATAATGCATTCAAATGATTCAATCTCGCATCGAATTGCTCAGGTTTACCGAAAGCGATATCGTAGGGAAAAGCGGCCTCGATCATGACCGCTCGATGGATTCTCTCCGGATACCTGAGGCAATACGCCATCACGACGGCGCCGCCATAACTTCCACCGGTAATGTTTATTTTCTCATAATTCAGAGCGGCTCTCGCCTCGTCCATATCGTCGACGACATTCTGGATACTGTATTGGGTCACGTCCATTCCTGCCGCCTTAAGCTCTTTTATCGCTTGCGTTACATTCCGACCGACCTTTTTCATACTGCCCTGCGCTAGAAAGTCAGGAGTACTCAATATCTGATCGAAGATAGGGTGTTTCAATACAGGTGTCCCGTCAACGCCTCTGTATCCGACCTTGACGACATCGTGGTTTTTGATATCCGCTTCATTGACATGAATCGGAGAAATATTCGAAAGCCCCGGGCCCCCGGCGAATTGAAAAACCGGATAATCCGGCTTCGAACTCAGAGATTTGACAACAACGATCGGCAGTCTGATGATGCTGGAGTTCGGTTTTGTCCGATCCTCCCGGACATACAATGTGCCTCGCAGCCCATCATATGCCTTTGCTCCACATTGGATCTTCTCGGCTTTTAACTCCAATCGAGGAACGTTGGGCTCGTTATGCAACGAGTTCTGCGCCGAGACGCTGGTCGCCGTCATCATCACGATCTGGACAAGGATCAAACTGGCTGGAAATTTTCTTACTCTGGTCATTCTTGGCTCCTGAATCTAAATCCACTCCATTGGCGTCTTGGCAACGTCTTCTGTCAATGAGTCGCAGAGGCTCTTATTCGGCTTTAAAAAAATGCAGATCCACTCTTCTTAACAGCTACCCGTCAGAATCAATATACGTTGCCCAGCCGGCTTGAAAAGAGAAACTTGTTCAGAAACACACAAACCACTAATGATTCTCAAAAACGGTTTCGCATTTGTTCGGCTTTGGTGGCTTCTTTGAGGGTGTTTTTCTCTTTGCGAGTGAGGCTCTGGATGCCGGAATCGTGGACCTTTTTCAGGATGCGATCCACCTCGACCTCTAAATCGCGATTGGCGGTGATTTTCTTTTCCCGGCTGCGGGTGCGCAGTTTCAACGTAAACTTGCCGCGCCAGGATTGGGAGAGGACGTAAAGTGCCCCCGCCGCCATGCCCCCGAGATGGGCCGCCTGGCCGCCGGCGTTGCCGAACTGGTCCGGCCGTAATAGGGTAATGATACTAATTCCTGCAAAAATAATCGCGAGCACCATCAGTTTAACGGGGAAAATGCCCCATATATAAACCCTTAAGTTCGGAAACAATATCGCGCCGGCGGCGAGGATCCCCAAGACGGAACCCGACGCACCAATCAAAGGGCCCCTGCTCAACCATCCCGCATGCGCGAGAACAGGATATAACACGCCTCCCGTGGCTCCGCAAACGAGATAGAAAACCAGGAATCTCTTGCTGCCCCAGAATCTCTCAAGCATCGGCCCGAAAAAGAACAGCGCCAGCATATTTACAAAAATATGGCCAAAGCCGTTGATATCATGCAAAAACTGATACGTGATGATTCGCCACAGTTGCAGGGACATACCAATCGTAGCCGGATGAACAGAGAGCCAGTCAATGAGGAAAATTCCCAACGAGGGCAGTATAATCGACACCAGGAAAACGGCCACATTGATAATTAAGAGCCATTTGACAACGGGGGTCAGTCTTGGAAAACTAAACCGCATCTGCGGCATGCCGCGAAAGTAGGAACCACGCGTTTGAAAGTCCGCCTGGGTATAGTCTCTATCGTAAAGCCCCATAATATCGCTCTTTTCAGCCGTCCGTAGAACAAGGCTGATATTTTTTTATCCTATGTCAAACCGCCGATATTGTCTCTCTTTCCACCCGTAGGACTCGCGACCTAATATGAGTACACCGGCTCCTATACATATAATATCGTCAATTCTCGGATATGTTCACAGAAAAAAGAGTTACGATTTGAGGATTTTTGTTCCAAAACGTTGAAATATCACCATGAGAACGACACCGAGAATGATCAAATAGATACTCACGTTTTGAGAAACCGTCCCGCCTTTATACATCGCCCACCAACCATATTCGAACGGGTTGTCGTCGCGAATACACTCGATGCCGAATCGGGTGACGCCGTACAGGATGAAGGCCAGGGCGAATGTTAAGCCGGGCCGGGTGAACGGCTTCATCGTATTTTCGGCGATCGCTCTTTGGGATCGTCGCCAGAAAAGGTAAAGAATCAGGCACAATAGAGCTCCATTGGCGGACGAGTAGAGTTGGGTCGGATGGACGGGCAGACAGCGATATTCGCCGTGGGTAACGGCATCTTTCTGCTCAGCGGTCAGCTCCTCGTAAGGTCTCGGATACCATTTCCCATCCTGACCAGTGAAGTCCATGTATTCTTCCGGCGGCAAGTCCAATTGGGGCTCGGATCGGTTTCGATCCGGATCCCCGTTAATCTGGCTAACATAGGGAAACGAGTTGTAAGGAAAGCGCAAACCCCAGGGCCCGTCCGTGGGTCTGCCGTAGCAACAGCTATTCATGAAGCAGCCAAGCCTGCCGAAGGCCAGGCCGAACATCAGGCCGATAGCCAGGATATCAAACGTGCGCCGCAGCGGGAGCTTCTGACGCCGCATATAGAAAATAATCACGGGGAGGGCAACGAGAACGCCCCCGTAGAATTCCAGACCGCCCTGCCAGATGTAGAAGAATTCCAAAGGATGCTTCCTGAACGTCTCGACGTAGTGAATCACAAAAAACAAGCGCGCCCCGATCATCCCCCCTATCAAAGCGTACAGGGCGACATTCGTTGTATGCTGAGGATTGGACGTGACGCTGCGGCTCAGGCGCCCGACGAGCCAGGCGCCCATCAGAAAGCCAATGACGATCATGAGTCCGAAACCCTTGACGGTCACATGAATAAACGGTATCTCAAAAAGTTCAGGGCGCATTATCTTGAATATAATGGAGTTTGTATTCGACTAAAGGCATTGTACAATAATGATCTGCTTCGCAAAGCTTTTTAAGATAGATTTCTCCGCTGCGTCCACCTTCGGCGGACTCCGGTCGAAATGACGGGAATGTGTTGTCATTCCGAGCAAAGCGCAGCGAAGTCGAGGAATCTATTTAAAAAGCTCATCGCGAAGCGATATCAATCTTTTTCTTGTTTGGATTTTTAGTTTTTGTATTACCGACAGGTGCGGCAACACTCGGTTTCATTGTTTGAAACAGGATCATGAGAGCCACGCCGAAAACGATCATATAAATGCCCAGGTTTTGCGAGACGGTGCCGCCTTTGTAAACCGCCCACCAGGCATACTCAAAAGGATTGTCATCGCGAAGAAGCTCTATGAGGAACCTCGACATCCCGTATATGATGAACATTAAGGCAAACGTGCCGCCGGGTTTGGCAAATAGCCTGCGGGAATTTTGAGCTGCCCCGGCTTTCTCGGCGCGCTTCCGGAACATAAAGAGCACGAAACACCACAGAGCCGCAAGACCGGACGAATATAACTGGGTCGGGTGGACCGGCAGGCAACGGTATTGACCCCGGGTTACTTCATTTCGCTGGTCATCGGTCAGGTCTTCTTTCGGTTTTAAGTACCTGATGCCGTTCTCGTCCATGGTGGTGAAATAATCGTCCGGCAATCTCAAATGCGGTTCGGAGCGATGTCTGTCCGGGTCGGGATTCACCTGGCTGAAATAAGCGAATGAATTATAGGGAAAGCGGATGCCCCAGGGTAAATCCGTGGGCTTGCCGTAACAACAGCCGTTCAGAGTACAACCGATCCGGCCGAAAACCAGCGTCAGCATCAGACCGATAGCCAGAACATCCAGATAACGTCGGATAGGCAGTTTGTGATACACTAAGTAGAAGAAGATGATGCCGATCGCGGCAATGACGCCGCCTAAAAGCTCCAGCCCCCCCTGCCAAATGAAAAAGACCTCAATCGGCGATGCTCGAAACCTGTCGAAGTAGTGGACGACAAAGAAGATCCTCGCTCCAATCACGCCCCCCACTAAGGAATAAAGCGCCGCATTGGTAATCAGTTGCGGATCGGGCGTGAAGTCCCGGCTGAGCCGCCGGATCAGCGAGACCGCCGCCAAAAAACCCATGACCATCATCAGACCGTAACTCTTGACGGTCACATGGACAAACGGTATCTCGAAAAGTTCAGGATACATCTACCGCAAAGCTCAAAGGTCCGGGTTTCTCATTGGATCGCGACGGCTACTTGATGATTTTGTTGTTCTCGTCGAGGACAACGACTTTCGGTTTGGAGCCCTCGGCCTCTTCAGGGGTCAAATAGCCGAATCCAAGAATAATCACAATATCTTTGGGTTTGATCAATTGGGCCGCCGCGCCGAGGATCACGATCTGGCCGGAACCGGCTTCGGCGGGAACGACGTACGTCTCCAGCCGGTTGCCGTTATCCACGTCGGCCACCAGAACGGACTCGTAAGGCAAAATACCCGCAGCGTCCATCAGCGCCGAATCGATCGCGATACTGCCCGGATAATGCAGCTTCGCATCCGTCACTCTCGCACGATGCAACTTACTTTTTAATATCTTTACAAACATAATCAGCCGTTAAAATATGAATTGCTCACTTAAAACGATAATACAGTTGGATTATAAAGGATTATCCGTCAGTGTCCACCAGAATGTTGTCGATCAGCCGGGCCGGGCCGAGTCCGACGGCCACGGCGATAAGGACTTCACCTGCAATAACCTTGATATCTTCAAGTGTTTGGGCATTGACGATGTGGATATATTCGATCTCGATTGACGGAACCTGCGTCAATATTTCCTGCATCCGGGTAATGAGCTGCCGGGCCTCCGTCACGCCGGCGTCGATCATTCGGCGGCATTCCTGGAGCGATTCATAGATTTTGGCCGCATCGCTCTTTTGCTGATCGCTCAGGTACTGATTTCGACTGCTGACCGCCAGACCGCTCGCTTCGCGAACCGTGGGGCAAACAACGATCTCAAGAGGCAGATTTAAATCCGCCACCATCCGCTGGATCACAATCGCCTGCTGACCATCTTTCTGTCCGAAGTAGGCGACGTCGGGAGCGACGATGTTGAATAACTTGGTGCACACGGTCGTCACGCCGCGGAAATGCCCCGGCCGACCTCGACCGCACAAGGACTCGGTCAGTTTCTCAACCGTGACCCAGGTTAGATTCTCTGAAGGGTACATTTCTTGCGGTGTCGGAGCAAAAACAACGTTCACGCCGGCCTGTTGGCACATTTTCAGATCGGCGTCCAGCGGTCGGGGATACTTCTCAAAATCCTCGCCCGGGCAAAACTGTGTGGGATTGACGAAGATACTCACAACGACAAAGTCGCCGGTTTTCACCGCGGCTTCGATCAACGATACGTGCCCCACATGCAGCGCGCCCATCGTTGGGACCAGGCCGACCTTCTCACCCCGTCCACGGGCGGCTTTGACCAAATCTCTCACGGATTCGATTGTTGTTGCAACATCCATTTGGACATATCCTCTTTCAGTGCAGTGGGGTAGCCTCAAGCATTATCTGGGGGACGGCCGTTCCCACCATCCCCATCTCTTGGGATGAGGATGCCACCCACAAAAAGAATAACAACCTACAAGCTGACTGTGTAGTATTTTATCTGGTGCGCCAGCCAATCCACATTGGCGGCTTGCCGGCTCGAGAGGCGAATAACAGGGCAGCGCTTCCAATCTTCAAAAAGCCAGTCATAGTCGTCGCTGAGCGCTTCGAGAAACGGCAGTTCGATCTGCTGTTCGTAGGGTCGATTCCGGCTGTGAATTCGTTCAAGGCAATCCGTCGCGGGATCTCGTACGTAGATCACCAACACCGGCGAGGCGACCTTCGCAGCAAACGACGGATAAATCTCCTCGTATATAGCCAACTGATGATCGTTCAGAAGCCGCCGGGCGTAAATCAATTCCTTATCGAAGATATAATCGCTCAGACTGATCCGATCCGGCGTTAATCCGGACGGATTCAATTGCTCTGAACGGTGGATCAAAAAAAACAACTGCGAATCCAAAGCCAACTCTTTCTTGCCGGCATACACATCCGGCAAAAACGGATTTTTGTCATAGGGTTCCAGCAGAATCTTGCAGTCGAGACAACCGGCCATCTTCTTCGCCAACGTGGTTTTGCCGACGCCGATGTTGCCGGCGATACTGACAAGCTGCGGCTTGTCGGCATCGAGCGCAAAATCGCCGCCGTTCAATCGAGCTTTTAATTCCACGACCGACGCGTCCAGAAGCGGATGAACCAACTCGGCATCGAGCTGGCACAGGCCCTCGAGCACAAAGGATCGTAGGTGCATTTGCGTGTGGGGGATGGTCAGCTCGGACGTATCGAGGAGCAAATCGCCAAAGAGCAGGATGTCCAGATCGATCGTTCTCGGCCACCATTTGCCCCGTCGAACCCGGCCCAGAGCGGCTTCGATCTCGACACACCGCTTACGCAGCCGGATGGCATTCAGGCCCGTTCTGATTTCGACAACGGCGTTAAGATAATTCGGTTGATCGGTCGAAGCCAGCGGCGCCGTTTCAATCATGCCGCTCACCCGGAGAACCTCGATCTGTTCGGTTTCTCCGAGCAATCGAACGGCGCTGTCGATGTTGACTTTTCGGTCGCCCAGGTTGCTGCCCAGGCCGATGTATGCTGTCGTTGCTTTTGCCATAGGATATTAAACCGATACGTGAATAATGATCCGCCTGTAGCGCGTAAGCGGCGGATCGCCGTCGTCTGTCACCTCAAGAAGTATATGAATCGAATCGCCTGCTTCGGCGTCTCCGGGGATCGTTAAGGTCGCCTTCATGGCCCCGGAATCCTTGATCTTAACGGCGTTAAGATCGTGCCGCTCGCCGTACGTACCGGGCTCCGGGTAGTACTGCCATCGGTACCTCAGGTTGTCACCGTCGGGATCGGTCGAGCCGGACGCATCCAGTCTGATAGTCGCCCCGGCGTGTGCGTCGATTTGGAGAATATCCAGCGATTCGTCACCATTGAGCACGGCCCTGGGCGGGTGATTCGCTTTATCGAACGGCTTAACGGACCAGTCCATTCGAGCGGCGAAGTCATGCTGAAACGCCTCGCGCCATCGAAACAAGCCGGCATAGGTGCTCGTATAGGTTTGGGATGGGAACCGGCAGCAATCCGGCGCCTCGGTGTACATCGCAAAGTCGTGGAATTTCTTCTGGGCCTCTGCGTACTTTTTGCTAAAAGAGCCGGGATTCTTCGTCTTGACACGATTGAACCGGCCGCCCCAACTGCCGTGCGTCATTTGCTCCGGATCGTTGAGGCCAATCGGAAGCAGGTATAAAAACGCCGGGGTGTCCCCTTCGTATTTCCACTTGCGCTCTGGGTAGAGCGCGCCGAGCGGGACGTGATTGCGAATGTTGTCGGCCACCCATTCGGTCGTGAAGGTTTCGAGGTTCGGCCCGGTAACATGCGGCGGAAACGGCCTCGCAATGCGCACGGAAATCGCCTGGAACATATCCACGCTCCGCAGCCAGAATATTTTCGGAAATTCCCGGCATATCCACGCACCGGAATCGTCCTGGCCGGCGATGTCATACACGCGTATCTTCGCGACGAATGCATCTACCTCCTTTTCGCGCCGGCTATGAGAGACATCCCACAAGGCCTGCGCCAGATCGGTCGGCGCGCCCCAGACGGTGATCCATACGGGCCGGCTGTCTTTTTTGTCCACGACCGAGATGATGTGTCGCGAGCCTTCGGTGCTCTTGCCCTCGCCGACACTAATCATATTTCGCTCGGTTACGCCGCTCTTGATCAGGCTCCGCAGGGCTTCCGCCGTGGGATAACCTGTGGCGTGCTTAATCAGATTCGGTCTTACCTTGCGATAGGCCTCGATCCGCTCGCGAATCTGGTCGGGATTCACGCGGGAACGAACGGAGGTGGCGACTAAACCCTCCAGATCGAACTCATTGGCGTAGAGCAGCAGCCGGACCATCGACTGTTGATCGTCGGGATCGCCGCCTATGTCGGTCAGGACGAGCAGTCTATGTTTGCCTGGTTCAGATTGTCCTAATGCACCGCCTGCGAAGACAAGAGACAATAGAACCGAAATAAACAATATACTGCGTTTCATGCCCAAATTCCTTTTGCAGCCGTCACGCTCTAACTTCATGAGCAGTCTCCGGCTTATACGGCATCAGCTATGCGCCCCAGAGCCTCTTTGACGTTCTCCGGCTGCCCGAACGCCGTCAATCTCAGGAATCCCTCCCCCGCCGAGCCGAAACCGGCGCCGGGTGTGCTGACGACATGGGCCTTGTTCAGCAGCATATCGAAAAATTCCCAGGAACCGACACCCTCCGGCGTCTTGAGCCAAATATAGGGTGCATTCACACCGCCATAAACGGTATAGCCCATCTCACTAAGCTTTTCGCGGATGAGCTTCGCATTGGCCATGTAAATATCGATCGTCTTTCGGATCTGCTTTTTGCCCGCTTCGGTATAAACCGCCGCCGCCCCGGCCTGGGTGATATACGAAACGCCGTTAAACTTCGTGCAATGCCGGCGTTTCCAGATCGGAGCGACGTCCACCGCCTCGCCAGCTTTCGTATAGCCCTTGAGTTGCTTCGGCACAACGGTAAAAGCACATCGCAGACCCGTGAAGCCGGCGGTCTTCGAGTAGCTTCTGAATTCAATCGCAACCTCTTTAGCGCCCTCGACCTCGTAGATCGAATGCGGGATATGCGGTTCCGAGATATACGCCTCATAAGCAGCGTCGAAGAGAATGATGGCTTTATTTTCTTTCGCGTAATCGACCCATTTTTTGAGTTGCTCCTTCGTCGCCACGCCCCCGGTCGGGTTGTTCGGAAAGCACAGATAAATCAAATCCGCTTTCTCATCCGGCGGCTCCGGCACGAACTGATTCTGCTCAGTGCACGGCATATAGACGATCCCCTCGTACCGGCCCGGCCCGGCCGGCCCGCCCGTCCGACCGGCCATCACGTTCGTATCCACATACACCGGATAGACCGGATCGGAAACCGCCACGACGTTATCCAGGCCGAAAATCTCCTGCATATTCCCGCTATCGCATTTAGCGCCATCGCTAATAACGATTTCGTCGATATCGATATCTACGCCTCGTGCCCTGTAGTCGTTGTCGGCAATCGCTTCGCGGAGAAATTCGTATCCGATCCCGCCGTCATCATAACCCCGGAAGGTCTCGGCCCGGCTCATCTCCTCGACCGCCCGTTTCATCGCCTCGACAATCGCCGGCGCAATAGGCTGCGTCACATCCCCGATCCCCATACTGATCATCTTCGCATCCGGATGAGCGGCCTGAAACGCCCTTCGGCGCCGTCCGATTTCCGGGAATAAATACCCCGCCTGCAACTTCAAGAAATTCTCATTAATCCACGTCATACTCAAAACCTCGATGCTTGATACAAATAAAAATGGTGTGCGATGCACACCCGACCGACAAGAAGGTGCGTATGATATGAATTCACACCTGATTTGTCAAATCCTTTGCTTGAAAATACAACAACACCAATAAAATGAGCTTCCTTCTCTGAAAAGAGGGAACTGATCATACGACGGGTAAATGATATGGGCATGAGTGAAGAGACAATATTTGAATGTATCGAGGGCAAAGTAGTCCGATGAATGTCAGATTACTTCTATACGTAACAGGGCTTCCCGAAGAAAACAGCCCTTTCGGCATAGCTCAGATACCATGATGGGTTTCGACACGGACCATCTTTCCATTTTGAAAATGGCACCACCTCTTCTCATTCCAGCATTCTGATGAGAGCAGCACCCTTAACGTTCGCATCAAGATTTGACTGCCGGCCGCAAAGTAAATCACCGTTGCCATCACGACCACGATGCCATTTACCTCTGTTTTCCGCCTCGACGGCCGGCTGTGGAACTCGAACGTTTTAACCGTGACGAATGAGCGAAATGCCTGGAATCCTACTCCTTCTTCGGGCAGGTGCATTCGTCCGACGGTTTACCGCAGCCGGAGCAAACACCATTCTCGATAGGACCGCCACAGGTTTTACATGGAGAACATCCGCATGTCTGACACATTTTCAATCTCCTAAAAGAAATGTTGTCATTGCATCTCTTCTCACAAGACCGAATTTCAATCGGGTCAACTTACCCTTTTTCTATATGCATCCGATAAATGAGTTCGGTTGTTCGCTCGACATGATTATACATATGAATCACGCGGATAACAAGAGCGAAAAAAAATTAAATATCTCAAACTCTAACACCGCGTTATCGGCAGAGCTTTTGGGCGATCTCAGCAACATGCTTACCCTGAAACTTGGCGATGGCCAGCTCGTTCTCGGTGGGCCGGCGCGATCCGTCCGCCCCGGCCAGGGTCGTCGCTCCGTAGGGTGTGCCGCCCGTAATTTCATCCATATTGAGGAGTTTCTGTTCGGAATAGGGCACACCGACCACGATCATACCATGATGCAAAAGCGTCGAATGAAAGCTCGTGATGGTGGTCTCCTGGCCGCCATGCTGCGTTCCGGTACTGGCGAAAACGCTGCCGACCTTGCCGATCAGACCGCCGTTGAACCATAACTGGCCCGTCTGATCGAGAAAATTCCGCATCTGGGCGCACATATTGCCGAACCGCGTCGGGGTTCCGAAGATAATCGCATCGGCCTCGCCCAATTGCGCCGGCTCGGCCACGGGGATGTCCGCAAACGCTTCACGGGCCGCTTTAGCGCCGCTTTTCTCCAGGGCTTCGTCCGGCATCAATTCCGGAACCTGATAAAGGCTCACTTGCGTATTCGGAACGTCGCGCGCCCCTTCGGCCACCGCTTGAGCCAACTGATACACGTGTCCATACATGCTATGAAATACAACCTGTACTTTAGCCATGATTCGTCTCCTTAGTATATACGCTTATTTTAATCCCTG
>CAYZAT010000028.1:0-20795 GCA_964476475.1 uncultured Pirellulales bacterium
CACGAATTATCTCCAATCCGGAGCTGATCGTACTTAACCATCGCCTGAAGGAAACAACGTCGATAAAAATCAAGCCCACTCCGAAAGCAATACCGACCGGCAAGCTCGAACTTCGAGGTGTTATGGCCAAGGAATATGCGATGCCCGTTTTTGATAATAACGGTAACGTCGAGGAGGTGATTTACGGCGGTAGGATTATCAACCGGGATTACTTGCTTGTGGATCGAATAAAGACGATTGTTTTTGGCAATGAAATATACGATTCAAAGCCCGTCGGCACGGTGACCATCTTCCAGGGGGATACCCGGATATCCACCAACGTTTTAGATGAGCAGGGCGGCCGCGCGGTCGGAACCAGGGTGTCCGCCGAGGTCTATGAGCAAGTCATCGGGCGGGGACAAACCTGGCACGACCGGGCTTTCGTCGTCACGCATTGGTACAAGACGGCCTATGAACCGATTCGGGACATTGACAACAACGTCATTGGAATGCTGTACGTCGGTATTCTCGAAAAACCATTCGATGATATGGCCCTGGGGATCATCGTCTTGTTTATGGGTATTATTACGACGGTTTCCGTGTTGGCGGTGATTTTAGCGTATATCCTTGCCAGGGGAATGACCCGGCCTTTGACGAACATGCTGGGTGCGACGCGCAAAATATCCGAAGGTGATCTCGGCTACAGAATCTCGGTCCCGACCGGCGTCGTGGAATTCGACGAGCTGGCGCATGAATTTAACGACATGTCAAAGAAACTCAACGAACGTGAAAAAAGCCTTCGCATTACCAATGAAAAGTTGATTGCGGCCAACAAAAGCTATGTGGAGCTTATCGGTTTTGTCGCCCACGAGCTCAAGGGGATTCTCGCTTCGGCGGTGATGAATGTTTACGCCCTAAAAGAGGGTATGCTCGGGCTTATTAATTTCAAGCAGCAAAAAGCGATTGAGTCCGTCGCGCGTAACCTGGACTACCTCACCGCTACGGTGCGCAAGTTTCTCAACCTCGGCGTGATCGAACGCGGCCAGCTTGAGGCCCATAAGAGGCCAATCAATCTGAACAAGGATGTCTTTGTGCCGTCGCTCGATGCGCTGGCGACCATTGCGGCGAAGAAGAATATCCAGATCACCAATCGGATCCCTGAAGATCTCGATGTCTCTGCGGACGGCGACCTAATGCAGATCGTTGCCAACAATCTGCTCAGCAACGCCATGAAATACAGCTACGCCAACGGTTGCGTGACGATCTCCGGTGCGGCGGCGAATGGTGTATGCACCGTCGAAGTTTTCAACGAATCCGAGCCGATATCGGAAGAAAACGTGCGGAAGTTGTTCAAGCGGTTCTCACGGCTTGATAACGACCAGACGAGGAAGGAAAAAGGGACGGGTCTGGGATTGTATATTACTCAACAGATTGTCAGGGAACACGGTGGTGAGATATGGGTCGAGCCGAGGGAAAACGGAAACGCCTTCATATTCAAAATTGAAAGGAACGGGTAACATGGCAACGCCATTGGATGTCATCAAGAAGAAACGAGCCGCGGCGGTCGGTCGAATCGTCAGTAAGAACTTCCTGGCGACAAAGCGGGTATATGTCGGAATGGCGACGTGCGAAATTGCCGCCGGATCCGATGAAGTGATGAAAGTTTTTCAGGAAGCCTTGAGAAAAGGTAAGCTGACGGATGTTTATCTGAGTCAGAAAGGTTGTGCGGGACGGTGTAATCTGGAACCGACGGTAGAGGTCATCGAAGTGGGAAAGAATCCCGTTCGGTACGGCAAAATCAATAAGGAACGGGCGCAGCAGATTGTGGAGCAGCACCTGAGAAACGGCGAAGTAATCAGCGAATGGGTTATTGATTGATATGGTGACGGAATGACTGAAGAATTCGTAATAACGATTTGTGATGGGACGACCTGCATCAATCACGGCGGCAGAGAAATCCAGGCCGTGTTGCAGGAACAATTGGAACGCCATTCCCTGGTGAACAAGGCGAGGATCCACCTCTCCGGCTGTTTGGGAATGTGCGAAAAAGGCCCGATGATGGTGATCAATCCGGGCTATACGATCTATGGCCATGTCCAGGTCGAAGATGTTCCTGAGATCGTCCAGAAACACTTGCTCGAAGGCAAGCCGGTCGCGCGGTTGGTCATTCAGGAAGACCATCTGTATAATCGCTTTTTTCGCATCTTCGGCGATTCCCGGTTTTTCGGAAGACAAATGCGCATCTCGCTCCGCAACTGCGGCATTATCGATCCCGAAAATTGCGACGACTACCTGGCCTTGCGCGGATACGAGGCGTTGGCGAAAGTGATTACCGATATGACGCCTGCCGACGTTATCAAGCAGGTCAAGAAGTCGGGTTTGAGGGGACGCGGCGGGGCGGGTTTTCCGACGGGTCTCAAGTGGGAATTTACCGCCAGGGAAAAGAGCGACGGGAAATACATCATTTGTAACGCGGACGAAGGGGATCCGGGCGCTTTTATGGATCGAAGCGCCATTGAGGGCGATCCGCATACGGTTCTTGAGGGGATGGCGATCGGTGGGTATGCCATCGGCGCCGACAAGGGAATCGTTTATATACGGGCGGAATATCCTCTGGCGATCAAACGCCTGACCATCGCGATAGAGCAGGCTACCGAGCAAGGGCTTTTGGGGCGCAATATTCTGGGGTCGGATTTTTCTTTCGATATCGAGCTTCGACTGGGCGCCGGGGCCTTTGTCTGCGGCGAAGAAACCGCCCTGATCCGGTCCATCGAAGGCGGCCGGGGTATGCCCAGGCCGAGACCTCCGTATCCGTCGGTCAGCGGATTGTTTGGCAAGCCCACGCTGATTAACAACGTGGAGACCTGGGCGAACATTCCCGTGATCATTCTGGATGGCGCGGATTGGTTCAGTTCCATCGGAACCAAGACCAGTAAAGGGACGAAAGTCTTCGCCCTTGCCGGTAAAGTTGTCAATACGGGGCTTATCGAAGTGCCGATGGGCACGACGCTCAAGGAGATTATCTACGATATCGGCGGGGGCATCACGGACGGCAAGAAGCTCAAGGCCATCCAAACAGGGGGGCCTTCCGGCGGCTGCCTTCCTGAAAAATTTGTCGATACAGCGGTGGATTACGAGTCCCTGGCCGAGGCCGGCTCGATTATGGGCTCGGGGGGCATGATCGTTATTGACGAAGACTCCTGTATGGTGGATATCGCCAAGTTTTTCCTCGAGTTCACACAAAGTGAATCCTGCGGGAAATGCACTCCCTGTCGGGAAGGGACCAAGAGGATGTTCGAGATACTCACGCGTATCACTGAGGGCAAAGGCGAGCCCGGCGATATCGAGAAGCTCGAGCGCCTGGGCCGGATGATTCAGAAGGCCTCGCTTTGCGGCCTGGGCCAGTCCGCCCCGAATCCGGTGTTGAGCACGATCAAGAATTTCAGAGAAGAATATGAAGAGCACATTCATCAAAAGAAATGCCGTGCCAAAGTGTGTGCGGGTTTGATTAGTTACCAAATCACCGAGCAATGTACGGGGTGTACCGCATGCAAGAGGATTTGTCCCGTTGCCGCTATTTCAGGCAGCCCCAAAAAGAAGCACGTCATCGATCCTGATAAATGTATTCGGTGCGGACTGTGTTTCGAGACCTGTAAGTTTAATGCCATAGAAAAGGTATAGGCGATTCCAATGGAAGAAAACATTACGATCACAATCAACGATAAGATTCATCGCGTAGAACCGGATCAGACCATCATGCAGGCGGCGGATGCGTGCGGCTATCATATCCCCCGGTTGTGTTATCATCCGAAGCTCTCGATTGAGGGCGCCTGCCGGGTCTGTATCGTGCAGGTGGAGGGCATCAAGAACTATGTCGCTTCATGCTGTTACCCTGTCGCCGACGGGATGAAAATTTATACGAATAATAAAGAAATCCGACAGGCTCGACGCGATATCGTCGAGTTATTGCTCGACAATCACCCGGAAGATTGCCATACCTGCGAACGCGACGGCAACTGCGAGCTCCAGCGTTTGGCGTATGCGATGGGTATTCGACACCGTCATTTTGAGGGGCAGCGAAAGACGTATGAGAAGGACCTGTCCTCCCCGAGCGTCATCCGAGATCCGGATAAGTGCATTCTGTGCGGGCGATGCGTACGGATGTGCGCTGAAATCCAGGGCGTACATTGTCTCGGGCAGGCCCATCGCGGTTTCAACACCGTCGTCATGCCGGCATACAACATGCCGTTTGCGGAAAGCGTTTGCACCACGTGCGGTCAGTGTATCAACGTTTGTCCAACGGCGTCGTTTGTCGAGAAAAATTACACTCAGGAATTGTTTGAAAAACTCAACGACAAAGACCTGATCAAGGTTGCCCAGGTTGCGCCTTCGGTTCGCGCCGCCATCGGCGAAGGCTTTGGTCTGGCTCCCGGTCGAAATATGGAAGGTCAGCTCGTCGCGGCCCTGAAACGCATGGGTTTCGATTATGTCTTCGATACCCAGTTTTCCGCTGACCTGACGATCATGGAAGAGGCCAGTGAGTTTCTGGAACGGTTCCAGGCCAAGGGTCCATTGCCGTTGATTACGTCCTGTTCCAGCGCCTGGATGAAGTATATGGAGCAATTCTACCCCGATCTGGTCGAAAATATCTCGACGTGCAAGTCGCCGATGTCGATGGGTGCGGCGATGATCAAGACCTATTTTTCCAGTAAGATCAAGGCCGATCCGAAGAAAATACTCAGTGTGGCGGTGATGTGCTGTACGGCCAAGAAATACGAAGCCGCACGTCCCGAGTTGAACGTCAACGGAATGCGCAGCACCGACATTGTCGTTACGACCCGAGAAGCGGTTTGGATGATTAAATCGGCGGGTATCGACTTCATTAATATCAAGCCGGAGAAATTTGATGAGCCTCTGGGGCTTTCCTCCGGCGCTGGCGCCATATTTGGCGTCACGGGGGGCGTGATGGAAGCGGCCATCCGAACCGCGTACGAACTCTATATGGGCGAGACGCTAATCGATATCGAGCTGTCGGATATTCGCGGATTCACAGGGGTCAAGGAGGCGAAAGTCATACTGGATGGCCATGAATTGCGTTTGGCGGTAGCGCACGGTTTGGGTAATGCCCACCGGGTATTGGAAATGGTCCGGAAAGATCGCGACCGTTTCCACTTTGTCGAAGTCATGGGCTGCCCGGGCGGCTGCATTGGGGGAGGCGGTCAGCCGTACGCGACCGCTAATTCCATCCCGCTGGACGAGGAATGTCTTAAGCTTCGCGCGCAGGCGCTCTACGGCCTGGACCGGGAGAAGACCATTCGCCGGAGCCACGAGAATCCGGATGTCCAGAGATTATACAAAGAATTTCTTGGCAAACCGCTCAGTGAAAAGTCGCATAAACTGCTTCATACCCACTATGCGGAAAAATTACCGAGGGGCATTGTCTCGCCAAATCTGAAAGTCGTATAAATAGGTGTAACCATGGCAATCGCTGCACACAAAAAAGAACAGCGTCATGAATCCGATCCGCATCGCTGGCTACAGCGACGGATCAAGCCGGAACAGATAGAGAAATACCTCAACAACGGCAAATGCTTTATCGATAGCGCCGAAATCGAGCGTGCTCTTGCGAAATATACGCGTCCCGATCCGAAGCATATCAGGGATATTCTTCAGAAGTCTTTAGCTATCGAGACGCTTACGTTGGATGAGACGGCCAGCCTGCTTCACGTCGAGGATCCTGAGTTACTCGCCGAGATGCAACGGGTTGCCGCTGAGGTTAAAGTGAAGGTCTATGACAATCGCATTGTGACGTTTGCGCCGCTCTATTTGAGCAATTTCTGCGTCAACGACTGTCTCTATTGTAGTTTTCGCCGGAGCAACACGGAGGCTCGGCGCCGGATTCTTACGAGCGAAGAGATTCGGCGTGAAATCGAGGTGCTGGCCGGTGTCATCGGCCACAAACGGTTGATTGTCGTCTATGGCGAGCATCCCAAGTCGGGCATCGATTATATGGTCTCTTCGCTGCAGACTATCGCCGAGGTTAAAGTCAAAACGCGAAAGGGCTGGGGTCAGATTCGACGCTGTAACGTCAACGCCGCTCCATTGTCTATCGAGGAATTGCGCCGTTTAAAGGACGTGGGTATCGGCACGTTTCAGGTTTTTCAAGAAACGTATCACAGGCCCACTTATGAGAAAGTTCACCCGACCGGTACGATCAAAGGGGACTATCTGTGGCGGCTCTATTGTATGCACCGTGCCATCGAAGCCGGTGTTGATGATGTCGGGATCGGCGCCTTGTTCGGGTTATATGACTGGAAATTCGAGGTCATGGCTCTGCTTTGCCATGCCATTGAGTTAGAGGACAAATTTGGGATCGGGCCGCATACCATCTCGTTTCCCCGGCTCGAACCCGCCGGCAATACACCGTTCGTAGAAAACCCGGGGCATCGGGTCGATGACGGGGCTTTCAAGAAATTGGTCACGGTCCTCCGCCTGGCGGTTCCCTATACCGGGATGATTCTGACCGCCAGGGAAAACGCCCAACTGCGTCGTGAAGTGCTGCCACTGGGGTGCACCCAGACGGATGCCTCGACGAAAATCGATATCGGAGGGTACGCCGAGCGACTCGATCAAAACCAGCCCGACGAACGACAGCAGTTTATTCTCGGCGATACACGCTCTCTGGACGACGTGATTCGGGAATTGGCCAAAGCGGGTCATATAACGTCTTTTTGCACTGCAGGCTATCGCTGCGGTCGGACCGGTCAGAAAATCATGAAACTGCTCCGTTGCGGCAAGGAAGGGCAATTTTGCAAGCTGAATGCCATTATTACCTTCCGCGAGTGGCTCGACGATTTCGGCAGCGAGCAGACCATCGCCGTCGGCGAGAAGGTTATCGCCAGGGAAATCGAACAGGTCAAGGAGAAAATGCCGGGGGTCTATGAGCAGTTCATGGACTATTACGAAAAGACGAAAGCCGGAAATAGAGACTTGTATTTCTAAGACATAAGTATTAAAAAGGGAACTTTTTATGACGATGACCAAGACGAACGAAACAACCATGCCGGAAACGGAAGGGCAAAAGTACGCGGAACTCAAGGAGTTCATCGCCGAGATTAATACCTACGAGCATGCGGATTCGTATTTGATCAGAGCGTTGCATAAGACCCAGGATTTGTTCGGCTATCTTCCGATCCGGGCGATGGACGTTATTGCCCAGGAGATGGAGATACCGACGGCGCATATCTGGGGCGTCGCCACGTTCTATCATTACTTCAATCTGAATCCGCCGGGCCAATATACAATCGCCGTTTGCCTCGGAACGGCTTGTTACGTCAAGGGCGCCGCCCAGATATTGGAGGCGATCAAGAACGAACTGAAGATTGACGTTGGTGAGACGACGGCGGACGGAATTTTTTCGCTTCAGCCGGCAAGGTGTTTGGGTGCCTGCGGTCTGGCGCCGGTGGTTATGATCAATGACAAGATTCATGGGGAATTAACCCCGAAAGGCATGCTCGATTTGATTAAGAAATATCGTAGAGAAGCGGCTAAGAAAAATGCCTGAACGAAGCCTACAATCTGTTCTCGATCGCGTATGCGGCGACGGAACCCCGACCAGGGCCGACGTGGAGTTTCTGCTCGCTCAGGGAGACCGTGATTCGACCCGGCGGACCATGCACGTAGCTGGCGAGGTTCGTTCGCGCTGCGTCGGGGACGGTATTGTCCTTCGCGGGATAGTTGAATTTTCCAACTATTGTCAGAATACGTGTGCGTACTGTGGGCTGAATACATTCAACACGAATCTCGCGCGATATCGAATGACGAGAGAGCAAATCCTGGAATCGGTCAACACCATCGCCCAAACCGGAATTCAAACGGTCGTTTTGCAGTCGGGCGAGGATCGCGACATGGATCCGTTCTGGCTGGCGCAGGTGATCGAGGAGATCAAAGACGAATTCAATATGGCCGTGACGCTATCCGTGGGGGAATGGGGCGAAGATGAATATCGACTGTGGAGGCAGTCGGGAGCGGATCGCTATTTGCTGAAGATTGAAACGACGAATCCGACACTTTACAGCCAGTTGCATCCCGGCATGTGTTTTGAAAACAGATTAAGATGTCTGACCGATTTGAAGAGCTTGGGGTATCAAGCGGGCTCCGGGAGCCTTGTCGGCTTAAGAAACCAGACGTGTGCCGATCTGGCTCGGGATATACTCTTTTTTAGGGAGCAGGATTTTGACATGCTCGGGATCGGACTGTTTATCCCGCATCATCAGACTCCGCTGGCCGAAGAACCGCAGGGCGATCTGGGATTGACTTTGAGAACGCTCTCGCTGACGAGGATGCTCACAAACGATACGCATTTACCCGTGACAACCGCGGTCGGGGTTGCGGGCAACAACGACGCGGTCAGGTCCGCACTCGCGGCGGGGGCGAATGTGGTCATGCTCAATTTTACGCCCCCGGCTTACAAGGCACTGTATGAAATTTATCCGGGAAGAGAACGCTCCGCACGTTCGTTCAATCGGATTGTGCGGGAGCTTGAAACTATTGCTGATGGCCTGGGAAGATATGTCAGTTTTTCCAGGGCGGACTCGTTAAAACAACGTAATGAAAACATGCTTCAGAAGCAGACCTTAGTCAAAGAAAATTGAAAGGAGAATAACACAATGGCAAAGAAAGTACTGATGATCGATGACGATCCGGAATTTGTCGATGCGACCACGAATTTGCTCGAAGCCAAAGGATTCGACGTCGAAAGCGCCTCGAACGGCAAAGACGGTTTCGAAAAAGCAAAGGCCGTCAATCCGGATATCATTCTGCTCGACGTCATGATGACGACGGAATCGGAAGGATTTGACGTGGCCCGCGCCATGCACAAAGAGGAAAGTCTGAAGACCACGCCGGTTATCATTATTTCCGGCATAAGAAAAGAAATGAATTTGCCGTTCGGTTTCGAGCCGGACGAAGACTGGCTGCCGGTCAAAGCCGTGCTTGAGAAACCGATCAAGCCCGATCTGCTTCTCAGCACCATCGAGGAGAATATCGGCGGTTGATCGTCTCAATAGACGAACACGATTTTTTACCTCTTAGAATAAAGATGTTTTTGTATAGGTGAAATTATGGTTAAAACACCGAAATCCCTGAGGCTGCATATCGGCCTGTTTGGCAGAAGAAACGTGGGTAAATCGTCCATACTCAACGCCCTGGTGAAGCAGCAGGTTGCTATTGTCTCGGCACAGGCCGGAACGACAACCGATCCGGTCGAAAAGGTGATGGAGCTGAAGCCGATTGGACCGGTGGTCTTTATCGACACCGCCGGAGTGGACGATGAGGGTGCCCTGGGTAAAGCTCGAATGGACCAGACGGCCAAAGTGCTCAACAGGACCGAGTTGGCGATTCTCGTCAGTGACGAGTGGACGGTCTATGAGAGCCGGCTTGTCGCCTTATTCAAGCAGAAAAACATTCCGTTTGTATTTGCTGCGAACAAAGCCGACCTTCGGGAAAACCGAAGCCTCGAAGACGCGGCAAAGAAAAGTGACGTCACGTTTATTGCGACGACGAATGCCCCGGCCGGGACCGGAATAGACGGTCTGCGCCAAGGTGTTGTCGAGGCCACCCCGGAAGAATTTATTTCCGAAACTCCCGTGATAAAGGATCTTGTGAAACCCGGTGAGCATGTGGTTTTGGTGACTCCCATTGACATTGAGGCGCCGAAGGGCAGGCTGAAAATGCTCCAGGTTCACTGTATGCGGGAGATCCTCGACGCCGGCGGGTTGGCTACGGTGGCGAAAGAAACAGAGTTGCCGAGGGTTCTCGAACGGTTGAACGGACTGCCCGATTTGATTGTGACCGACAGCCAGGTTTTCAATAAGTGCGTCTCGATTGCTCCTCCGCACGTTCGGATGACGACCTTTTCGATCCTGATGGCACGGTTCAAAGGGCGGTTCGATAAACTGGCAGAGGACGCCCAAAGGATCGGTTCGTTAAGCGCCGGGGATAACGTGTTAATCGCCGAAGCGTGCACACATCATCCGATCGGAGACGATATCGGGCGGGAACAGATTCCGCGTTTGCTGACTGAGTATGTCGGCGGTCCGCTTGATATCGAGGTTACGGCCGGCAGGGATTTTCCCCGTGATTTGGGCCGGTACAAAATGATCATTCACTGCGGAGCTTGCGTCTTCAATCGAAAAGAAATGCTCTGGCGTATCGAACAGGCCGTAGCGGCCCATGTGCCCATCACGAATTACGGGATGACAATAACGTACCTGCAGGGGGATTTTGACCGTGCGATGGAGCCGCTGTTAGTGCGATCTAACCAGGGTACCGAAAATATTCAAATCGCGGTTTGACGGATTCGTGGCTTGCCGTTCGGCCCATCGGTCGGACGGACATGAGATTTCTTCATTTTCTTGTCGTCACAACCTCCTGAGGCAAGAAAATGAGGAAATCACAATTCGGCGAGCAGTGTCAAGGATTTTTCGCACAGGCCGGCACACATTCAATTTATGCGAGGATCACGGATCCGGCCGGTGTTCAGGCCGTATCCGCTCCTATACCGGTGCGAATATTAGCTCATGAGGCCGATCCCATTTTAAAATACGTTGAAGTAACCTGGACGGTGACGGAATCTGAAATGTGAGCGAATCCACGCTCGCGAGTTCGCCGGCGATGAATGTCTTGTCAATACAGCCGAATATCGTCGATGTACATTTTGCCTGCGCCCCCGGACGAGCCGTTACCTAAGCCAATCGAGATTTTATCTATGGCGTTTAGCGAGATTCCCAAGTCGACAAATATTTGCAGAGAAATACGCCATTCGGTCCAGTAGGTCGTCTGCGTCGCCGCCGGATTGTCGCAATATACTTTTACAGTGGCGCCGCCGACGTTTGATAGTGCCAGATACAACGGTTCGGCGTCATTCGTCGACTGCCCTCGGAACCGCAGAGATAACTCGGAAACCTCCCCGATGGTCCAGTCACGCGGCCACGTCAGCGTCAACGTCGCGACTGAATCCGTAACACCGCCGGTATTATCGTAAAAGAGCGGCATGGACTGGCTACCGCTATATACAATGGTCTGTTCGGCGTATGGCGGCATCAAGTAGCCGACCTGTGAACCGTTGTTGGGGATGCCCCAGCCATCGATCCAGTGCTGCCAGATCGCCTCGCCGGCTGCGTCGTTGTCGGTATAGCTTTCAAAGTCATCGACCACCAAGAAATTTCCCGTGGTGAAGTTCCATACATCGCCCTTATATGTAGCGACCCCATCGAATTCGTCAACGCGCCAGAAGTAGGTCTTCGACGCTTCGAGGGTACCGGGGATGAAACTTGGGGTGCTTGCAGCCCCCATGTATGTGTGCGATGTGCCGGCTTCCACATCAGCGAAGTTGTCGCCGAAATACACGTGGTGTACCTGCGCACCGAATCCGGCGGTCCAATTGAGGGTGACGTTTGTCGGATCGATGGACATAGCGCCGTCGGCCGGGCTGGGATCATAGGCCGTCTGAGGTTGAACAAAGAAGCTCCAGACCAGTCCTGTGTGTATCGCCTCCGCATCGGCTTCGACTTCGTCGACTCGCCAGTAATACGTCGTGCCGGGCACAAGGCCGTCCGGATAAGGGAAACCGGGGAAGCCGACAATAAAGAACGTCGAGGTCTGGTTGCCCCGGAACGTGCCGCCCGTCCCGTTCTGCACATCGGTAAAACTTTCCCCGACATATACATCGTGTGAGACCGCAGTATCCCCCTCCTCCCAATTCAGCGAGGCCCATGTATCCGCATGGACAGCCCCATTGGCCGGCGTGGGATTGTGGGCGACAATATCCAGTGATGGGAAAGTAAGCTCGTCATAATCGATCTGATAGCCCACGCTGTGGTTGTTCGTTTCGTCTGATTCGGCGACGGCATTGAGATCGTCACTAAACATTAACACATAGAAAGTCCCCGTCTGCGCGGCAAACGGCGACGACGACGGCAACGTGATGGTCGCGGTTCCGCTCGTACTGGCGCCTGCGGGTAATTGTGCGACGGCAACGGCGGTCAAAAACGAATCGATGCCCATATCGTAATCGGTGTCCTCGGATAAATAGAAACCGATATCGAACGCCCCGGCATTCGCAGCGCCCTGGTTAAGAACGGTATAGTCTATATCAAAGTCATCGCCCCATGTAACCTGGTTCGGTATCACATTGCAGTATGTACCGACCAGATCCGGAGAAATGGCGAAATCATCAAAGTCAAGCTGATAGCCCGTACCGTGATTGTTTGTTTCGTCGGATTCGGTAACATCGTTAAGATCGTCGCTAAACATCACCACATAGAACGTTCCCGACTGGGCGCTGAACGGAGAGGATGAAGGCAGCGCGACCGTCGCCGTCCCACTCGTGCTGGTGCTTGCGGCCAACTGTGAGATGGGAACAAATGTCAGGAACGAATCCACGCCCGCGTCGTAATCCGTGTCCTCGGATAGATAGAAGCCGATATCGAACGCGCCGGCATCTGCGGACCCCTGGTTCAGAACGGTGTAGTTGACGTCGAAGCTTTGGCCCCAACTCAGCATATCCTGGATCATATTGCACTGGGTGCCGATCAGATCCGGACTTCCGACTTCCAAATGGAAATCCTTGTCGATCGTATTCGCGGGTGTATCCGAATCGGTGACGATGATCGTGAATTCAAACGTCCCGAAATCTGTGGGGATGCCGCTGATCTCGCCCGTGGTTTCATTCAGCATCAAACCCGGTGGAAGCGGATTGCCGGTCTGAGAAAAGACTGAGGCTTCGTGGGTCGGGATCGTGTTAAGTCCGTTCCGGACGGACAGCGTGTAGCGCACGCCGTCCCCGGCGGACAGACCGATGGTAGGGGTCAGGCCGGAGTGGCTGTTGCCATAATCGAACCGTATCGTGCCGTCATGGTTCAGTGTCACCATGAAATCGACGGGATGCTCGCCGCTCAGCGTCTTGCCTTCCCATCGAATCGCGACGGCATCCGGATTCGTCGTATTCACGTAGATATCTCCATCGCTCGTGATGAGATCGTCCCACAGCGGCGCAATCCGCACGCTATTGATGAGTTCTGCCTCCGAATTCGAGTAGTCGGTCGTTGAGGATGTGAAATCGATAAAGCCATTCGTGCAAACCCACACGGAATCAAAGCTCATATCGTAAAAGTCGAACGTCCAGGGCAGGGTGAGTTGATAAGAGGAGTCGTCGTCCTGCCAGCCCATCGCGGCGCCTCCGCTGACAGACCCCGGACCCGGGTTCGTCTCGTCGTAATCTTCCTTGGTTTCATACGACCAGGCATAGGGTTCCGTTCCGCCTTCCGCTTCTACAACGACGCTATAAGGCAGGTCAAGGGTAGCCGAAGGTAATGGGGAAGGCGTGGTGATGACAACAATATCAAACTCATCGTAATCAATCAAATGCCCTGTGCCATGGTTGTTTGTCTCATCGAATTCGGCAATGACGTTGAGATCATCGCTGAACATCATGACATAAAAGGTTCCCGTCTGGGCGGTGAACGGGGATGATGACGGTAATGCGATCGTTGCGGTTCCGCTCGTGCTAACCCCTGCCGCTAACGAAGAGACGGGAACAAATGACAGGAACGAATCCACTCCCGCATCGAACGTCGTATCTTCGGACAGATAGAACCCGATGTCGAACGCTTCGGCATCTGCCGTGCCCTGGTTGACGACTGCATAATCCACATTGAAGCTCTCGTCCCAGTTCACCAGATCCGGTATGACATTACATTGTGTACCGACCAGATCCGGAAGAACGGCGAAGTTGTCGTAGTCAATCAGATGGCCCGTGCCGTGATTGTTGGTCTCGTCGGACTCGACGACGTCGTTGAGATCGTCGGTGAACATCACGATGTAGAAGGTTCCCGTCTGGGCGGCAAACGGAGAGGACGATGGCAATGCCGTCGTCAACGTTCCGCTCGTACTGACGCCCGCGGCCAACTGTGAGACAGGAACGTACGTCAGGAATGAATCCACTCCAGCGTGGTAAACTGTATCTTCGGACAGATAGAAGCCGATATCGAACGCTCCGGCATCGGCGGAGCCCTGATTCATGACGGTAAAGTCCACCTCGAAGCTTTGCCCCCAACCTACCATATCCGATGTCACATTACAGTACGTGCCTACCAGGTCCGGAAGAATAGCGAAGTCGTCATAATCAGCCTGATAGCCCGTGCCGTGGTTGTTTGTCTCATTCGATTCGGCGACCGCGTTGAGATCGTCGCTGAACATGACAACGTAGAAGGTTCCCATCTGGGTGGTAAAGGGCGATGACGATGGGAGCGTGACTACCGCGGTTCCGCTTGTCGCGGCCCCCTTGGCCAACTGTGAGACGGGAACGAATGTCAGGAATGAATCCACTCCCGCGTCGTAATCTGTGTCCTCGGACAAATAGAAGCCGATATCAAACGCGCCGGCCTCCGCGGAGCCCTGGTTGAGGACGGTGTAATCCACGCCAAAGCTCTCGCCCCAATCCACGACGTTCGGGATCGCATTGCAGTATGTACCGACGAGGTCCGGAAAAACGGCGAAGTTGTCATAATCGACCAGGTAGCCCGTGCCGTGGTTGTTCGTTTCGTTCAGTTCGACAACCTCGTTAAGATCATCCGTGAACATGACGACGTAGAAGGTTCCCGTCTGGTCTGTAAACGGCGATGACGAGGGTAACGTCGCCGTCGCGGTGCCGCTGGTACCTACCCCCGCGGCCAACTGTGAGACGGGAATGAATGTCAGGAACGAATCCACTCCGACGTCATAATCCGTGTCCTCGGATAAATAGAAACCGATATCGAACGCGCCGGCATCTGCGGAGCCCTGGTTGAGGACGCTGTAGTCGATGTTGAAGCTTTCGCCCCAGCCGACCAGATCCGGGATAATATTGCAGTACGTGCCGACCAGATCCGGAGTCTTAATAACGTCCAGATGGTACGCCCGGCTCGCCTGGTTCGCGGGCGTGGAATTATCTTTAACGACGATTGTAAAATCGAACGACCCGACTTCGGTCGGCGTGCCACTGATCTGGCCCGTGGTCCTGTCAAGATAAAGACCCTCAGGCAACGGATCGGACCCTGGAATGACAAACGTTGAAGCGGCCTCCTCCTGGATCGCTGAAGCCCCGTCGCGGAGGGACAAGGTGAGCTGCGAACCGTTTCCGGCGGAAAGACCGATCGTCGGCGTCAAACCGTCATGGTCGATATAATAATCGAATCGAACCTTGCCGCCGGGGGACAGCGTGACACTGAAGTTAACGGGGTTGTCGTCCTGGTACGTATGGCCCTCCCAGCGAATAAAGATGTCGGCGCCCGGTATCGTGTAGTCCACGTAGATGTCCCCTTCTTCGGTGGTCAGGTCGTCCCAGAGGGGCGCGATCCGGACGGTATTTTGCAGACCTTTCAGTGAATTCGAATAGGTCGTCGCCGGAGATGTGAAATCGATGAAGCCGTTGGTGGACACCCATATCGACGTGTAGTCGGCGCCATAGAAGCTAAATGACCAGGGTAAATTCAATTGATAGGAGGCATCATCGGCCGACCAGCCCATCGGCGTCCCGGCCTGGCTTGAGCTAAGGGTTGCCGGGCCGGCCGGAGTTTCAACAAAATTACCGGAAGGATCGACGTAGAACGACCACGTGAGGGGCTCTGCTCCGCCGCTTGTTTCAATGAACGTGCTGTATGGGCTGCCAAATCCGGCTTGAGGCAATGGGGACCCGGTCGTCATGGTCAGCACCTCTCGGACCGTGCCGGTTATTGATGCCCATGCACTCGTTTGTATCCCGACGGGAATGCCGTCGTCAGTCGCCTGAGCGAGATAGGTATGGTCGCCCGGCGACCAGGTGGCCAGGCCGGTCCAGGACCAGCCGTCGGTTTCGTCGGTGTCCGTTCCCAGCAGCTCGTCGGGCTCGCCGATGCCGTTCGCGTTGTCATCGCGATAGAAAGCGACCGAGACGACGCCATGATCATCAGTGACGTTCTGTGCGGTCAACGTCAATTCGTCGCCGGAGACAATCGGATTCGCGCTGAGGGCCAGCGAACCGATTTCAGGGGCCTCGTTGTATCCGTTGCCGAAATCAATTCCGACGGCGATCCCATCTTTGACCAAAAGGACGGCATGGGTGCCGGTTCCGCCGGGATAAGTTTGTCCCCAGTCTTGTGGGATGATTTCGCTGATGATGTAAGTACCCGGATAGAGGTTGGCGAACTCGTAGCTGCCGTCCATATTCGTCGGGGTCGAGGCCTCGCCGGGATCGAGTTGCCCGTTGGAATTTTGATCCGTGTAGAGGATCCATCCTTCCAGGCCGCTTTCATCCTGGTCCCTGAAGCCGTCGCCGTCGATATCGTTCCACACCGTACCCCGAATTCGACCGTTGGGTTGCGGATCGTATAACAACTCAATGCCCGGGTTATTCTGCTGAATCTGCGCCAGGTGGCTTGAATAAGCTTCCGGACCGAGTGGATTGTTCCGGAGGTCCAGATAGATCAGGCTGGTCAATTCCGTGAGCGCCGAAATACCTGCGATTTGATTGCCATTAAGGTCGAGCGTTCTGATATTCGTGAGCCCTGATAGCGGCGGTAATGTCGTAATTTGGTTGTCGCCCAGATACAATCCCATCAGATTGCCCCACCCCGTTGGAGTGCCAAAACCGGCCATCTCATTATCGCTCAGAACGAGTTGCTTAAGGTTCGGCAAGCTTAAAATCGGGGTGATGTCGCTGATATCGTTCCCCCATAGCATAAGAAATTCGAGATTCCCGGCGTGTTCAAGTCCCGTCAGATCCTCGATACCCTGATCCCCCGTGATGAGAGCGTCAAGCGCCAGCATCTCAATTCCAGTGGGATTCGAGACGCCCAGGGCCTCTTCGACCGCGGCTTTGAGATTGAGATCATTGAACACAACGTAAGCGACGTTACCGAAATTGACGTTTTCTATCACGATCTCAGGTCCGATTTGTATCGTGTGTGCGCCGCTTGCGGGGTGAGATTGTTTCCAGTTGCTCTCCAGGACTTCACGGACGATATAGGAACCCGGAACAAGATTTGTAAAGGCATACTGACCGGTGCTGTCGGTCGTCGTAGAGGATTCACCTGGATCGAGCTGGTTGTTACCGTTCATATCCAGATAAATGGTCCAATCAGCCAGCGCCGCCTCATCGGTGTCCCATAGTCCGTTTTGATTGAGGTCATTCCACTTATACCCATGGATCTCGCCAATCGGCTGGTTGCCGAAATTAATCTCGGTCGCGTTCCAGCCCGGATCGATTGTCACCGTATGGCTTCCGACGCCGCCGGGATGCGTTTGTTCCCAGCCCATTTGCATTTGCTCTGCGACCGTGTAGGTTCCGGGCGCCATATTGATGAATACGTACTCACCGCTTTCGTCTGTTAATGCCGATCGCTCGCCCGGATCGAGTTGGCCGTTGCTATTATCGTCCAGATAAACGGTCCATCCGGCGAGTCCCGATTCATCCTGATCCCGGATTCCATCGCCATCCTCATCGTTCCAGACACTGCCCTGTATCTGGCTTTCGTAAAGACCCGTGATTTTTACATCGTCAATGAACCAACCCTCGTAATCATTGGCGAAGTTGTCGATGGTATCGAAATTGAATCTCAGAAGAATCGTCTGATCGGCGTAGGATGTTAAGTCTCCGTTCCAGGCGGTCCAGCCCGGGGATGGATCGATCAACCCGTCATTCTGGTTGCTTGTCAACTCGGTCCAGTAGTTCCCGCTATCGATCGATATCCAGACGGAAGCCATGTCGTAACCTGCGAAAGCTTCGGTTTCAAGGTAGTACATGAATGAAAGTTGGATGGGGCCTGTGATATCGACGAGTGAAATTTCCGGAGATACCAGGTTCCCGGCATTACGAGCCCCCGTATTATAGTTCAATGGTCCGTCAAGGCCATAGTACTGGCTGTAGCCCTCGCTGTACGCTCTGCGATACGTTCCATGCCAGAGATTGGTTCCGGGGGCGGAAAAATCATCGGTGTACGTAAATCCCTCATCATGATAATTCAACGGGTTAAGCTCATCTTCGAAATTAGCCAGGAGGATTGTGGCCGGAATAATATTGGTGAAAGTCTCGGTGTTCCCTGTATTGACGTTCCCGGCCAGATCCGCTACTTCTGAAGATACAAACGTGACTATTACATTGCCAAAAGGCAAGTCTCCTGAATAGCTGTAACGATAAATATCCGAACCCAGCGACGTCGGCGGTCCGTCAACCGTGACTCCCGTAATGGCAATATCATTTGCGTCCAGGGTCGTCGGATCGATACCAGCCAGACCGGCATCCATCCAGGAGACGTCCACGTATCCCTTGTCTTCATAAACTGTCGCGCCATTCGCCGGATCGATGAGCGTCCCGCTCGGTGATTGGGTATCGTACACAAAAGAGAAGGTCTGTTCCATATTCCAAAGACCGCTGTTATCCTGCACCTGGCCGGCATTGATCTGGATGTTTACCTGGCCCTCGCCGGGCGTGCCTGAATAAGGGTATCGCCAAATCCCGCCGCCCTGATCGGTGGGGGTGCCCATGGTCACTCCGGCGACGCTAATATCACCGGCGTCGATCGTGGCGATATTGATGCCAACGCCCGGGTAATCGAGCCATTCGATATCAATATAGCCGGGATTGACATTGGTGATAGTTCCGGCAGCGGGATCGAGGAGCTCAGCATAGGGGCCTTCAACGTCAAGGGTGAAGGTCTTGTCGGTCGTATTCGACGGGTCAAACGAATCAACAACGATGATCGTAAACTCGAACGTACCCGTCTGGAATGGCGTTCCGGTGATTTGACCCGTGGCGTTATCAAGAGCCAGACCGGGCGGCAATATATTTTCTCCGGTAAAGGGCAGGACCAGCCCCGTGTTGACTGAGCCGATACTCGGTGTCTGATGGGCCCAATCCGTTGCATTGTTGTTATCCGCGTTGCCTGTTCTTTGGTACGTTACCTGGTAATCCGGTATCGACGGGACGTTGCCGCCGGTCCAGTGATCCGGCACGATGGTCACAGGGTTTGTGATCGTCGATGGATCCAGATGATCGGCCGCCATAAAATCAACGGGTTGGCCGAAATTGTCCACCAGCAACACGCCGATCCACGAAGACGAGCTCCAGTTGATGTTTCCACTGGAGTAAAAATTCGGATACGAGCCGGGGAATGTGCCGGGTCCGTCGGCCAGGGTGAAACACTGGAAGGAGGGACACACCGAGCCCGCGGGTAATGTCAGCGGCGCCTGAGGTGACGGATGGAAATTATAGTCATAGATGTAAACCTGCCAACCGGATACATCGATATCCTTGCCGGAGGCATTTGTAAATTCGACGGTATCCGGTGAGCCCGCATCAATTTCGGTAATGAGAATACTTCCGCAAGACTCCGACCACGTATAGGGTGTCACACCTCCGCTGGTCTCGATGAAGACGCTGTATGGCGTTCCCAGGCTGGCCTGAGGCAGCGGTGATGACGTCGTGATGATCAGGGGATCGTACACGAAAGACTCGTCGTGTCCTGTATTGAGGTTGCCCGCCGGATCGGCCACTTCTCCCGCCACAAACGTGACCGTCACCGTGCCCACAGGCAGATTCCCTGAATAGCTGTAACGGTAGATAGTCGAACCTTGAGCCGTCGGCGGACCGTCCATCGTCACACCCGGAATGGCAATATCATTGGC
Organism: uncultured Pirellulales bacterium; assembly: GCA_964476475.1. Taxonomy (GTDB): domain Bacteria; phylum Planctomycetota; class Phycisphaerae; order Sedimentisphaerales; family Anaerobacaceae; genus JAFGTG01. Next base: position 19,681 of record CAYZAT010000028.1, read on the forward strand.
GTCCAGGGTGGACGTGTCAATACCCGCCAAGCCGACATCCACCCAGGAGATGTCCACATATCCTTCATCCTGATAAATGGTAGCTCCATTCACAGGATCGGACAGCGTTCCGGTGGGAGGCTGGGTGTCATACGCGAATGAAAACACCTGTGCCATGTTCTCAATGCCTGAATAATCCTGGACCTGGCCTGCGATGACCTGGACGTCAACCGGGCCTTCGCTGAGCGCTCCTGTATAGGGATATCGCCAGATTTTGCTGCCCTGATAGATGGGGGTGCCGATGGTGACACCAGAGATGCTGATATCCCCGGCGTCGATCGTGGCGGTATTGATGCCCACGCCGGGGTGGTCGTCCCACTGTATATCAATATAGCCTGGCTCATAGTTGACATAACTGCCATTAGGGGGATCAATTAGCTGAGCATATGGGCCTTCAACATCGAGCGTCAATGTTTTCTTTGCCAGATTGACCGGTGTGTATGAATCTGTAACAGAAATCGTAAATTCATGCGAACCCGGTTGGGTGAGTGGGCCACTCAACAGGCCCGTGGAGCTATCGATGGAAAGATTGGGCGGCAATGCACTGTCGCCACTCGCTCTATTCATGATATTTTGTATCTTTTCCGCAGTGAGTACCTCCTTGTAGATGCGGACCTCGTCTATCAGACCATCCCAGCCGGCGCCGGGCCCCACGTCTTTGGCGCCCTTACCGACAATCAATTTCGTACACCCGGATATTGTACCGGGATTGTACTCGCCATTACGACCTGCCGGGGTGTCTTCGATACCGTTGACGTAGAATCTTATCAAGTCGCCATCACTCCATGTCATCGCAACATGCTGCCACTCGGTCGTCTGAAGATCGCTTGAGCTTTCTAATTGTTGTTCGCCGCCTGGTGCTGATGTCACAGCCATTTTCAGTAAGTCCGAGCCGCCAAAACTGGTTCCTGACGCATCATAGCGCATCTCGCATACATTATCCGATCCATCAGGTTCCTCACCGTTGATGAAACCCTTATCGGTACCTGTCAAGTCCGATTTGATCCACATGGATATCGTCAACTCGCTCAAACCATTCAAGTAGTCTTCGTCATCTTCATCAACAACATAATCAC
>CAYZAT010000029.1:0-20585 GCA_964476475.1 uncultured Pirellulales bacterium
TAAAGTCAGCCTCTGCGCGAAGATATCCCGCGATGCTCAACATCCCATAGGGTTTGAGCCAGAAATCGTACGCGGCGAAGTCGTAGATCGGGGGATTCACGAGCAGAATCTTCGGCTTTGCCATGGTTTACTACCCGTACTACGATTACAGCTCTGGAGCATTATGAATGGCATCCTCAAGCGAAGCTTGGGGATGGCTTATTCCCCGCCATCCCCAAAGCCTTCGTTATTAATAACTGAACTTTTGCAAAACTCTTGTTATAAATAATTAACGCGATAGATTGTTAAGCTTCCTCGACCACTTTGAACCCCATCAGGACGCCCAAGTCCTTGATCCGATCCATGTAATCACGATAGAAGACATCACGATGGAGCATCGTCATGACACCGTGTTTGTCGCCCTTAATGACGTCGGCGCCCCAGTTATGATACATACTCCGTGCATTGGCCACCTTCGTCCAGTATTGCGTCCGGCAGCCCAGCTCGTCGGTTGATAAAGTCACTCATGGCCTGAACTCCTTATCTTTCATGTTTCATTTGAAGCACCATAACGTCCCCTTCCTTCTGGACAATCGATCATACTTCCTCCGATGCCCTGAGGCAAGAAACAACTTCCTCAAGCCCATTGACTTTGGACCATCCCAATTGACTTTGGACCATCCCATATGCTATAATACATAAAGCTATTAAATTGCAGAAATTAGGCTGTTTTGATGAATCCGAATGAACCCTGGAGAAGGGAGTCAATGATGTTTCGAGACGTGAGACTTTTGTCGTTAATTCTTATAACCATTCTGCTTTTGTCCACTCAAGGATATGGAGTGGACATCCCACTCGTGATTAACGAGCTTATGGCATCCAACAGCCGGAGCGTCCAGGACCCGCAGGGCCAATATGATGATTGGATCGAAATCCACAACTATGGCGCCGAGGGAATTAACCTCAGCGGGATGTACCTGACGGACGACCTCTCGAATCCCACGAAATGGCGAATCATTGGCGGCGGACGGTCCGGGACGGTCGTTCCGGCGGGCGGCTACCTGCTGGTCTGGGCGGACGATGACACGGGCGATATGGGTTTGCATGCGACGTTCAAACTCGACGCCGAAGGAGAAGAAATCGGTCTGTTCGATAGCGACGGCGTTACGTTGGTTGACCGGGTCGCCTTTCCCGCACAAACGCCCGATGTCTCTTACGGCCGCTTTCCCGACGCCGAAGATGCCTGGCGTTTCTTCACGTCGGCAAGTCCCGAAGCGCAAAATGATACGGCGTACGTCGGCCGCATCGCAGACGTGCAATTCAGCCATCATCGCGGCTTCTATGATACACCGTTCGAGGTCACCCTCGCCACGGACACCGAAGGCACGGTCATCTACTATACGCTCGATGGGAGCGAGCCGTATTCTTCTTCAGGGCGGTTCGTTGCGGGCCGCGTTTATACGGGGCCGATTCCCATCAACGGAACAACGTGTTTACGGGCAAGAGCCGTCCGGCACGGGAACTATGAACCCACCGATGTGGGGACCCAGACCTATATCTTTTTGGACGACACGATTCGAAAAAGCCAGCAGCAAGTCCTGAATGCGGGGTATCCGAGCAAATGGTTTGAGAACTCTCCGGCGGACTACGAAATGGACCCACAGGTGTATAATCATTTCACCTACGCCGACTTGATGGACGATGCGCTGCTGTCTATTCCCACGCTTTCGGTCGTCACGGACAAAGAGAACCTGTTCAATCGCGAAAGAAACTCGGACACCGGCGGCATCTACATCTATACCGGCCATTCTTCTACCGGGGGCCAGGACTGGGAACGAGCCGTTTCAGCCGAATTCTTTACTTCCGATGGCGACAAAGAGTTCCAGGTGGATTGCGGCCTGCGTATCCAGGGCGGTGAAGGCCGCCGGCCGGATAAGTGCCCCAAGCACTCTTTGAGCCTGCGATTCAGCGAAGATTACGGCCCGGCTAAACTCGACGTTGACTTATTCGATGCCTGGCCCGTCAACTCTTTCGACTCCATCCAGCTTCGCGGTTTCTTCAACAATGCCTGGACGCACTGGTCGCCGGCTCAACGGGAGCGTACCCAATACATCCGTGACCAGTGGATGCGGGACTCCCTTATCGATATGGGCCAGGTCGATGCGGGCCAGGGTATCTACGTGCATTTATATTTAAACGGTATTTATTGGGGCTTATACAATCTGCAAGAGCGCCCGGTGGCCTCTCATTATGCAGCGTATCATGGCGGCGAAAAAGATAGTCTCGATGCGATCAACGGCGGCCGGGCCACGGACGGCACGACGACCGAGTGGAACCACCTGCGAAGTGTTGTTATCAGTCGAGATTGGGAAGAAATCTGTCGGTTGATCGACATGGATAACTTCATCGACTGGACGCTGTTAAATCTGTTTGCCGGCAACGTGGACCTTAAGGATAACGGCAACTGGCGCGCAGCCGGTGGCGGTCTGGAACAAAGACCCTGGCGCTTCTACAGTTGGGACGGCGAGCACGTGCTTGAGAGCTTATCTCAGACGGGCACCAGACCGTCATCCGACCCCACGAATTTGTTGAGCTATCTCGACGATATCGAGGAATTTCGCATCCGTTTCGGTGATCGCGTTCATAAGCATTTGTTCAACGACGGGGCCTTAACGGTTGAGATGAACAGACAAAGATGGATTCGACGCGCCGACGAGATCGACCTGGCGGTCATCGCCGAGTCCGCTCGCTGGGGGGATTATCGACGAGACGTCCATTCCTACAGTTCGGGTCCCTACTATTTGTACACCAGGAATGGGTATTGGATTCCCGAACAACGCCGATTGCTCGATCAATATTTCCCGTATCGAACGAACAACGCCTTGAATCAATTCAAGAATTTAGGGCTTTATCCCCACGTGGATGCCCCGGTCTTTCGAATCAATGGTTCCCATCAACATGGAGGCTGGATTTCAAAAAATCATCAGCTCACGATGACCGGCGCGACCGGAACGATATGGTACACCCTCGACGGCTCCGATCCCCGACAGGCCGAAGCGTCATCGGGCGGCGATCATACCGGCACCACGTTGATCGCTGAAAGCGCCGGCAAACGCGTGCTTGTCCCGACGCGTTTCGTCAGCGACGACTGGAAAAGCGACGCCGGCTTTGACGATTCATCCTGGTTACTGTCTGCCGGTTCGCCCGGCGGCGTCGGATATGAAAGAAGCTCCGGCTATGAGAGCTACATCAGCCTCGATGTTCAGGAGCAGATGTATGCCAGGAACGCCACCTGTTACATCCGCATTCCGTTCTATTTTGGAGGTAACCCGGACGACTTTGACCTTATGATGCTGAAAGTCCGGTACGACGACGGTCTCATCGCCTACCTGAACGGGACCGAGGTGGCCAAGGCAAATTTCGGCGGGACGCCCCGATGGAACGCCAGTGCGAGCAGCACCCACTCCGATGCCGAGGCGGTTATGTTCCAGAGCATCGATATCTCCGCCTCACTCGGCGCATTGCGCCGGGGGGCGAACGTATTGGCTATTCACGGCTTGAATGCATCCACGACCAGTTCTGATTTTCTTATCTCCGTTGAGCTGATCGCCACTGAAGGCGTTTCTGACGGATCGGGCAGTCTATCGTCGGTCGCGCAACAGTACAGTGGATCTGTGACATTGCCCTATAGCGCCAATGTCAAGGCACGGGCTTTGAACGGCAGAACCTGGAGCGCTCTCAACGATGCCATTTTCGCCGTCGGTCTCGTCGCCGAAAACCTCCGCATTACGGAAATCATGTATCATCCTCAGGCCCTGGCCGACGTTGGCGAGCCGAATGAAGAATTCATCGAACTGACCAACATCGGCACGGAAACGATCAATCTGAACCTGGTCCGGTTTACGGACGGCATCGACTTCACTTTCCCGAACCTTGATCTGGCCCCCGGTGAATACGTCGTTGTCGTTCAGGAACGGGCGGTCTTCGAGGCCCGATACGGTCAAAATATCCATATCGCCGGCCAATACACCGGCAGACTCAATAATGCCGGAGAAAGAATAACGCTGGAAGATGCTCTCGGCCAAACGATTCTGGACTTCAGCTATAGCGACAACTGGCGCTCCCTGACGGATGGCGAAGGATTCTCTCTGACCATTATCGATCCGGCCAATCCCGACCTCAGTAGTTGGAATCAGAAAGATTCCTGGCGCGCCAGCGCCGCTATCGGCGGCTCGCCGGGACAGGACGACAGCGGCATTCTTCCCAATCCGGGCGCCGTGGTCATTAACGAACTGCTCGCCAACTCACCCGCCGGCGATCCCGACTGGCTCGAGCTTTACAATCCTACCTCCACCGCGATCGACGTAGGCGGCTGGTTCATTAGCGATAGTAACGACGATCTTTTCAAATACGAAATGGCCCCGGGAACCACGCTGAGTCCAAACGGCTACCTGGTTCTCTTTGCCGACGTGCATTTTGGGAACACGAACGATGCGGGTTGTTACGCGCCTTTCGGTTTAAGCAACAACGGGGAACGTGTCATCCTTAGCGCGGCGCAGAACGGCGTTTTGATGGGCTATCGCGAGGTCGAAGATTTCGGCGCGTCGGCGCCCGGCGTCTCCTTCGGGCGTTATGACAAACCCAGCACGGGCAACACCAACTTCGTCGCAATGGAAGCCGCGACGCCCGGCTCCGAGAACGCCTACCCGCTCGTCGGTCCGGTTGTCATCAATGAGATTATGTACAATCCCGACTGGCCGGACAGCGGCTCGTTCACAAATGATCAGTACGAATACGTCGAGCTTCTCAATATTAGCGCCGAACCGGTCACGTTGTACGATCCTGATAATGATGCGCCCTGGGCGTTCACCCGCGGGATCGATTTTGCGTTCCCATCTGATGCGTCCGTGACGATCCCCGCCGGGGGCTATCTGCTGGTGGTTCAGCACCCGGAGGCCTTTTTATGGCGGTATCCGAGCGTCCCGGCCGAAAAGGTGCTCGGCCCGTACGACGGCAAGCTGAGCAACGCCGGGGAGAGTCTCGAATTGAGCATGCCGGGCGACATCGACGACGAGGGCGAACCTTATTATATCCGGATCGACCGAATCCGTTACAGCGACGGTTCGCATCCTGAAGATTGTCCCGGAAACGTGGACCTCTGGCCGACCGAGCCGGACGGTGTCGGATTATCGCTCACACGACAAGTCCCAGCCGATTACGGCAACGATCCCGACAACTGGACGGCCGGCGCCCCATCCCCCGGCCGGTAGTGTTGTTCATAGACGGAAATTCCTGGGCAAAATGAGAGCGAGTTGATAGAATTCGGCAGAAGTTTGATATGTAAATTCTTATTGCGTTATCAGGATACCCGGTGAATCAGAAGCGTGAATTGGTTTCCATAGGTGCGGCCGCAAAAAAAGCTGGCATTTCCCGGCAGTCTCTGCAATATTATCTCATGGTTGGGCTGTTGGAGCCGACGGAAGTAACCCCGACCGGCCGGCGGCTCTTCGACGAAAAAGGCATCGAACGTATTAAGCTGATTAAGAAGCTCAACGAGAGCGGTTATCCGTTACGGGCCATCAGGGAATTGTTCATGGAAGGACATGGCGACTTGAAGGGAGGCTAAGTGTGAGTGACTATGAAACCGGTCAAAGGCGGCGAAACTTCGTTGTCGGCATCTTCGTGTTCCTCGGTGCCACGGCGCTGGTCTGGCTTATTTTCAAGTTCGGCGACCTGCCCGGCATCGTAACACAAATGAACGCTTTCGAGATCAACGTCCAGTTTCCGACGGCCACGGGCATACAAAAAGACACCCCTGTGCGTTTTTGCGGTTACCAGATCGGGCGCGTCACAAACATCATGGCGCCGGAGGTCCGTAAGGAAATACGCGATGACGGGCAGCCGGGCCGCGAGTATTTTCAGGCCGTGGTCATTATCAGCATCGATAAGAAGTATATTACAATCCCCTCCTGTGTTGAAGTGAAACTGATGACCCGGGGATTGGGGAGTAGTTATATCGAGTTAAAACAGTACCCCGACGATCCGATCATCCCGCTCGATCCCAACCGCCCGGAGACGAAATACCTGGTGGACGGCATGTGGCTGCAAGGCTCGGCCGGTATGACGAGCGAATTCTTCCCGGAAGAGAGCCAGCAGAAGCTCAACGAACTGATCGAAGGCATTAATACGTTTATCGGCAATGCGAACGACGTGATCGGCGACCAGAATAGTAAAGAAGCCATGAAACAAACGCTGGCGAATCTGGCCGAGGCGTCGCGACAGGCGAAGGCCACCATGGAAGAGTTCGAGAAGCTGGCCGCCGCGGGCACGACCGTTCTGGAACATACCGATAGCAAAGTCGATCAGGTCGTCACCACTCTGACGGAGACGAGCGATGAAATTAAAACCTTCGCCTCCACCGGGACGAAGACCCTGCAAAATGTGAACACAAAAGCGGATGCGCTCATTCTTGCGATGATGGATACCAGCGAGCAGCTCAGTCGAACGCTGGGTCAGACGCGGTCGGTGTTGGAGAAGATCAACAGCGGCGACGGCACGGCCGGAAGGCTCCTTAACGACGGGACCTTCTATGAGAATCTGCTCGATAATTCGATGCAGCTTAAGGCGTTACTGGAAGAGATGAAGGCCTTTATCGCGGAATGGCGCGATAAGAAAATCGACGTCAGGCTTTTCTAAACCGATATCAGACGTCGTAAATAGCCAGTTCGCGTACGATAGGCGTCGCAATGGATCGATTGATGCGAAGGCGAACTTCTGTCGCTCTCGTTCCATCGGAAATGAATTGAATGCGTTTGTGGCCGATGGATTCTCCGGCGCATACCTTCTGCCAATTTCCACTGACGAGTAAGGCGTCAACGGCATAGTCACGAACGCGTTCGCCGTGGGTAATATCTTCCATGATAACCAACTGGTTGAAGCCGGTGGGCTGTCTCAAGTTCAACTCCAGCAGCGTGCCCCGGCCTTGGGTTTGTGCCAGTGGCTTTTCAAAACGTCGCCGGATTTCTCTGCCCAGCTCGGCATAGCGTTTAAAATCGGCTTCGGGGATCAGACCGTCCATGTCCGGCACGGCGCCGATGATAAGGTTAGCGTTTCGTCCCACGGATTTGTAGTACATATCGACGAGTTTATCGAGCGGCTGGAGCTTATGTTCGGCGTTTGGTTTCCAGAGCCAGTCATGTTCTCGGATCGGGGCGTCGCACATCGCGGGGCACCAGACCCGGCCGTTCGGATCGCCGTGCTTGAGTAGCGTAGTCCTTTTCTTTGAATCGGTATGTGCGCGGATCTGGCTGGCGACGGTCGGCATCGTCGAATAGCACGGGTAGCCCGTCGTGCCGGTTTCGCTGCCGGCCCAACGGTGCTCGGCGCGCTCAAGGCTATGATAAAACAGCGCGTCCGGCTGATACTTCTCGACAATTGGAAGGACATCCGGGCCTCCCTGTTCGGGTGTAAGAACGCCGCCGTCGAACCATATTTCGCAAAGCGGCCCGTATCGCGAGCAGAGCTCCTCGACCATCTGCTCACAGATTCGCATATAGTGACGTTGCTTGTTGGCGTCGTCGCCTTTACCGGCGTTCGTTTTGTAATTGTAAACCTGCCAATAGGCGTTGAATCGGATGCCGATATAAATGCCCGGCACAATATCAACCTTCCGGCAGGATTCGACGAAGTCCTTGACGATGTCGGCTTTGCCGTTGCGCCACGGGACTTGTCGCAGACCGAACGGATAGGCGTCGCTTTGCCACTGGAGAAAGCCCTGATGATGGGTTGCGGTAAAGATGGCGTACTTCGCGCCCATCGCTTTGGCCGCTTCGAGCCATTGGTCGGTGTCGAGCTGTGCGGGATTGTACAGATTCGCATCCAGCTTTTCCCGCCGGGACCGCTCGTGATGACTGCCCCCGGGCATATAGACATCCAGGTCGAAGTGATAGAGCAAGCCCAGCTCGAGATCCTGCCATGTCACCTGCTTCGTCAGTGGGGTGGATATGTTCAGGTTGTTTTCCGCCCGGGTCCGGCCGGAGGTTGCATGACATCCACAACGCGAGAGCGCTAATGCGCCGGCGCTAAGACCCGCGGTTCTCAGTACGTCACGTCTATTCATAAAGCAAGGCTCTGCGGATCGATCATTCGTGTTTGACGGCATTTATTGCTCCGGGGTAACGGTCGGTTGATAATTCGGATTTGGCCTGGGCATCTTGGCGCCGGTAGCCAGCAGCCACTTGCTTAACTGAAGGTCGAGTTCTTTGACCTTCTCCGGCATCGCGTCCGAAAGGTCGTTCTCTTCCGACAAATCATCTTTCAGATTGAACAACTCAAACGTTTTTCCTTCATATCGTTTGATGAGCTTCCAGTCGCCGGCTCGAACGATACTGTAAGGGGCAACCTTGCCTCGATAATGCGGAAAGTGCCAAAAGAGGGCTTCGCGATTCAGCTTTCCGATTCCGTCGGATTTAAGATGCGTCAAAAGTGAGACGCCGTCGATCTCGCGATCGCGCGGTGCGGAAATGCCGGCGGCTTCGCAAATCGTTGGGAAATAATCGACACTTGTCACCGGCTCCCGACTCATCGTGCCCGGCCCGACCACGCCGGGCCAGCGCACAATGACCGGCTCGCGAATGCCGCCTTCATAGGGAAAGCCTTTGCCGGACCGCAGAGGCACATTGCTCGTTACACCCAATAACCCCCCGTTGTCACCCGTGAAGAACACGATCGTTTTGCCCGCCAGGTTAAGCTCATCGAGGACGGCCATGATTTTACCGACGGCGTTATCCACGCTTTCGACCATTGCCGCGTAAGTGGGATTCTTTTGGTTCGTCGGTGTTTTTGCCTTGTACTTTCCGACAAGCTCCTTCTTCCCCTGGATGGGCGTATGCACGGCGTAATGGGCCATATAAAGAAAGAAGGGCTTGTCCTTATGCCGACGGATGAACGCAACCGCTTCGTCCGCTTCTCGATCCGTCAGGTATTCCCCCTCACGGCGCGGTTCGAGCGTCGCGATCGATCCTTGCCCCTTTCGGTAATAGGGATCGAAAGAGGTTGGCGGCTGGCCGAAATCGCATCCGCCGATATTGACATCGAAGCCTTGTTTGTCGGGGTACCAGTCGTCGGCGCCGAGGTGCCATTTGCCGATGTGGCAAGACGTATATCCGGCGGGCCTGAGGGCTTCGGCGATCGTGATTTCCTCAAGCTCCATCCACAACGCGTTAGGCGGGCATAAGAGCTTCTTGTTTCTACCGCCGACGTATTCCGTCGGATTCTTCTTGTCCTCCGGGATCGCTCCGCCCTGGAAACGCGAGCGGATCCAGTCGGTCACGCCGAGACGTGCGGGGTAGCGCCCCGTCATGATCGCGGCGCGAGTCGGAGAACACACCGCACAAGCCGCGTAGCCGTCGGTGAACCGCATGCCCTCGGCGGCGAGCCTGTCGATATTCGGCGTTTCGTAAAACGTGCTTCCGTAGCAACCGACGTCCGTCCAGCCCAGGTCATCCACGAGGATGAAAACGATGTTGGGTTTCTTATCGCCGGTATCCGCCTTGGTTCGCCCGGAAAGACCCGCACATCCATGGAGGGCTATTGATGCAGCGCCCAGACCGAGCGTTTTCAAGAAATTTCGACGAGTGCAATCTTGCTTGATGATCATTGTCTGTCCTTCATGATGACTACGGTTTGATTGATCTCCGGTGCGGTGGCCGGGAACGTGATCTCTTGCCCCTCGGCGAAAAGAGCCTGGATATAATACTCGAAATCGCTTTGGATCGCGCCGGCGGGAATGCGCACCGAATAGACGTCGCGAGCAATGTGCCTGAGTCGAGTCTTTTGATAGTCGCCTTTCCCCATCGTTCGGTGGTATATAGCCGTCTCTTTCGGTTGATTTGAAGTTAGAACCATGACTTTCAACGCCAGGTCCTCACCGGCCGACAGACTGGTACGGACCGTCGGTACGATGAGTCGCGGAAGCCCATGGTACGGTTTGGCAGGTAGGGCGTCCGCCGGCAAGTTCTGACCCGAAATGTCAGCCAGTTCCTCTCCGGGTTTCGTCAGCAACGTCGGCAGGATATGTTGCTGCCAGTTCGTCACATTGCCCATTCCCCCGTTGGTTGTCACGGCGGCCAGGAGATACCGGTGCACGTCGGCTACTCCCGCGACAAGCTCTTTTCTGATCGGCAGGGCGATGTCTCGTGCTAATTGCTTGCGGACCTCCGGCTCCTTTTCATCTTTGATCTTCTTCATGGCCGCGTTGAATTTAGCCCATGTGCAATTGACCTGTCCGACGGCGCGCAGGTAACGAAAATGGTTCAGCCAGTAATCGAAACGCTCCAGGTTGCCGGGTCCCTTGATCTTGGGACGCTGTTCGGCCATGTCCTCGACGAAAGCGTATTCTTCTTTGACTTGATCCCAAGGTCTGTCATCGGGCGTGATTCCGCCGGGGCCGTTTACCCAGGTCGCGGGCCGGGGCAGGTTGGCGCTCCGTTTGCCGCGATCGGCGGGCAAGGGGCCTCCATCGAGGCTCAAGAACAAGTTCGCCAGCGGCTTGGCCGCTTCCGGTCCGAATTGCGTCAAGGCCCAGTCGGCATAGAAATCATCCGCCGGCAAATCGCGCGGCCGGTTGTCGGCCTCCGCCGGCGGAATATCCGCTTCGTAGTCCTGGTAAGCCGGGCCGCCGCAATTGATCTTTTTCGTGATGCCCCGGCCCTCGATGACAAACGCCGCGATACACGGAAATTCCACGATGGGCTCGAAGCGAATTTCAAGGAGTTCGTTAGTGACTTTCACGCTCTCAAACGTGAAATCCAGGGCCCTGTTCTTGCCGACTTCGGCGAAAATGTCCAGCGAATCAATCACCTTTTTGCCCTGAAGCCCAACGCCGAAAACCCGCTTGTCCGGAACGTTGTAATGCGGTTCGCAGAACCTTAATGTCACAGTATATATCCCATTTGGCACTTTAAGTCGATAGGCTTTCACATCCCAGATGACGGTTTGATAAAGGGGATCGTGTTCCGTATCGGCGATCGTGCTATTCGGAAATTGAGCGACATTGCCGCCTTCGCGGCCTTCGGAAAATTCTGGCTCCGGCGGTTCATAGGGTTTGCCGACATCCGGGTTCCAGGATCGCTGTTCCCAGGCGGCATGAGCCAGGACGGAGACGTTCGGCCCGAGGATACGCGTTCGCCAGTGGATGCCTAAAAGACCCGTGCACCCGTAAGCCAGAGCGTCGGCGGCATCCCGCCGCATCCGGCCCGCCCAAAGTTGCGGGATCATCATGGCCGGATCGTCTTCCAGCCAGGGAATCGCCCATTTTGGCCGATCTTTGACCCGGACGAAGCCCGGCTCGACCGGAGAGAAACCGACGTTGCGATTGATACAGCTCATCGGCATGGCCTTCGGCAGGGTATTATCGAACAACGCCCGGTCTTGCGGCGGTCCCAAAACCCAGCCGCACGTCGCTAATGTAAAGGGCGCGTTGACGGTTTTGGCCGCGGCGATAGCGGCGCGAAAATCGGCCAGCGTCGCTTCGACCTGTTCCTCTTTCGGATTCCCCCAGGTCCATCCTTCCGGCGTCCAGAACCAATAATAATCCAGAGGGTACGCTTTACTGATTCGCCGGAACATGCCCTCGTAGAGTTCCTGAACGACCGCCGGGTCGTTCGGATCCTTGCCCATACTCGTGATGCGTTCCTTTACGGCATTGGGTATGATTAGAGGCGTTTCCGTACCGACGCAGGTTTTTATTCCGAGCGTATGGGCATAGTTGAAGGCTTCGCCGAGCGTCTCTGCCATCCGATTGAATAATTCGTTAGCTCGGTCGTTGGAGAGTCTCGTCCACGGATTCATGCCGCGCATATAATCCGGACCATAGTCGTCGCTCTCGAATAATTGTGACGCACCCAAACGATAGTCTCCCGTCTTCATCGGCTGGTAGCCCCAGGCCCCGGTGACATTGGCCGTTGTGAAATGCCGGGACGGGTAGCTGAATTTCACGGTACCGTCTTCATTACAGTCTCCGGGCAGGCCGATCCACACGGTCGGCTCCGGGCCGACGCCCCCCTGAGGATAGGTGTGCAGCCCGAAGAAGTTCATCCGTAGTTTCGGCAGTTGAGCGATAATGGCTTTGTAATCATCCGTATTCCACCAGTCCGGCCCTTCGGGGAAATCGTGGAACGGCTGGATGCCCCGCGTCTCGAAGAGCGGCTTGCCTCGATCATCCAGGTTGGGCAGAGTCAGGCCGATACGCTCATCCGGGATCGTATCGCCGTGCAGATAGAATCGTACGCCCAGGTGCTCGGCGAAGCGATACGCGGCATACAAGGTGCCGACCGCATCGCCGCCGGTGATCAGCACGGCGCGGTGATTCTTGAATTTTGTCGTCCTGAGTAAATATTCCTGTGATTGCAGTGAATTGACGCAAGAAGCACATGCCGGATTTTTTATCATAAATGACTGAACGACAGGGCGGTTTTTGTGCCCCACGACAAGCAGGCTCGTTCCGGCGGGCCATGTGTCTCGGCTTCGGACTATAGGTAGCAGCCTTCCGGTCCGAAGGTACACGTAACGCCGGACTTCTTTAGCCGCCAGAGATTCCATCGGCGCTGCGTCCGCCGGATAAACGATGGTGACAGTGGAACGCCTTCGGTGCATTGAAGAGCAGCTTGTACAAACGAACGCGGCGCAGAATAAGAGAAGTGTGAACAAGTGAATGCCTTTTTTCATTGTAACGACCTCCCTATGTTGTCGTCGCACTGAATGGTTTTACTGAGATAAAACGAACTGAGCCAAATCTCTTATTTCGCTCTCCGTCAGGTTCGAGGTTACCCCGTGTTTGTCTTCGGAATTGAATTTTGTTATGACCTCTTCAATCGTCGTGGCCCGCCCATCATACAGATAGGGTGCGGTCCGCCAGATTTCGACCAACGACGGGGTATCGAACTTGCGGTCTTTATCCAGTCCTTCGGCCGTGCCCACGTCGTAAGGTTGCATGTCCGTGTGGAGCCGGCCTCGATGGCATGCGCCGCAGCCGGCTTGCTTAAAAAGCTTTCGGCCGCGTTTGGCTGATTCACTGAGCTGCCCGTCCACAAGGTAGGGACTCGGTATTGGTTCGAGCGATTTGAGATAGTGATCGATGGCGACGGCTTCTTCTTCGGGCCGCACGGCGAACTGGATATACCGTATGCCGGCGCGCACGGCCTGCTCGGCGTTTTCCCGAACCGCCGTAACCATTGCCGGCGGCGTGCGGTGTGAAAGGAGCAGGCTCTTGGTATTCTTCGGATTGCCCAAGCCATCGTTGAGCAGATCCCAGTTCAAGGCATCGACCCGGGCGCCCGAGGGGTGACAGCTCGCGCAGCTCTGCCAGCCCTGAAAACAGAGGGACGCATCGTTGAAGAGCATCTCGCCCTTGCGCTCGATGGTCATGGGGCGCCTGGGGCCGAGGACAAGAGACGTCGTTCTGAATCTCGTCGTGTCGTGCATGTCCACGACGGTCAAAGCGTCGGTGAAATATTCGGCAACGTAGGCCTTGCGGCCGAGGATCGCCAGGGATCGCGCGCCCTTGCCGAGCAGCTTGACCCGCTTGCGAATGCCGTAGAGAAAACTCAATTCGTTCGGGATATTCGAAACCTTCTCAACGCCGTAGGCCGAATACGAGCCGCCGGAGAAGCTGTCCGTCGATACACCGTGACGCTGATGATAAGCCCGGATTTTTTGGAGCATCGAATCAATCTCGATGACACTGAGTTCGTGAGTTCCGGTATGAGTGATACACAGATATTTCGAGTCGCTCGTGCAGGCGATGGCCCACGGGTTGGCGGCGCCGTAATCCACATCGTCCAACAGCACCGTTTCGAGGCGCTTTTTGCGCCGGGCGTCGATAATCGTCACGGCGTTCGTATTCATCCATCCACGTTCCAACTGGGTCGTGGGCACCGTGTATCGGGCGAGAATGTGTGAGGCAAACACGAACCGGCCGTCCGGCGAGACCGCGAGGCCGTGAAGATCCGTACTGCCGTTCGGTAAGACAATATCGATCTCGAAGGCCATCGTTTTAGTATTGATAATGGAAATATTGCACGCCACCGAGTCGGCGGACGCCGGTCCGGCCGGGAGATGGTTGCCAACGTAAAGCCAGGCACCGTCCGGGGTGATGGCCGCGGCGACCGGCTCCCGCAGGGCGGGTATCTTTTTTATCAGATGGTCGTCCTCCGTTCGTATCACGGAGATATCGTTGTCAAAGCGATTGCAGACGTAGAGGTGTTTTCCGTCCGGAGCGAGAACGGGCGCCATCGGCGCATACCCCGCGGGGAACGTTCGGAGCAATTTCATATTGTGAGTATCGATAACACAAATGCTTCCTTTCGGACCCGCACAGGTTACATA
The DNA here is from genome assembly GCA_964476475.1 of uncultured Pirellulales bacterium. Taxonomy (GTDB): domain Bacteria; phylum Planctomycetota; class Phycisphaerae; order Sedimentisphaerales; family Anaerobacaceae; genus JAFGTG01. Next base: position 14,365 of record CAYZAT010000029.1, read on the forward strand.
AAGGCGTGTTCCATCACCGGTAAGAACCAGCCCCGTCGGTTCTGAAGGCGCACCGGCTGTCATGACAATCTTCGCGGTCTCAATATCAAAAACATCGACTTGTTGGGCCGTTGCCTGGGCGATATACAGCTTTTCACCCGCATTGTCGGCCACAATAGCCGTAGGGGACAAATAATCCCCGGCGGCCGTAACTGGTTTCATCGAGCCGTAAAAAATAAAGCCAAGACTCAGTATTACAACCATCCTGTTCGTCACACGTTCGTTCATATCTTGTTTACTCCGAGACTATTTGATCTCTTTTGTGCCCTTCGATTTCGCAGATAACACGAAATCCAACATTATGGACGCGCTGCCACGACGGGTAACCCAAGCGAAACGCCGACCGGCACCGCTTGGGCCGGTCACACCAGGAGCCGCCCCGCACGACTTTCCTGCCCGATTCAAAGGGATGGTCACGCCCATCATCCATTCTGTAGGGATACGGTTCGTAGGCCGTCAGCGTCCACTCAGCGGCGTTGCCGTGCATGTCGTAAAGCCCCCACGCGTTCGGCTGGTAGCCGCCCACCTTGGCCGTCGCAATGGCCCCGTCGTCGAAGCGGGTATCACAAAAGACGTTGCCTCCGTACACCGCCGATTCCAGGATCCCCTTACCGAAATGGGCGACAATGTTCGACTCCAGCCCTCCGGTGGTTCCGGGCGGCACGCTTAATTTCTTATCGGCGACGTTTGCCCAGCGGGAAAAATCGGCATCGACCTCGCCGTAGAAAAGCGCGCTTTGCGTACCGGCGCGACACGCGTACTCCCATTGGGCTTCGGTCGGGAGTGTGAAGTCCATCCGAGTTCGATGCGAGAGCCACCGGCAAAACGCCATCGCCCGTTTCCACGCCACACGAACAACAGGATATTCAGGCTCGGCGAGGGAAAGTCCCGGGCCGTCCGGCCCCTGGAAACGCTTCGTGTAAAGTCCCGAATCGTGGCCGGGATCGAAACGGTGATACTGAGCATTGGTCACTTCGCACATGCCCATCCAGAAATCCCGATGGATCGAGACCTTCGCCAAAGGGCGTTCGTCCGGCAAGCCGTGAAGGTCGCCCATTTTGAACTGCCCGGCCGGGATGCGCACGAGTTTCATCGTCACGCCGTCACCCAAGTCGATAGTTTTCTCAGAAATCTTATCAACTTGTGGGGCCCGATCCGCAACTCTTAACGTTGGGTGTTTCGCGCGATCCATCGGCTCCGGGACGACCGGTTCGATACAGGGGTGGGGAATTTCCGGAATCGCTTCGGGATCGTCCGTTGGACCGCCGTAAAGCCGGCGCAGCTCGAGCCGTCGTTTAGCGGCATCGTTGGGAATGGGGCCGACGTCCCCCCAGGTGCCGTGACAGGGACCGTTCAGGTCGATCCATGTGATGAGGCGATCCCAGGCTTCCTCGTCAAGCCGGACGTTGTGATGGCCCTTGGTGAGCATCTGGACCAGCTCGCTCGTATCGGCGTGGTATTCGCCGGGGACCAGCAGACCGACGTGGTCCTCGATGTTAACCCGGCGTATATAGGGTATTAAGGTTTCGTAGGCCGGTGTGTATTTCACCCGGGTTCCACCGAGGGCCTCGCGCAGCACGGGATGTAATCGTCTCGCGCCCAATCTGGTGAGTTCTCGTCCCTGGTAATTCCTTGCATACCGTTCCGACCGAAGATCATGAACTTTTCGGCCGTCCGGGCGCGGCGATCCATTGTGGCACGCGACGCAATATTGATCGAGTACGGGCTGAACGTCTCTCTCGAAATCCAGTCCCCTGGCCGGGCCGTACCACGGCTCGATGGGCGCCGCCGGGCGCGTCGTGGCCTGTCGCTGGCGGAGGGTGGGAATTTCTTTCGGCTCTTCGTGACATCCCACGCAGGAAACGGTCTCGCCCGGCATCGCCGTGAACCAGCTTCGCATCAACTGGATGGCCTTGCCCTCCGCATCCAGCGGCTGCACGCTGACGGGGGTATTGGCCGGCACGGTGAATAGTGCCGAGCCGTCCTCATGGACGTTCACCGTGCCGAGGATTCGCATCACTTCCCACGGGCCTCCGCAGCCGACTTTGTCCGGACCCGCCATCCCCGGATAACCGTAATGATAAGCCAGAATCCGCAGCTTCTTCACGGCGCCGCGGGGGACGCCCGCCAATCCGGGCCCGACGTACACATCATCCAGGTAAACGACGGCGTCGTCACGTTTCAAATCCACCCTGTCGGGAATGGCCGGGGGGCGAGGCGTTTTCATCAAAGGAATCGGCTCGAACAAGTCGTACTTGGGCAGAACGCAGATCGGCAGGAGGTTGTCGAAAACGTCCACGAGATAAATGCCCCAGGGGCTTTTGTTATCGAGCCGGCATGAGACCAGGAAATATTTATCGCTCAGCGGGTAGGGATGAAGGAACTTCGGCCAGGACTTATTCACCAGGGCATCGCGGATGACGGTTTGAACGGGCTTGCCCCGTCCGGGAATCTTTTGAACGAATCCGGCGGCCTCTTGCCAGCCCTTCGTCGTATCGATCAGGCCCAGCTCACCCATTCGCGGCACGCCGTGATAGCCGGCGATGATCGCGATAATCTTATTGGGAGCGCCGGGAATACCCCGCGGATAATAGAGCGCGTTCGGCCAATAGGAGTTGGTGCCATACACGGCCCGCTGGCCGGTGCCGTCGGGATTCATCACCATCAGGGGCCGCAAATAAATATGCATCGTTCCGGTATAGTCCCACCGGCTGAAAATCACCTGGCCGGTCGGCAGGACGGACGGGTGGAGATCCAGGTCCTGATCGTAGCATAGCTGTCGCATATTCCCTCCGTCGGCGTCCATCAGATAGATGCCGCAGGCGCGCTCGACGCCGTGCCAGCAGGGGACCGCCGTAAACAAGGCGGTCGAGACGAAGACGATCCGTCCGTCGGGCAGATAACAGGCGTCGAAGTTGTCCACATCCGGGTGATCGCCGCGAGAGACTTGTCTCAGGCCAAAGCCGTCTATTTCGATCTCAAAAATTTGCCAGGTTGGACCTTTGGGCATCGTGAAAAGGAGCTTATCGGCATCGTAATGGAGGTCGATTTCACCGACAAATTCTCCCGCCTCCGGCCGAAAGAGAGTGCGTAACGTGCCGCCGGAACGGACGGACGACAGGACGGCGATTTCATTATCGTAGCCGGTCCGCTCGATACCGGTGTTGCATTTGTGATTGACGGGCAAGCCGAGTTGTCCCCGTTTTCGCTTGAGCAACAAGAGCTGACCGAAATCCAGCAACGGATTGGACAGAAGCGCTTCGTTCCGCAGTTCATTCAATTCGTTTGCGAGCTTCAACGCATCGTGCCGGCTGAGGTTGTTGCTCTGCGTCTTTAACCGGTCCCATCTCCTTAAATACCAATCGCCTTTCGGGTATTTAGGGCCATTCGTTTCGGTCAGATCTTGTATCGCCAGACGAAGAGATTCAAAGTCGAATTGTTGTACGTATTGTTTCGCCTGATTGCGGTTGAGTTCGGTTCCCCGCGTCGATGTGCCTGCGATGGCTCCTGAAACAAGTACCATTTGCAAAAAAAACAGGACGAGGAGACGGCATGAGATATATCCGAAAAAGTGGTTGTCAATCTTAGTTGTTGCGTGTCTCATAGTCTTCATATATAAAGGATTTATGGAATAATGTCAACTATACCTTCGCGAGCATGATGTGTCGCTTCGTGTCCGTTTTCAGGATGAGATAATACCATGACAGCCAGTGAACTTCTGATGTACCTGTTTACCCTGAGTATCTTTCTTGTCTCGCTTTCGATCCATGAATACGCTCACGGATGGACGGCCTACCGGTTCGGGGACGATACCGCCAAACGCATGGGCCGTCTGACGCTGAATCCCATCGCCCATATCAGTCTGTTCGGCACAATTATTATGCCGCTGCTGGTGCACTTCGGCTGGGCCAAGCCCGTGCCGGTGAATTTCTCGGTTCTCAATAAAAAGCAAATTTTCCTTGTTGCCTTTGCCGGCCCCGCGGCGAATCTATCGCTCGCATGTGCGCTGGCCGTCGTCTTTCACCTGTTTCGTTTGAAAGCCGTACCGTTCGCCGGGGATTTCGTGTTATTAGCGATTTTTTTCAACGTCATCCTGGCGGTATTCAATCTCATTCCGATCCCCCCGCTGGACGGCTCGCGAATGGTCCACGCCGGCCTGAAATCCCCACAAGCCATTAATGCCTACAGACAAGTGGGTCAGTTCGGCATGCTGTTGCTGATCGGCTTTCTGTTTCTCGGAGGCTTTGAAAGGATCATCTTGCCCGTCGCTAAACTGCTCTTCGGGCTGCTCAGATTGCCTGGCCCATTCTAACCATCGAAGACGTCCGGCTCAAAAGGAATGCATATTAAGTTCGAGCGGCAAATTTTAGACATATCATATTTTGGGAGTTTGTTCAATGAAACGTCGCAGCTTTCTGAAACAGACAAGTGTTGTGGCCCTGGCTTCGGTGCTTCCAAGTCGTAAAACGTTCGGGAGTGGAAAGCCGTCCGGGGCCGAATCAAAAGTGCGTGATTACACCTCGCGTGTTCCCAAATACACCTTTGCAGATACACTCGATGAGCAGGAGGCTCAGCTCAAAACCAATCCGCTGATTCTGCGTTTCAAGGAATCACGCAAATCAATGGCCGGCGATCCATACCGGCCGATCTATCATTACGTCAATCCGGAAAACCGGCTCAACGATCCGAACGGGCTCTGTTTCTGGAAGGGCCGCTGGCACCTTTTTTACCAGGGGTATCCACCGGAAGATCCGCGACAGCACTGGGGCCATGCCGTCAGCGATGATTTGATACACTGGCGCGATCTGCCCTATGCGATCTATCCCAATCCTGAGAGGTGTTGTTATTCCGGGTCGACATTCGTTGAAAAGAACCGGGTCATTGCGATGTACCACGGAACAACCGTTGGCAATATGGTCGCCGTATCCAGCGATCCTCTGCTGTTGAACTGGGAAAAGGTCACCGGCAGAGCCGTTATACCGATGACGAATCCGGACGGCTCGGCGCTGCCTTACCGGGTGTTCGATCCCTGCATCTGGAAAAAAGGCAATAGGTATTATTCCCTTTCCGCGGGAACGCTCCCGAGCGGGCCGGGCGGCAAGCGGATTCGGGCCAATTTTCTGCTCCGCTCAAACGATCTGGCTCAATGGGAGTATCTGCATCCGTTCGTCGAGAATGACCGCTATTCCCTCGTTGGGGACGACGGGGCATGCCCCTATTTCTGGCCGATCGGCGACAAGCATATCCTGCTTCACTTCAGCCACATGAGCGGTGGAAAGTATTTGCTCGGTGATTATGATACCGGGAGGGATAAGTTTGTTGTGACTTCAGGAGGCGATTTTAATTTTGGCCCGTACGCTCCGGCCGGCGTCCACGCTCCCTCTGCAACACCTGACGGCAAAGGGGGAGTCATCGTGATTTTCAACATGAATCCCGGAAAGCCAACCAAAGGCTGGAACCAAATCATGACACTACCCAGGCGTTTAACACTCGACTCAAAGAATGGACTGAACGACCTTCTCATCGAGCCTGCCGGGAACATCGAGTCGTTGCGTTACAATCATCAGCGTATGAATACGATGAAGTTGCCCGCCAATGAGGACGTCGTCCTGAAAAATATCCAGGGCAACGCAATGGAGCTCATCGCCGAGATTGATCCAAAAGGCGCGCCAACGATTGAAATGAATGTGCTGCGCAGCCCGGACGCCCAGGAACGCACCCGGATTATGTTCTTTGAAGATCGCGGGTACAGACATCGCGAACACGGAAGGAGCCATCCAAACAGCAGGCGATACAGCAGCTTGATTTCTATTGATTCATCCTATTCATCACTTCTTGGGGACGTCCGATCGCGAGCGCCTGAGACTGCCCCCGTTTTACTTGCTAAGAACGAGCCGCTGAAGCTTCGCGTCTTCATCGACAGAAGCGTCGTCGAAGTATTCGTCAATGGCAAACAATGCGTGGCAATGCGCGTCTATCCGGGCCGCAAAGACAGTTTGGGGGTATCCCTGCGCTCTCAGGGGCGGGATGCCGTGCTCAAATCGCTCGAAGCATGGCATATGAAAAATATCTATGAGTAAACCGCACGGAAAGAAGCTTGTCTAAATGGATCGCAATGACATTCTCACAATTCTTGTCATGACAGACTCGCCGGCCTAGCCACGTCAAGTTTGAAAACAAGA
>CAYZAT010000030.1:0-20541 GCA_964476475.1 uncultured Pirellulales bacterium
TATTTCTTGTTCAATTCGCGAAGGCCCTTGAGATAGAAACAATCAAAGAGCGACGAGTATTTTTGCTTCGCGATGTCACGAAGAAAGAAGCTGTTGTCGTCAATCGAGAAACGATACCTGGGGTAAGAGTGCTTATCCCACACAACCCGCACGCGGTGTTCGTGACGGCCGGAGCAACCTTGGGATTGGGCGACAATATCCGTTTGGCTTTGGCGAAGCACCACGTTCGATGTGAAGCTGTCGCCTGCGCGCTGCGCCGGCGCGCCGTTGACGGTCACCCGGTCGCGAAGCGGCGCCCGGCCGGATACCTGAATGTCCAAACCACCGTCCACTGGCTTACCGTGCCGTCGGTTCAGGACGGCCCCATGAAACGGCTCCTCGATTCTGATCGAGCCGGACGCCGCCAAGCCGATGTTCGTCCCTTCCAACGTGATTCCCATCGCTCCCACTGCCGCCTTTCGTAAAAAATCACGCCGTGCTATTTTAGATCGTTTCATAATCTCATCTCCTAATCATAGATACACACCTTATCAACGGCTTCATCGAGAGTACCCACAAGATTGTCCCACGTGAATCGCTCCATCGACTGCGCTATTCGGTTGGCATTTCCTGTCCATAGAGAACCCTTCCGGGCTCGTTCCGCAAGAGTAGCCAACTTATCCGCTAAGTCAGCAACGCGACCCTCATAGAAGAACTCTTCAGCATGTTCTTTTTCGTCAAGCTTCAATATTTCCGGATACGCCAATCGCTTCGGCAGCATAGGGTACGCCCCGGCGAGAATGGCCTCGACGGCGGTAATGCCGAAGAACTCGTGATGAGCTGTCGATACGAAAACATCCGCCTCTGTTAAGGCGTCTTCGTATTCAACGCGACTTTCCCGATAGCCCCAGCGATCGATATGTTCGGCGAAATATTCTCGGGCCCCTTCGAAAACCTCGGGCGCATCACTAAATTGCTCGCCGATGACACTCATGCGAAAATCGATACTCCGGCCCTTGAGAATCTTCATGGCCTCGAAGAAATCCTCCGGATTTTTGTCGTGTTCCCAGCGGGCCGCCCACAAAATTCGTATAGGCCCGTCTTCTCTTCCATCTCGTCTGACAATAGAATTGACACCTGGTGGATGGATTGCCGTTTTGCGCTCAATCCGTTCGACCGCATCGGTGGATTGACAGTCCGGCATCCTTCTTAAGAACGCCGTTAATGCCTCCAGAAACGCATTCCGGTGAAACGCCGAGTTAAACCACACACGCCTCGCCGCCAGAGCCGTGATCATATTGGTCATGGCAAAGTGATAATCGCGTTCACTCTCAAACCGTACCGGATAGGTAAGCTGGTTCTCGTGGAAATAGGAGATAGCCGGCAATTGCTGAACGGAATGCGGCGCCAGGCCCAAAAATTCCGCCAGATTCAGAATATCCGAGCAGAAGATGACATCCCAATTTTCGCCTTCTGCGACAAGGCGCCGGACATCGTCTGCAAAAGTGATCGCCGAATGACGCATTCGCCATTTCCACTTATACGGCGGCAAATGAAGGAGCGTCCACTCATGCCGACTCCGTGCTGTCCAGCCGTCCAGAAACGCCTTGTGGCTACCGCCGTAATAAGGTTCAAGAGCCAGAATGCGCATGCATCATTCTTTTCACAGACTTCCTAATAGGAACATCCGGGTGGCAGCCTCAAGCGAAGCTTGGGGATGGCTTCTCCCAACCATCGGCAAAGCCTCCGGCTTTGAGGCTGCCACCCATTACCAATCGATCCACTGATTCACCCACAATAAGATATTCGATGGTTCACTTTCCTTGCTCGCTCTTCCACGCCCGCACGTATTCGATGCTGTACGTGGACGGCAAATCGTCGTTTTTGGGAAGCCCGAACCACTTGGGCATCGTCTCGCTGTCGAAGTTCAAGGTCAGCGTCTGGTGCCAATGCGTGTTCTCTATCCACCGAACGAGGACGCCGTCGAAATACCAGGCCATTCTGTCCTTGTCCCACTGGAGTCCGTACACATGATAGTCGTCGGCGAGATTTGTAGGGGCAACCCAGACGCCGTGCATCGACCAATGCTCATTTTCCGTTGGCGTCCGAAAGACGTGTACGTTCATATTGTATTTCTTCTCGAAGCCGGGCGCGCCGCCGCCGATCTCGAACACGTCGATCTCCGTCCAGATTTCAGGCGTATTGTCATAAAACCAAAACGAGCTGGAACCGTGAGATTTCATGGGCTTGCACTTGATCTCGAAATATCCATACTTGACCCGCGTTTTGCTTTGCACCGCGGCGGACGTGTATGTGTGATAGCCCTTGTCCTTCGGCATGTCGGGCACTTCCTGTTTTCGCATCGTTAGGTGCAGCTTACCCTCACGGACCTTCACATTACCCGGCCAGAAATACGCCGGCTGCCGGCCCAGCCATCGGGGATTCGTCGGATGCCATTTGTTGGAATCAAGCCCCGAACCCTCGAACTCATCGCTCATCGGCGCATACTTCGTCCACTTACCTTCGTTCGCCTGATCGGAAAGCGGAAACGCCTCGCTCACGCGCTCGGGCCTGGTTCCCAACTCACCCTTCCGTACCCAGCCCTTTTCGGGCTTCCTGTTCTCTGCCATACACACAGCGGCCAATGCGAGGCACAAACCGATCATTGATCGTGTCCATTGATTCATAACGTCCAGCCTTTCCGATAGGGTGTGCGGATGTATTGATTAGCCTCCGGCAGATTCGTCACCTTCATATCCTCTCCATCCCACTCGATCCTTCCATCCACCCGTCTGGCCACGTTACCGAGCAAACAGATTTCGGTCAGCAGGCCCGAATACTCGAAATCCGCCCCGGCTTTTTGTCCGCTCTTACACGCCCTGATCCAGTCCTGCTCATGGGTGCCGTTGACTCTCGGGATGGTTTTCTCGGGCGTCTCATACGCTTTCATTTTGCTTTCGGGTATCAGACGCGGTCCCTCGCCGTAAACGCCGGCGACGAGCTTGCCCTTGGTGCCTTTGAACAGTGAACCGCCTTCGACGTGGCCCATGCGCCGGCCGTCTTCGAGCTCCGGCGGCCGGGGCGCGCGAAGGCCGTCATACCACGTCAGCTTGACGGGAGGCAAATGACCCCGACGGGGGAATCGATACGTGACAATGGACGCCACCGGATGGGAATCGGGATTCAGATCGAGCGATGTGGCCTCCACGCTTTCCGGATGTCCCAGTTTCAAGGCCCAAACGACCGGATCGAGCGTGTGCGCCCCGCGGTCCCCCATCATCCCGCAGCCATAGTCCCACCAGCAGCGCCAGACTCTCGGATGATACGCCGGATGAAAAGGACGCAGCGGCGCGGGTCCCAGCCAAAGATCCCAATTCAACGTCGATGGAACCGGCGGCGTTTCTTTGGGACGCCGGCTCCACTTCGAGCTCCACGATGCATGACCGAAGGGATAATACGACAGACTGCACCAGGCATCCACCTCGGCGACCTCGCCGATGGCGCCGTCGGCAATCCACTCGCAAATCAATCGTCCGCCCTCATGCGAATGCCCCTGAATCCCCATCTGGGTCGTAACGCCGGTTTCCTTAGCCGCTTTGGCTAACATTCGGGATTCATAAACATCATGCGTCAGGGGTTTCTGACAATAGACGTGCTTTCCCCGTCGCATCGCTTCCATACTAATCACGGCGTGAGTATGATCCGGCGTCGCAATCACGACCGCATCGATGTCTTTCTGCTTATCCAACATTTTGCGATAGTCCGTATAGACCTTGGCCTTGGGATATCTCTTGAACGTTCCGGCGGCGTACTCATGATCCACGTCACAGAGGGCGACAATGTTCTCACTTTCAAGCTGCCTCAGGTTGCTCGCACCCATCCCGCCGACGCCGATGCCAGCGATATTGAGCTTATTTGCCGCCCCTCCAAGAACGCGTCCCGGTACGATTGTGAAAGCGGCGGCGGCTGCCGTTGTGCCGAGAAAATGCCGTCTATCGATATGCTTTTCTGCCATGAGAAACTCTCCTTCATGATAACGTTGTCGTGAGTTCTTCAAAACCAAGCTTACTATATTAGCATATCGATGCGTAAATGATAAGGGGCCTGTGCCGAACAATTCGACACAGGCCCAAATTGCTTCATAATGAACGCGTGTGCAAAATTCTTTTACACACCCTACTGTATGTTAATGCAGCCCGATATCGTCAATGTATATCGTGCCCGTACCGCCTGCCTGAGGATTGGTTTTATTGCCAACGCCAACGGTCAGGCTATTGACGCTCGACAGGTTCACTCCCTGATCGGCAAACGCCTGCAAAGGAATATCCCACTGCGTCCAGGCGTGTATTTGCGTCGCGGCCGGATTATCGTGCGTGACGACCGCGTTGCCGTTGAGCGCCGCGTAGAGCGGCGTCTCAGGATTGACGATACTTCCGCGGAACCACAGACTCAGCGTATCGACGCCTTGCGTCCAGTTCTTCGGATACGTAAGCGTCAAGGTCGCTTCGGCATACTTCATATCGACGTCGAAGATCAGCGGCATCGACTGGGAGCCGGTATGCACCGTTGCCTGCTCGGCGTACGGAGGCATGAGATAGCCGACCTGCGAGCCATTGCCGGCCACACCAAATCCGTCGATCCAATGTTGCCAAATGGCCTCATTAGCTGCATCGTTGTCGGTATAGTCCTCGAAATCATCCACGACAAGGAAATCGGCCGTCGTGAACGTCCACACGGGACCTTTCACCGTCCCGGTGCTTTCGACCGCATCCACCCGCCAATAATAGGTCGTGCCCATCTGGAGCATTCCGGGATCGTAGCTTTCGTCCCCAAGGGATTTGCTGACCGATCCGGTTCCGGCATTGCGCACGGTCGCCTCGTCCGTACCGAAATAAACCTGGTGTGACGTGGCATCCGCCGAAGGCGACCATTTTAGAATCTGGTTCTGTCTGACATTGACGGCGTCATACGCGGGTCTCGGGCTGTTGACGGTCCCGGCCGTAGAGAAGAACCAAACATCGCCCTTGACGGTCTCGGTGCCGAGGAATTCATCGACGCGCCAGTAGAAGACTTTGCCTAATGCGAGAGGCCCGGGTTTATAGGTTGTTGCTCCCTGCGGGATGCCCCCGGCGGCATTGCTCACCGTCTCGTAGTCCTCGCCGAAATGCACCGTATGCAAAATGCCGCCAAAACCCGCCGTCCAGCTCATGACAACATTCGGATCCACCGATTCAGTCGCAACGGGAGGAATCGGATCGTAGGCGGTCTTCGGGGCAACCGTAAAGCTCCAGACGGGGCCGCTGTGTATCGTGACGCCGTCGGCTTCGACGTCCTCAATTCGCCAGTAGTAGGTCGTGCCTTTCGTCAGACCGTCCGGATAAGAAACGCCCGGGAATCCAAGAGCCAACTCTCTGTCGGTCTGGTTGGCCCGGAAGGTATCGCCCGTCCCGGCGTCAACGTCCTTATAGCTTTCACCGGCGTAAATAGAATGCGACGCCGCAAAATCGCCCGGCGCCCACGTCAGGGTCACCCAGGTATTTCGGATGATGTCGCCATCTCCGGGATTCGGAGCATACGAGGACGTCCTCTCCAATCCGACCCATAAATTGTGACTCGGGATGGGGCCGCGGCCGATCCCCGGGCCTTCCCATGCAAGCTGACAAAGGGCGTCGCCGCCGTTTTCGTAGTACTCCAGCTTGATGGGGTATCGTCGCCCGCCCATCAGCTCGATCGTACCGCTATCATGGGTATTGCCGTGGTCGGTCCAGTTGTCGATAAGCGTTTCATCATTCACCCACAACCGAACGCCGTCGTCCGTCTGTGTATGGAACGTGTAGGTTCCCGATGCCGGGATAACGACTTCTCCCGTCCACCGAGCGGCGAAACCGTCTGCGGCCATAGACGGATCGGGCGAGCCCGTCCCCCAGTTGAAGTTGACCGTAGGATCCAAACGCTCCAATACGGGAGCGGGCCAAGGTTCCGCCGGAGGGCCCCCTTTGTAATACTGGCCAAAGATGCCCTCGACGCCGTTGGCGACACCGATCAGGCCGAATGCCAAAATGAAAGGAACAATATAGCTCAACTTTTTGCTCATAAGAATCCTCCTTAAATAAATTCTCAGACGGCTATTTTATGAAAATAGACAAAAACGACTGTGTTTGTAAGCCTACAAAAGGGCTTATGCCGAATGGATCGGCATAAGCCCCGAACGTAGAACATTCATGTAGGGTGCGCTACTTCGCACCGTGTCAATCATATCGGCTGGAAGATTCGTGCAATACATCGCACCTTCCCAACCAGGGTCCGTTTTACGGACCGGATTAATGAACGCCGATATCATCGATGTACATTGTACCTGTACCGAGGGGCTGCAAATTAGTCTTATCCCCGACACCGATAGCTATCGTATTGACGTTCGCCAAGGCTACTCCCAGATCGGCAAACGCCTGCAGAGGAATACTCCATTCCGTCCAGGCGTCCACCTGGGTCGCAATCGGATTATTGTGTACCACGTCTGCACTGCCGTTGAGCGCCACGTAGATCGGTGCCGCTGCGTTGGCGAGATCACCGCGGAACCACAGTATAAGCGTATCCCCGTCGCCTTCCGTCCAGTTGCGTGCAGAGGTAAGCGTCAAACTTGCCTCTGCATATTTCAGATCAATTTCATACACGAGCGGCATCGATTGGTTGCCGCCATGGACAATCGTCTGCTCCGTGTATGGGGGCATAAGATAGCCAACCTGTGAACCATTCATGCCGACTCCAAAGCCGTCGACCCATGTTTGCCATATGGCTTCACCGGCCGCGTCGTTGTCGGTATAGTCCTCGAAATCCTCCACGACAACAAAATCAGCCGTCGTAAACGTCCACACGGGGCCTTTCAACGTGCCGCCTCCACTCTCGACGGCATCAACCCGCCAGAAGTAGGTGGCGTACCTATCGAGCTGTCCCGGATCATAACTCTCAGAACCGAGGTTCTTACTGCCTTTGTTTTCAGGCGATCCAACACCGGCGCTTCGCACGGCCTCTTTATCCGTGCCGAAATAGACCTGATGCGACGCGGCATTATCCGCCGGCGACCACTTCAGAATCTGGTAATCCTTCACATTCACGGCACAAGGGGCCGGTCTCGGGCTCCCGATGGTGCCCGAAGTGGTGAAGGACCAGATATCGCCCTTGACGGTCTCGACACCATGAAACTCGTCGACCCGCCAGTAGAAAACTTTGCCTGATTCGAGGGTTCCGGGCGTATAGGTTATAGCCCCCTGAGGGATACCATTTGCGGCATTGTTCACTGTGTCGTAGTCCTCGCCGAAGTACACGGTGTGTAAAATTGCTCCGTACCCGGGCTCCCAGCTTAGGACGACGTTCGGATCCACAAATACAGTCCCATCAACGGGATCCGGAACATAAGCGGTCTTCGGGGCAATCGTGAAGCTCCAAACAGGGCTACTATGTGTCGTGACGCCGTCGGCTTCCACATCTTCAACTCGCCAGTAATATGTCACGCCTTTTGCAAGACCGTCGGGATAGGGAAATCCGGGAAAGCCAATAGCGTAAGACGTGTCGGTCTGGTTAGTCCGGAACGTATCGCCCGTCCCGGCTTTCACATCGTCACGGTTTTCTCCCACGTAGATGGAATGTGAAGCCGCGGAGTCTCCCGGCGTCCAGCTCAGGGGCACCCACGTATCTCGAATGATCGCCCTATCAGCCGGATCAGGATTGCCAGGCACACCTTCGGCCGCACCGACCAGGACCAGCACCAAAACAATGCAAACCAGATAGATTAAACTCCTGCTCATAATAATCCTCCTTCAATAAATTCTCAGACGGCTATTTTATGAAAATAGACAAGAACGGCTATGTTTGTAAGCCTGCAAAGGGGCTTATGCCGAACGGATCGACATAAGCCCCGAACTCTAAACAAATCTACCGTATCAACCGTGTCTCTTGGGGACAAGGTTGATAAGCTTTGGCCTCTGGGCCCGGTTAATGAACGCCAATATCATCGATGTACAGGGTGCCCGCACCTTCCGAGGCCGCGGTGCCGTCGCCCGCACCAATAGCAATCGCATTGGCATTTGCCGGATTCGCACCTAACAGGACAAAGCCCTGCAAGTCGACATCCATTTCGATCCATACGGCGACTTGTGTCGCTGCAGCATCGGGATGATAGATCCGCGCGTCATCGAGAGCCACATACATCGGAATCGCCGCGTTCGCCGCGTCACCTCTGTACCAGACCTTCAGCGTCGTGCCGCCACTCTGGGTCAAGTCCATCCCGCCCAGCGCCAGTGTCGCCTCCGAATTCAGTACACCGAGCGTATTCTCATACTGGAGCGGCATAGACTGAATACCACCATTAACAATTGTCTGCTCGCAATACGGCGGGACAAGATAGCCGACCGTCGCGCCGTTGTCCGCGACACCAAAGCCGTCAACCCAAGTTTGCCAAATGGCTTCGCCGGCCGCATCATCGTCGGTGAAGTTCTCGAAGTCCTCGATCACGAGGTTGCTCGCCGTCGTAAAGCTCCAGACCTCTCCGGTTAACACCGTGCCGGCACCGTTGATCTCATCAACGCGCCAGGAGTAGGTCGTTGCCAATGCAAGCTGCCCGGGATCATACTTCTCATCACCGAGCTCTTTGTCACCTTTGTACTCGGCCGAATTCGTGTCGGCGCTGAGAACGGCGTTTTCGTCGGTACCGAAATAGACCTGGTGCGATGCCGCGTCATGACCGGCGGTCCACCTGAGAATCGGCGTCTGCCTGACGCCCTCGGCGCCATTAGCCGGATTCGGCCGCGCAGCCCAGACCGGCAGCAACAACGCCGTCTGAGGAACGATTTCCTTCTCCAGGTCGGGATTGGACCAGGATAGCTGCGCTTCCATAACGTCACCGCCTCCGTATCCGCCACCCGCAACATTTCCAATTTCCATCACGATCGGACACGGTCCAACTTCAAGATCGATCTTGGCCTGGTACTCGATGACCATGTGATGCGCCATCCAGTTGTCGATGATCAACTCGTCATTGACCCACAGGCGCACGGCTTCATTTACATTGGCGTAGAAGGTATAGGTCTCGCCGTATGGCACGTTTAACATGCCGGTCCATCTGACCGAGAACAGGGGAGCATCGACGCCCGGTCCCGGTGAATCGCCGAGCCAGGCAAAGTCAATCGTAGGATCGATTCGGGTCAGCACGGGTTCGCCGGCCAAGTTCACGTTGTTGAAGTATTCTCCCTTGATACCGCCGAGGCTGGCGTCGCCTGTCGTAAAGCTCCAGACATCGCCCTTGTGCGTCTGAGCGCCATCGAACTCATCGACGCGCCAATAATACGTCTTGCCCAATTCGAGCGTATCGAGTGCGTAGGTGGTTCCAATTTGGACTGCACCACCGCTTGCCGCATCGACTTCATCGAAGGTTTCGCCGAAATAGACAGTATGCATCTTGGCACCCCAACCCGGCGTCCAACTCAGATCCGTCTCCGGATCCACGAGTCTGGCATTATCCGGCGGAATGGGCTTCCACGCCTTCTTCGGGGGAACCGTAAATCTCCAGATATCCCCTTTCCAGGGACTGTCCGGGTTCGCCTCGTTGACTTCATCGACTCGCCAGTAGTACGTTGTGCCCGGTACAAGACCCTCTGGATAAGCAAATCCGGGAAAACCGATAACATAATACGCTGTGGCCAGATTGCCCTGAGACGCATCGGCTGTACCGTACTGTACGTCATCCAGATTGGTGCTTAAATAGAGATCATGTGAAACGGCCCAGGCTCCAGAACTCCAGGTAAGCGTCGCCCAGGTATCTTCATGGATGGCACGATCAGCCGGAGATGGACTCGTCGCTTTGGGCTCACCTCCAAGCATCTTGAGTTCACTCACGGACAGCGCCCGGTCATAAATACGCACATCATCCAACATACCATTAAACTCGTCGCCCGCCGGCGCCGTTTCATGTTTTGTCCCAATGCAAAGTGTTCCATCGGACGTCCCCAGGTCTCCGCTGGAATCCTGTTCGCCAACCACCTCCGCATCATAGTACACGATCATTTTCGAGCGGTTATAAACTGCGGCAAGATGCGTCCACTCGCCCAACGGCGGCAAACCGGGAAACTCAAGCCTGTCAGGTGAGAGTCCGGGCAAATGGAACACCATATTGTCGCCCCACTCTTTGAGCAAGCGATACTGGTTGTCTCCTCCACCCGAACTTTTCTGCATGATTCGGTTGTTGCCCGTCCAGCTTGGATTGATCCAGGCGGCGATCGTGATCTCCCGGGTCATATCCAACGAAGGACTATCCTGGACCTGGATGTAATTGTAGGGCCCGGTAAATTTCATCGCCCCGCCAATCTTTCCTTCCGCCCATTCCACCGGGCCGTTGAGGGTACCGTGATTCCCATTGCCGGAAGAATCATTGGCAACAGCCCCGGATCCCTCATCAAACGTCCACCAGCCGACAAGACCGGCTTCCTGGGCCTGACCTCCTATGGCCAGGCTCAACACAAAAATAAGAGAAGCTAAGCAAACTAATTTTCGACACATAATAATCCTCCTTCAAAAAGGTTAAAAAAAGAACGGTCGATAAAACTGCGTTACTGAATCTCCCTCTCGCGACATCCGCACGAGATGTTGTATGATGTGGCACCACCTCCTTTCTTCGAAAGGTTGGTCTCCTGCGAGCTCTCGGATAAGGATCCAGGTCGCATGCACTTGCATCGTCAGCAGCACCCTCACGACGATAAAACCATCACCTCAACGACCCACGCTCGTCTTCGGCAAAGTGATTCAAAAAAACCAATTGCCGCAATTTCTGGGATTCTCCAATATTATCGTCTTTTTATATCACATAGATTATTATTTTGTCAAGTGTAAAATTCCGACGAAGTTCATAGGAGACGATGGATGAAAACACAAAAAACGGCTTGGGATCCGCGAATCCTTCTCTTTGGCTCTCTATTTCGTTATTTTCAACCCAAATGCGTCTCTCCACTCAACGACGGCCCTTGACATCGGACGGTTCCACGACCATCCCGCTCATTTCACTCCGGAGCTGTGAATTCCCTTTTTTTTGCGCAAAAAAGGGGCTTATACCCGAATGAAATGAGTATAAGCCCCATACTTTTTAACGCGTCGGTCGTACGTCGATATTCGACATACTCCGTCCGAATAACGGTTAATGCACGCCAATGTCATCGATGTACAGTGTCCCTGTCCCCTCAGAGGCCGCGGTGCCGTCGCCGACCCCAAGGGCGATCTGATTGACACTGGCCGGATTTGCGCCCCGTTGGGCGAAGTCCTGCAAGTCGATCTCCAGTGCGGTCCACTGCTCAATCTCCGTCGCAGAAGGATCAGAATGATATATCCGCGCGCCGTCAAGAGCGGCATAGACCGAAGCGGGCGCATTGCCGGCAAGACCTCTATACCAAACCTTCAGCGTGGTGCCGCCGCCCTGGGTCAGGTCCAGGCCGCCCAAGGCCAGCGTCGCCTCCGAATTCAAAACGCCCTGCGTGTTGTCATAAAGCAACGGCATCGATTGGAGACCGCCGTGGATAATGGCCTGCTCGGCGTACGGCGGGAGCAGATAACCGACCTGCGCACCGTTATTCGCCACGCCGAAACCATCCACCCAGGTCTGCCAGATGGCTTCGCCCGCCGCGTCATTATCGGTATAGGTTTCGAAGTCATCGACGATAAGAAAATCGGCTATGGTGAAGCTCCAAACGCTGCCGACCCACGGACTGTCGGAATGGAGATCGTTAACCTCATCGACACGCCAGTAATACGTGGCGCCCGGCTCGAGCTGGCCGGGATCCAACATCTCGTCGCCGAGGTCTTTGGCGCCCTTGTATTCGGGCGATCCCGTCGTGGCGTTAGCGACGGCATCGACGTCCGCACCGAAATAGACTTGATGCGAAGCCGCGGCATAACCCGCTACCCAACTCAGAATTGGCGCCTGCCTGACATCTGCGCCGCCGTTGGGAGGACTCGGCCTGCGCGCCTTGAACGGCGGTTGCAGCGGACCGGCGGGAATGATCTCTTCGGGTACCGACGGCGCCGACCAGTACAACTGCTGTTGGGCGACGCGATCGAAGTCCGCGAACTCCAGTCGCAACGAATGAATGCCGCTTTCCAAATAGATCGGCTGTGAGGCATACCGCGTCGCGACCCAGGAGACCCATACGTCTATGACGAGCTCGCCGTCAATCCACAACCGCGTGCCGCCTTCGCTGTTCACGCTGAACGTGTACGTATCGCCAAACAGAACGTTGAGATCCGACGTCCACCGCGCCGACCAGTTATTATTCGACAAAATCGGATCGGGTGTCCCATCGCCCCAATTGAAATCGATTTGAGACTCCATGCGCGTCAGGACCGGCTCGCCGCTCAACGTCGTGTTACCGAAGTACTCGCCCAGGAGGCCGCCTTCACCACTGGTCGTCGTGAAACTCCAAACATCGCCTTTGTGTGTCTCGGCCCCATCAAACTCATCGACCCGCCAATAGTAGGTCGTGCCCATGTCGAGGGTATCGAGCGTATAGGTGGTGCCAACCTGTGCGGCTCCTCCGGCGGCATCGTTAACTTCGTCAAAGGTGTCACCGAAGTACACCGTGTGCAATTTGGCGCCCCAACCGGGCATCCAGCTCAAATCCGTATCCACATCGACAAACTTCGCCCCGTCGGGCGGATCGGGTCTCCAGGCCTCCTTGGGCGGCACGGTAAAGCTCCACACATCGCCGACCCAGGGGCTATCCGGATGATCCGGATTGACCTCATCAACCCGCCAGTAGTATGTCGTACCCGGCTGGAGCCCTTCCGGAAAGGCAAATCCCGGGAATCCGACCACCAGAAAGTTCATCGTCTGGTTGCCCGCGAACGCTTCGGCCGCCCCCGATTCCACCTCTGCCCGATCAGCGCTGATGTACACATCGTGAGACACCGCGGCTTCTCCGGCCGTCCAGCCGAGGTTCGCCCACGTATCTTCATGGACGGCGCCGTCGGCCGGGATCGGGACGGAGGCCTTGTAAATCGGAATCAACAACTCGATCTCGGCAATCTGCATACTGTTGGCCCCCGCCGCATCACGAACGGTCGGGAACATCAATTGATAGTGTGCGTACGCGACGTCGTTGTCGAACCGGATCGGCGTCTCGTTGATCGTACGCCGCGGCCACGCCGTAGCATCCGCAAAGTCCTCAATGGGGCCGGAATGGATCAATGTGTACGGTCCGTCGATACCGACGTTCGAGCCGGAAAGCTCGTACTCGACGGGATCACGTGCTTCCGCATCATTGGCCGTCGTCAAACCCAGCCCTCTTACAACGGTTGGACCAACCGAAGGGGTAACACGAATCCCCGTAGGCTCGAAATTTCCTTTGAAGTGCAGGTACTTGGTTAAGATCTGGTCGTCAATGGCAAACTTCGGCAGCTCGTTAGGCGGCCAACCGTTGTCATTGCCCCCGGTCGTGACGCCGTCGTTCGGAACGCCTTTGATAACATCGCCCGGACGAGTAACGTCAACCCAGGCCTGTGCGGCGACGCCCAACAAAAGCACGAAGGCGAGCAATGATAATATTACTGATTTCTGCATGATAATCCTCCATCTAAAAATACCTATCTGAAAACAATGACTCACTGAATCCCCTCCCGAATGATGCTATGTGACCGCTCCACCACCTCCTTCCTTTCAAATACCGATCCAGGACGATCCGTTGATTACATTCTAAGTTCTTTAAAAGCATCAATTTAAACAAAGACACAATAACCTTTTTATACCAAATGGGCCCCTCTTTTGTCAAGCGCAATATCAGATGGATACAAAAAGCAGAATAATGGCTCGAAATCTGGAAATACCTATGGGAATCTCCGAATTTCGCAAGACATGCCTCCTCCCTGAAGGGAAAAAGCGGGCGAAGGGAATCGAACCCTCCTGGCTGGCTTGGGAAGCCAGTGCATTACCACTATGCTACGCCCGCAAGTCTTCTATCACCGACACTATACACCCGGAGCCACCTGTTTTCCAGCCTTTTTCGGAAAATAATCCCCTCGTCGTTTCACCGTTTGAGCCGAGACTAAACTCACCGGGCAAATCATCCGATATACCTGCAAACCGCGAGATTTTCTAAGTCTTCGAGTGTAGGGTGGAGCGTCTATCATGGCAGGAGAAACATTAACATCTATCAAGCGTCGAACGACAAAGCGCATCGTTCCCATTTTATTCTGTAGCGTGCTTATTCCCGGCCTGAGCCGGACGAGCCCATCGGCCGAACCATTGAGCTCATGCGCCTCGCTGCGATCGATGGCAAGGATCTATATGGCATCCGGCGGTTACGCCCAAGCCCAGCCTTTCCTGGAGAGGGCGCTTCGCATCGCCCGGGAGGCGAGCGTCCCCGAAACGGAGAGATCCGCCTGTATGCTCGATTTGGCCTACCTTTATAAGAGCCAGGGCAAACTGCTCACGGCCGAGACGATGTGCCTGTCCGGTCTGGCCCTCCAGCAAAAGGCCTACCGCCCCGACCATCCCTACGTCGCCCATACGCTGAGGATTCTGAGCGAGATTTACCGCAGGCAGGATCGACACGAAGAAGCCGCAACAGCGCTCGAACGCGCCATCACGATTATTCGCGACGAAAGTCGGGCGGACGATTTGGAACTGGCCCCCTTCAAAGTGGATATGGCCCGATTGCTCGTCGCGCAAGGCAAGTATGTACAGGCCGAATCGTATTATGAAGAGACAATTGAAATCATCCGAACCCACTACGGCCCCGAACATTTTTATACGGCCAAAGTGCTCGCGAGTATGGCGGAACTGTACGTTCTTCAGGAATCATACGCCGAGGCCGAAACATTGGTTTCCAAAGCCCTTCCGATCCAGGAAAGGGTTTACGGACCGGACCATCCTCTTCTCGTGCCCCTCTGGTTGACCGCGTCCAAAATCTATCAGGCCCGAGGGGACCTGGAGAGCGCACGGAAGCTGCTCGATCGATCCTTGCATGCGATTGAGAATCGCGCCGCCCCGGAGCCCCGGATCGAAAGTGACATCTGGAACACCCTGGGGCAATGGTACGCGTTGAGCGGGAAATACCCTCAGGCCGAGAAGGCCTTTGAAAAGGCGCTTCAAATCCTGGGAACCCACAAGAGCGACTCGGCCCGGGCGACCCAACTCAAACAGCGGGCGAAAGACGCTCGTCGGCAACGGCATGTGAGCTACGCGCCTATCGTGACATCCATGGAGTGAGGATAGGCAATCATATGGAATAGAAAGTGCCGTTAGGAACACTGAAGCGTCCCTAACGGCACATTTAAGAGGCTTTATCCAAGGTCGTATCGACCTATCGGTTCATTTTAGAGTTCGGCCAATCTCGCCGAGACGTACGCTGCGACATTCGCATTCCCACGGTCGCCCAATTGGTTCACATAATTCGCCGTGGCAAACTGTACCGCTTCATTCATCGAGAAGCCCAAGTCGGTATTCAGGATGCTGATGTACTGGGCCAGAGCATTGAGGTATTCCTCAGCGATACCGTAATGGTTGTCGGCGCCGGCATTGCTCGCAATCGCGTCGGCAATGGAAGCCATCTGCTCTTCGGTCGGCGGTGCCGTGCTCGAAGCGAATTCATTAACAACCTGGGTCAGAGCGGCGATATGCGTGCCGCTGATGTCCTTCAGAATGACCGCGGCGGTCCGGAGCTTTGCCAACGTCTCGTAAGGCTGGATGTCTCTCGAAGAAGCGAGCGTATTGCTCATCCAGATGTTCATTTGAGCCGCAGTAATACCAAGCTCTTTCGCCACCCACTTGGCCAGCGCCGGGCAACCGGAATACTCGATTTTCCGTCTCTCGAGGCCCGGTGCGACCGGTGACATAGCCGCCACAGGGAAAGGATTGACCGTAATGGTTACCGTGGCGACAACAGGCCCGCTTCCGGCCTCACCGTCCGTCACTTCATAGGTGAAGGTATCCTCACCGGTAAAGCCGGGATCCGGCGTATAGGTGAAGGAACCGTCGGGATTCAGCACCACCGTACCGTTGGTCGGCGGGGTGCCGTCCAATACGACGGTTAAGGGATCGCCGTCCGGATCGATATCATTGGCCAGCACGTTGCCGGCGACTTCAGTACTTGCAAACGTTGCCGCGGCATCATCGACCGGGGCGGGCGGAGCATTACCAACGGTGACTGTAACGGTACCTGTTTCTACTACGGGGTTGCTACCTGCATCGAGTTGGCCATCAGTTACATTGTATGTGAACGTATCGTCTCCAACGTACCCTTCGTCCGGCGTATAGGTAAAGGTGCCGTCTTCGTTCAGTTCGACGGTGCCGTGCGCCGGATCGGTCCCGTTGAGAGCCACGCTCAGGGGATCACCGTTTGCATCGGTGTCATTGGTCAGCACGTTGCCGCCGACCGCCTGGTTCATGTGCGTATTCGCCGCATCGTCCACGGGGCCCGGCGGGTCATTGGTCACGCTGACTGTCACGGTGATCGGACCTGTGGTGACATCGTCGTTCGTCGCCGTATAGGTAAAGGTGTCGTCGCCGACGTAGCCTTCGTCCGGTGTATAGGTGAATTCACCCGTCTCGAGATCAATCTCGAGCGTGCCGTGGGCCGGATCCGTATGGGAAGCGACATCAAGGTCGGCGCCTTCCGATTCGATATCATTGTCCAAGACGTTGCCGCCGACCGCGTCACCCATGTGGGTGGCCGCGTCGTCGGGCATCCCGGTCACGTCCGGCAGATTCCCTTGCTCGTTGATGATGACATGGGCCTCGTCGGCGCCATCGGTATCATCTTGCGTCTCACGGACTCCCAGGACCTGGGCGTTGTCACCGATCGCTGTTGCATCGGCGTCCCCAATCCATTCGATCTCGCCATAGGTATCGACCTCGACCAAGGCATACGATGTGCCGCCGCCGGTGGATTCCGCCCGGGCGAGCAGGTCGTCATTGATCGTCGCATCGCCGAGGCCGGAGGTGGCTCCGTTGACGCCGGCAAAAATCCGAACGGTGGCGGTGGGATTACCGCTATCCGCCGTCTCGGCTTCCGCCGTCACGGGACCGTTGAGCATCATGTCGTCACCGGATTCCAGATACACCTGCGCCAAGGCCGCGCCGCCGGACCCGCCGTTATCGATGGGCGTGTCCGCTCCAACGTGGACCGTACCGACCTCGAGCGCGCCGTCCGCGACCGCACTGATGGAGCCTTCGGTTTGACCGCCTCGGACGGTCAGGTCTCGTGTCGTGATATCGCCGCCGTCCGTGGTGCTCAGGTCAATAGCGCCGGCTTCGCCGGCAAGAGACGCAGCGCCGGTTTGCAGATGGCCCGTGTTGATGCCGCCGGCACCGCCGACCATGACGATATCGCCGGTCGTCGTGCTGAGCGTGTCGGTCGCGACCGTGTCCTCGAAGTGAATCGTCGGTGCATGAAATTCAATATCCCCGCGACCGCCTTCAATCAGGTCGTCAAGGATGTTCTGCACTGTTATGCTATCGTCGGCATGAACGACAAGGTTGGTTGCGCCACCGGAAGGGTCACCTTGCGAGAGCGCCTCGATATCTTCTTCATAAATAGTATCCATCGCACCGGCGTTGGCGCCATTGGCGACCGTGACGGTCGGAGGATCAATCGTTAACGTACCGTTCTCAAAGTCCGGATTATGAGGCGACGCATCAATGTCACCGGCAACCACAATGTGATCGGCGGTGATCTTTACGTTACCACCATCGCCGTCATCAGTACCACCCCGTGCAGTCACGAAGTGACCGTCAGCAATGGTCACCGTACCGGTACCTTCAGCGTTCGTACTCTCTAAGGTGATACTTCCACCCGGACCATGAAGCGCGGCATCTGCCGTCGTCCAGCTCCCGAGCGGTGGGGCCACCGTACCCTCAGCGAGTTCAACCGATTCCGTTCCGGTCAGGTGGATGGTTCCTCCCCCCCCCGGCGTCGCGGCGGCGACACTGAGTCGTCCATGGCTTTCGACCTTTGCCGCATACGCACTGATCGAGCCCTGGCGTGCAGTGAGACCACCCGGATTGCTAATCGCTCTCGAAAAAACATCGCCGGCGGCCAGAATAATCTTTCCGCTCGTTCCGTTGGCCGCGATACCACTTCTATTCTCAATATCCGGATCTGTATCCGCTACGTCATAGAAAAATTCCGAAACGTTGACGAGAACGCTGCTGCCATCCTGGGCAATAAACACTTCCTCACCCGCGGCGATGACAATTAATCCGTTCGGGGCACTGATCGACCCTATGTTAAGAATCTTCTTACCTACAAGAAAGACGCTGTCCGCGTTGATAGCACCTTTCCGGTTCTCTATTACTCCCGAGCCGCCTGTAAAGTGCATATCGGCGCCATTCGCAATGTCCAGAAATTCCTCAGATTCATCTTTCAGCGGATCAATGTCAAGGTTCATGCTCAAACCTGAGACCACCAACTGTGCGACGTTCACCGTCGAGCCGTTCCCGAAGATCACGCCGGCGGGATTGACGACAAAGACGCGCCCGTTGGCATTGAGCGCCCCGTTGAACTGCGTGATCGCCCCGGAATCGATCCGGTTCAGCACCGCCGACAAAGCGCTCGGCTGGTTGAACGTCACGCTCTCGCCGGTACTCGTATTGAAATTGTTCCAGTTGATGATGGCACCGTGGTCAGCGTCAATGGTCGGGTGAGCACCCCATGGTCCAACAGGGAAAGTGGCACCCGAAGAACTGTCCACGTCTCCCGGTCCGAGAGCCAGCAATGTCGGCACTGATGTGTTCATAATCAAGCACACCATCAGTACGTAGGAAATGACCCTCTTCCAAAAATTTCCTCTCAAACTCTTTCTCATTCTTTTCATCATCCATCCCCTCAATAATAGTAACAATACACTTCCTTTTGGACTCCTCCATGAACAACACTATCAGTCCTTGTACTCTATCACCCTCCCCACCACACATGGTCGGGATACACACTTACCATCGGACCATCGCGCTGGCGCTGACCCGCCCCGTCTCGCCCGTCAACGGATGGCCATAATAGACCGCCGCACTGAAATGATCCCCGATCTCGAAGATGACACCGGCACCGGCCGAATACAGCTCCTTTGTCCTCTCGCCGGGGACGCGATCTTCCATGATCGCTTTGCCGCAATCGAAGAAGACCAGCGGCGCCAGTTTTCTCAAATCGATATCCGATCCTAATTCCTGTTCATCGACGGCCTGGCTGTGCCGGACCAGATCGTATTCGTACTGGGCGGAGGCCAGATAACCGCCGTCGGCCACGTACTCATATTCGTCATATCCCCGGACGGAATACATTCCGCCGAAGGACGTCATTTTTGCCGGGACCAGCCGTTCGGAGGGTTTGATCCACCGGCCGGACAGTCTTAGCTGCTGAACTTTGTTCTGGTCCAGATATTGACTGTGACTACCCGAGACGGTGAGGATTGAAAAATCCTTGTCTGAATTGGTGCGCGCCCCCGTAAGATTCACTGAATCCCAAAACCTTTCCTGGCTGGACGTGTTGAAGCTTTGAGTCCAGTTAGCCGCCAGCGAGCTTGTGGACATGTCATTCCGTCGATGGAGGTTCGCTCCGACGCCCCACAGATTCCAGTTAAGGTCACTTTCAAAAGGTTGAAGCTGAGCGGCGGTGAGGAGATTCGACGTGGGCTTGATGTCACTTTCTTCGTAGGCATAAGAACCGCTCACGTCGAAGAACCATCCCTGATACTGCAAGAGATTGTATCGCAAGACGGCGCCGTAAAAAGTACCGCCGCCGAGAAAGTCAATCACGCCCGCTTCGGGACGGATATCAAACTCGCTGTATCCGCCGTAAAGGTTTGCGCGAAGCCGCGGGTGAAAGACGGGAATGTCATAGCTGCCGAAGATCGAATAATTGTCCGTCATGGAATCCAGTTCCGCCTGATAAAGGGTCGTGAACCGATCGTCGAAGCCCAACAGGTTCGTGTTGATCAGGCCGACGCGCGGCGCCCATTGCCTGTCATTCGTACCGGCGTTATCCGCCTGGATGAAGAAGTGCCAGGGGTTGACTTCGTACACGTCATATTCGATGGCCAGGGTATTCGGCTCGGCGCCCCGGGAGACCACGGCCGCGACGTGACGGTCCGGGTTGAGGTTCAGCAGATTGACCAGGTAATCCAGCGACTCCTGGCTGGCGACCTTGTCCCGCTCGATCGGCGACCAATCCTCCAGGACCGAACGCCGGAGGTAGCCTTCTTCGACCTCGTTCCGGTCCTCATCGTAATAGGTGATCCGCACATCCGTCACCGGGGCCTCGAGCACGTTGATGGGCAAAACCCCGTTGACCAGTTCCGTGCCGTCCTTAATCGCGCCTTCCGGGACATAGACATAGATGCCGGAGTAATTGTTCTTCTGGTATAAAGAAAGGATATATTGCGTCAAACCCTGAATCGTCCGCAACGACACCTCGACGGGCTGACCGGGAGTCGAGACCACCTGGCGAATGGGTCGTAAGTCGTACAGATACTGACTGTCCGCCCGGGCCATCCGCATATCCGAAGCATTATAGACATCCGGCATGTATTCCAGAATTT
>CAYZAT010000031.1:0-20402 GCA_964476475.1 uncultured Pirellulales bacterium
CTCTTCAATCGTCGAAGGAATCCAATTCACGGTGTTCCCCAGTCATTTTCATTTAGAGAGTGACTCGTCTGCTGAATGTTCCGAGCTTGAGAAACAAACACAAATCAGCAACGTTCCTTCGGATAAGCAGCCGCGGCGGGAACTCCGGGTGCATCAGTCTGTCAAAATACTCATTCTCTCCTGTTTGATCTGTTATATGTTTCGCATAGAAATCCGTCAGATTGTCGGCCGATGGCTGACAGACAGTAGCTGGTCGCACGGTTTTCTGATCCCGATCTTCAGCTTGTATTTCATCCATCAAAAGAAAGAGCCAATCCTGAATGTACGAGCCAAACCCAATTACCTCGGTTTGCCGTTATTGATCCTGGCGATTGGCTTCTACATTCTCAACCGGTTCAGCCCGTCCGGATACGAGTATTTCTGTCGTCTTTCCATCATCACAACAGTTGGCGCCGTCGTCCTTTTTCTGGGGGGCTGGAGTCTGAGCAAATCTACCTGGTTGCCGATCGCTTTTCTCGTGTTCGCGGTGCCGTTGCCGGAGCGATATTACAAGGCGTTGACGATCCCGATGCGACAATGGGCGGCTTCCGTGGCGAGCGGCTTGTTGAATCTCATGCCCAAGCTGAACGCGACGGCCAATGGCGTTGTGATTGAAGTTTTCTATAAAGGTAAGCTCCTGGATCCGGCGCTGGATGTCGCTGAGGCATGCTCGGGAATGAGGCTGCTGATGGCCTTTGTCGCTTTGGGAGTGGCTATGGCCTATTTGCATGAGCGACCCCTGTGGCAGCGAATGATACTTTTGGCCTGCACGGTGCCGGTCGCCATCCTCTGCAATATCATCCGAGTCACGGCCACCGGATTTATTTATGTTCTGATCCATCCAAAATACGCCCAGGGAATCTTTCACGATCTGCTGGGGATGGGAATGTTGCCTCTGGCGTTCGGATTGTATGCCTTTCTTGCATGGTTTATGTCGAGTTTGTTTATAGACGAATCCGATACGATTCATAAGCAAGTCGTTATTCACAGGTGCCATCCATGATGGGGGAGATAAAAAACAACGTACGTGTTTATTTGCAGCCGGCGTTTGTGATATGCGTACTGGTGCTGGCGGTTGCCGGGGTTGGCATGTCGATCAGCATGAAGCATTTGGGGATTGTATTACAAAAAGAAGCTTTGCCGTTAAAACGATCTCTGGAACGTCTGGATGAAGCGGATCTGGCGCCTTATCGCGTCGTCGTACCCAAGCGCAAGATTACGAATAAAGAGATCCTGAAGGCTCTGGGTACGGAAGACTACATTCAGTGGATTATGGAAGATACCGAGCAGCCGGCGACAAGTCCCGTCAAGGCGTGCTTACTGTTTATTACTTATTATCCGCTTCCGGACCGGGTCCCGCACGTTCCGGAAGAATGCTGGACGGGCGGCGGATACCAGAGACTTGGCTCGGAAGATGTGAGACTGACTATTCAGCGGACGGGGAATGAAAAAGTGGATATTCCGGCTAAATACCTTGTTTTTGGGCCGAAAAAGGCTAACGTATGGGAAAACAGTGTTCGGGTTCCGAATGTGCATTTTTTTCGAGTGAACGGATGCTATGCGGGCGGCCGCGAGGAGGCCCGTATCACCTTGAATAAGAACCTTTTCGGCAAGCACTCGTATTTTTGCAAGGTAGAGTTGGTTTTTAACGCCGGCTCTAACGCACCGAGCAAAGAACAGTCGATTGAGGCGAGTGAAAGACTCTTAGGCGTGATTTTGCCTGTTCTCGAGAGAAATCACTGGCCCGATTGAGAGCGTTGAATCGCATTATGAAAATAAATTTATGGTATAAGCTATATGAGGGTATCTTATGATGCAAAGGAGGCTTAATAAGAAAGTCGCACTCATCGGTTTCGGTGTTTTTCTTCTCGTTGTATTGGCGGCTGTTGGGGTCAAAAGATTCCAGCTGGGCTCGGATCCGCGGGAATTTCTGCGCGAAGCGGAAGCGGCCTTGAAGTCGGCGCGGGAGGCGGCGAACGAGCAGGAAAAGGAAGAGTTTCATAAGCGAGCCCAATATGCGTATGAGAGTGCTTACGACCGGGCTACTGATGATGCCCTGAAGAAAGAGCTTCTTTTTAAGATGGCCGATATGTATCTCGAAACGGGAGAATGGAGATTGGTCTTAAGTTGTTGGGAACAAGTCATTCGATTAGATCCAAGTAATGCGCAGGCCCGCTACGGCGTCTTGAAGTACCTCTATATTATGGCGGATAACGGGCAATTCAGGTTCTGGCAGCAGGTGACCGAACGTGCAACGGAATTCCTGGAGAAAGTGGATCGTGAGGTGCTTGCAGAAGATTCAGCAACGTATGAGATTCCTCCGTTGCGACAGGATAAGGACCACACGCGGCGGTTGGATTCCTTTGTGTATTTGGTGCGCGGCAAAGCGGCGCTTGAAATGGCGCGTCTGGGCATGGTCACGGACCGCGATGAATCGCTTGCAAAGGCGATTGCCGATTTGAAAAAGATTCAAGAGCTTGAGCCTGAAAACAGCCAGGCCCTTTTATACCTGGCCCGTGCGGCCATGACGAAAGGAGAGAGTTTTGCCTCGAAGGGGAATTTCCAGGAAAGAGACAAGGCGACACGAGAAGCGATCGGGCTTTTAGAACAGGCGGCAGCCATGACGGACGCCGATCCGAAAGCGATGATCGATCTTCTGGCCTTGAAACTCAATCTTATTGAAGCCGACGATTTCACGCAGCAAAAAGAGCAGATACGATCGCTCGAGCCGGACTATGTGTCGCTGGTTGAGAGATTCGGTTCCCATGCGGAAGTCTATGCGGCCGTCACATCGTATTATACGGAATACTCCTCGTATTCGGATCCGGAACGACGCTCGGGTATTCTCAGGAAGGCCATTCAGTCGGCTGAAAAGGCCGTAGAAATGGATCGAGCGAATGCGCGATATGCCATCAATGCGGCGCGTTTGTACTATCGCCTGTTTTCCATCTATGATGATAGAGCGGCGGTCGAAAAAGCGATAGAGATTGCAAAAAGCGCGCTATCGCAGCCGAGTGCTCAGGAAACGACCGGCCCCCGGCAAAGTGTGAACCGGTACAATCAGTATGGCCTCCAAGCCCTGTTGGCCCAATGCTATATCGAGCAGATCCTCAAAACGCATGCGTCGCCGACGTCTCCAGAGGTGAGTGATTGGCTGGCGGGCGCCCAAGAGGCCGTACACCAGATCGAGCAGATCTTCAGCAGCGGCGAAGAGCCGATGATCGCCAAATGGCGGGGAATGCTCGAGCTGGCCCAGGGGGACGAGGACGCCGCCGTGAAGGACCTCTACCGGGCCTACGAGCAATTCAGGGCCGTTTTGCCGCCGAAACCGCCCTGGCTGCGGAATGAAGAGTTTGCTTATCTGTCTTACACTCTGGCGGAGATTTTTAAGGACTCGACCGAGACCGGCGCCGTCCATGATTTTTTACTCATGGCGATCTACTCGGGCATTAGCGAAGTCAAGCCCGAAGCGTATCTGGATTATGTGGATGTACTTTTAGAGTTAAATCGCTGGCCTGAGGCTTTACGGCAGATTGACGCCTCTGAGGAATATATGGGATCCGACCGGAGAAGCCGGTCTCTTCGCGTTCAGGCGTACACCGGAGCCATGCAGTTTGATGAAGCGGAAACGGAATTAGGCATGATGCCGGCCGATGATGTGGAGACGATGAAACTCCGCCTCATTTTGACGCAGAAAAGAATCCGGCATGTCCAGCTTAATGCGACGGCGACCAACATGGATGATAGAGAGCGGCTGAGGGACCTCAGGGAACAAGAAGCTCAATGGCTCGAAACGCTGCTCGATGTCGATCCGAATTCTGTTGATGAAAGGGCCTTTATCGGGGTCTGCAGAAACTACATTGCCCAGGGACAGATCGACCGGGCCAGGCGCTTCGTCGATCAATTCTCGCAAGCCTTCCCGGACGGCGCTACGGTTCACGTGTATCGTCAGATCCTCGCCGAACCCGATCCTACAAGGGTCTCACGCCAACGGCTGAAGGAGATTGAAAGACAGGCGTTATCGCGCACGAGCGATCCGATGCTTCGTGCGCTGAAGCTGGGTCTTTTCTATCGTAATTATAACGACCTGGAGAATGCCATGATTCAGTTCAGAACAGCCTTCAATATGGCGATGTCACAAGAGTCTATCTCGGAGGGCCTGCTTTTTGAGCAGACAAAACTGGCCGCGAATCACACGCTTGATATGGCGATTGAAAAGCAGGATTGGGCCCTGGCGGAGACCATCGTCAAGGCGGCTCGCACGAAGAATCTCGACGGCTGTCAAGGGCAGATTTTTGCCACCCGTGTTGCGGTGGCCAAGGCCGATTACAAAGATGCGCTGGGCCGGGTCAACGAATGTCTCGAACAAAAGCCCGTGTTTTCAACTGCTTATATGCTCCGAGGTCGCATTCATACCGCTCTGGGCAACGATCACGCGGCGATAGAAGATATTCGTCGGGCCGTCTCTTTGAATCCGCTGGACGGTACGATCGCCCGGACGTTGGCGAGCACGTTATATTATCGCAATCAGAAGCTCAGGCCGAACGTCTCCGATGCGCAGGTCGCGGAAACAAAAGCGGCGTTACTTCGGGCGATTGGTTTAGATCCGGGCGATTTGGGGTTACGGAGCCTCTACGCCGACTACATAGCGCCGATGGAACCCTTGAAGGCCGTGGCGATTCGGCAGGATTTGGTTGCGGCCGATCCGAGCCTCGATAATCTGCTATTGCTGGGTAAGCTGGCGACAACAGTCGCTGTCAAGCTGGACGATCCGCAAACCCGGCAAGGCATGTTCGACATAGGTGCATCAGCCTTTGAGCAGGCTAAACAAATATCGCCCGGCGATAAGCGGATGCTGTATTACTATGCGGACTATTTCAGGGCCAAGGGTCAGGAAGACCGGGCCAAGGCGATCCTTGAGGAATCCGACGACCCGACATTGTTGTGGAATCATTATCTTCAGGCCGGACGATATGAGGACGCTCAAAAGGTTCTACGACAGTTATATGATAACGACGCCGGTGACGGCGCCGTCCTCAGAGGGTTGCTGTTTATTGCTGAAAAAACGGTGGACATAGAAGGTGTGAAACGCTATTCAGGGGAGCTTGTGGACATTGAAGATACGTTGGAAAATCATCTTTACCAGATACACGCCTTTTTGCATGTGGGGCTTATTCGGGAAGCCGATCTCAAGCTCCAGAGTTTCAAGGAGAAATACCCGAACGAGCCGAGAAGCTTGCTGCTTCAGGCCGCACTCGCCATGAAACAGGATAAACTGAAGGAAGCGCTGGATTTGGTGAATCGAAAACTCCAGAACGATCCCGACAATGCCTCTGCATGGCGCCTCAGAGGGGAAATTAACCTTTATCGGAAGGAATTTGACAAGGCCGTTAGTGACCTGAAAAAAAGTAAGACGCTATCGGACGTGCCTGAGACCCGGGTATTTCTGGCCAAAACGTATCAACAGATGAAGCGATATGAGGACGCCGTCACGGAGCTTCGGAACGCCATTGACGCGCCCGGCGCCCCCGTGGAAGCGAGGGCGTTACTGGAACAGATTTATCTCCAACTCGACAGGAGATCGGAGCTCAAGACGTTGTATGACGAGACGCTCGACAAATTACCCCATGATCCGTATTGGCTCAATCAGGCTGGGGCCTTTGCCCTGCGCACGGGCGAATATGATAGGGCTATCGATTATATCGATAAGTGCATTCATAGCGTTGAATCAACCGATCCTTCTCGAGTGGACTATAGTGTGAAGAAAGGTGAGATGCTGGCGGAGGTGTACGAGCAGACGTCCGATATAAATTATCTCAAAACCGCGATTGCAGAATACGAAAGTCTCTTAGCCAAAATGCCGAATAATACTCGTGTTGTAACCGTGCTCAATAATCTGGCATATTGGCTGGCCGAAAGTGGAGAAAGGCTTTCGGAAGCGCTAAGTTATGCCAAACGGGCGCTGGATTTAGAGCCCCAAAGACCGGGAAGACTGGATACATACGCCTACGTACTGCTTAAAAGCGGAAATGTATCGGAGGCTGACAGGTTCTTAACGGAGGCTTTCCAGCGCTTTGAGCAGAATGGAATTCCCGTGCCCGCCGAAGTGTACGAGCACAAGGGGATGATCAAGGAACAGCTTGGTGAAAAGCAAAAAGCCCGTGCGGCTTACGAGGAGGCGTTGAGTGTAGGTGAAAATACGTTGTCGGAAAAGGCTAAAGAAAGAATAAAAAGGGCGGTAGCGCGTATTTCGCCATAGACGTTATGGAGCGTTTTAGTGTGAGGGTTTGTAGGACAGTCCATGTTTTACGCCCCTCACGTTGAATGGAGATCGAAATGGCAGACGAACAACCCGCGGCTTTGAAGAGGATGGCAAGGCCCGCCGTGCCCCGGCCCGGATTCGTTCCTCCCGCTTCGGCCTCACTCACCGCCAAAGAAGTGCTCGGCATAGTGCGCCGCCACCTGTTCCTGATTATCTGTTTGACGGTGTTCGGTCTCGTTGCCGGCGGGGGAACCTGGAAGCTCCTGCAGAAATACGTACCCCGATACACCGCGAGAACCTATATTCAAGTCTTACCGCCCGTCGAAAAAGATCCGATGACCATCGGCAGCGTTCAGTTGCATAAGGACATTCTTTACGGACACCGCCAGTCCATCGCCAATCTCATCAAGCAACAGCGCACCCTCGAAGAATTGCTCGACCGGGACAACGTGAAAGAAACGCGATGGTTCGAGCGCAGGGATACGGACCGACGAAAAGCCGTGAAATACCTGAAAAGGCACTTCGGCGCGCATGCCCATCGGGACAGTGAGTTCGTTGAGATATCGATGACGTGCGGCAGCGCGAAGGAGGCGGCGGACATCGTGAATGAGATGCACGATTTGTTTTTATCCAGGCAGGGCGTGACCGAGAAACGAGAAATCACGGATCGGTTGCAACGGCTCGAAGAGCAGCGCATCCGCGTACAAGGCGAACTGGACGCTGCCGAAAAGGGCCTGGATGATGTTCGCATGGCGTACGATCTGACCGACCTCGACCGCCCGGTGGGGCGTTATTTTCAACATCCCGCTGAGGTGAAGCTCAACAATCTCGAACTTCAGAAAAACGAGCTCGATCTGGTCATCCGTCAGCTTCGAGCGGACCTGGCGAATCTGCAGGAATTGGCGACGGGACCGATTACGGAACAAATCGAGGTGGCGATAGAAAAAGATCCCGTGATGGTCGATCTGGCTCAACAGCTTAACTTTTGGGAGACCCAGCTATCGGGCCTACTCACCAAGTTTGGCGAGAATCACCGGGACGTGCGGCAGGCTAAAGAGCGATTGGAAGAAACGAAGAAGAGAAGGGCGCAGCGCAAGGATGAAATCGCGAATCAAACCCGGCGGGCCAATCTTGAAAATGCTCGGGACAGCCTGATCGTGTTGCAGGAGCGATTCGAGGAGTTGGAAAAGTTGCGACAGGAGGCGGAGGCGAAGAAAAAACAACTGGATCTGGCGCGCATTCAATATGATAAAGGCGCGAAGATCAGAGATGAACGACTGGCGATGCTCGACACCATCAAGGAGCAGATCGAAAAGCTCAAGACGCTTCACGACGACCCCGAGACGCCGAAAGTCCTTTCGGTCGGCAAGGCCCCGCCGCCGCTCGAAATGGTTTTTTCCCGGCAATGGTGGCTCTGGTTTCCCAGTGGAACGCTGCTGGGATTGCTGCTGGGTGTCGGGCTGGCTTTTCTCGTCGAATTGGCCAACGATCTCGTGCGAACGCCGAGCGATGTGGCCCGCTACCTGCGTATTCCGCTTCTCGGCGTGATTCCTGATGCGATGGAAGACCGCCAGGTTCGACAGATCGAGCTTTGTCACGCCGTTCGCCTGGCGCCGCATTCCGTCATCAGTGAGTCCTATCGGCAATGCCGGACGAACCTGATGATGTCCGACGACCAGGAGTCTTTCAAGACGTTGTTGGTTAGCAGCGGTAAAGCGGGCGAAGGCAAAACGTCTGTGGCCGTCAATCTGGCGAGCTCCTTTGCCACGGCGGAGAAGAAGGTGTTGTTAATCGACGCCAATTTCAGGCAGCCGCATTTACATGCCCTCTTTCCGAAGCTGGAAACCAAGCCGTCGGTTAAGAATTTTAACTTCGGCTTGAGCAGCTTGCTGACGCGCCAGTGTACGAACGGCAAAGCGATTCGATCCAGCGGGATCGAGGGGCTGGATCTGATTGACTGCGGGCCTTTGCCGGCGAACCCGGCCGATCTGCTCGGCAGCCAGCGCATGGTGGATTTGCTTCAAAACCAGAGTAAGAAGTACGACCACATTATTATTGACGGCCCGCCCGTGCTGCTGGTCAGCGATGCGAAAGTCTTAGCCGGGCTTGTCGATGCGACGGTCCTGGTCTTCAGCGCGATGGCTACCCGGCGCGGCGCCGCCCAGAGAGCGATCCGCGAGCTGAGGGAGGCCAACACGAGATTAATCGGGGGAGTGCTCTTTGCCGCCAGATCGATCCGGGGTGGATATTTCCAGGAACAATACAAATCCTACAGAAGATATCAAAAGAAGGCTCAGATTGCGGCTGGTACAGTTTGAATCCAACAGGTATAATAGCTTGTAGCAGGTTAACTCAGTCCCGCCGTGCGGTGTGAACAGGAAAGGTATCCCTGCACTCATTGTTGTTGAGTTGCGTCACGTGTATTTGAAAGGTCTATTTCATGGAAAGGTATCTGGTGACCGGGGGAGCCGGCTTTATCGGTTCGAACATCAGTAAGAGGCTCGTTTCAGAGAATTGTTCTGTCAGGGTGCTGGATAACCTCCTGACGGGCAAGAAGAGTAATCTCGCCGATATTGCGGATAAGATCGAATTTATCGAGGCCGATATGGGCGATTCGGACGTTGCGCAATCGGCGATGAAGGACATCGATGTCGTTGTGCATCAGGGCGCTTTGCCTTCCGTGCCTCGAAGCGTCGATGATCCCGCCGAGACGCATCGGCATTGCGTCGATGCAACGTTCACGCTCCTGCTGGCGGCTCGCGACGCCGGTGTAAAGCGATTCGTCTATGCCGCAAGTTCATCGGCTTACGGCGACACGCCGACATTGCCGAAGCTGGAGACTATGCCGACCCATCCGCTCTCTCCTTATGCGGCCGCGAAGCTTGTCGGTGAATATTATTGTTCGGTTTTTTATCAAGTGTATGGACTTGAAACTATTTCGTTGAGATACTTCAACGTGTTCGGTCCGCAACAGGATCCAACAAGTCAATACGCCGCGGCGATCCCGGCGTTTGTTACATCCATTCTGAAGGACCAATCGCCAACGGTTTACGGCGACGGCGAGCAAAGTCGAGATTTTACCTACATTGATAACGTCGTTCACGCGAACTTGCTTGCGGCTCGTGCCGAAAAGACTCGGGGAGAAGTCGTCAATATTGCGTGCGGTCAGGCCGTCACGGTGAATGCGATTATCGGCATGATTAATAAGAGCGTGGGTAAGCAGGTCAAACCCATTTATGTCGATGAACGCGCCGGGGACGTCAAGCACTCCTTAGCCGATATCGGCAAGGCTCAAAGTGTCATTGGATTTGAACCCGTCATCTCTTTCGAGGAAGGTCTTCAGAAAGCGATAGAATGGTATCGCGATAATCTTTTGTAAGTCCCTGGCCATCGCGGCAATGACGGTGTGTTGCGGATTACCCAGCTTTTCCCTTAGTTCTTTAATTGTTCGCCTTCCAGGCGGGCGATGATGGCGGTGCCGCAACTGTCGCCCCAGACGTTGACCGCGGTCCGGAACATATCCAGGATACGATCCACGGCCCAAATCATGCCGATACCCTCCATCGGGAGATTCACGGAGCGAAGCACGATGACCATTGTTACTAATGCGGCGCTGGGGATGGCGGCGGCGCCGATGGAAGCGAGCGTTGCGGTGAGCATAATCACCAGTTGCTGGCCGATACTGAGGTCAATTCCATACGTCTGGGCGATGAACATGGCGGCCACGGCTTCGTAAAGGGCCGTGCCGTCCATATTGACGGTGGCTCCCAAAGGCAGGACGAAGCTCGCGATACGATTGGACGCGCCGGTGTTTTCCTCGATGCACTCCATCGTGATCGGCAGCGTCGCCGAACTGCTGGCGGTGCTGAAAGCGGTCAAGACCGCGCTGAACATGTCCTTGGCAAATTTAACCGGTGAATAGCGTGCGAAGATACGTAAGAGCAAGGGTAAAACGATCAGTCCGTGGATGGCCAAGCCCAGGAGCACCGTCAGCATGTGAAACGCCAGCGGCTTCATGACCGACAAACCCAGGTTTCCGATCATCCGGGCCATCAGCGCAAAGACGCCGATCGGGGCCAGCGCCATGATCCAGCCGACAATTTTCATGACGACGACATTGAGCGAATCGAAAAAAGCCGCCAGGGGTTGAGCTTTCTCGCCTACGCTGATAATAGCCGTGCCTAAAAGGATGGAGAAGAAGATAATCGAGAGCACGCTGCCCTTGGCCATGGCGCTGACGACATTGTCGGGGACAATGTCTTCCAGAACGGATGTGATGCTCGGAGGCTCGCTTTCCGTATCGACTATCGCGGTGGGGGCCTGGTCGGGATGGAAGCGTTTGCCGGGTCGGATGATGTTGACCAGCAGCAGACCAATGGCGACCGCCAGAACGGTCGTCGTCGTGTAATACAAAAACGTTTTCCCGCCGAGCCGACCCAGGCTGCGCGCGTTGCCCAAACTCGCGACGCCGGAGACCAGGGAGGCGAGAATCAGCGGAATGATGATCATCTTGAGAAGACGTATGAACAAACGTCCCACAAAATCCAGCTTTGTAAGGAGGCTATCGGCGATCTTGGCGTAGGTTGTATCTTCGAATTGGGGGGCGGTATTTAAATAACCAAGCAATAAGCCGAGCAGAATCCCGGCCACCATAGCGAGCAGGATTTGTGTGGAAGCTTTTAATTTCAAATGCGGCTCCTCTATTGCAACTGATTTTGCATTTTCCGAGCGTTTCGGATCAATTCGTCCCGGCTGACCTGCTGCCTGGGCGCCAGGTCAAATGTCCATTCATAGGAATCGACAATCCGATTCGGATTGATGATCTGCGCGAAAAAATCGAATGGAAAGGCATCATACCACGGGCCTTTCAAGTCGCGGTGGGTATTCAGCGTTTCGTAGCCTTCTTTCTGGATTCGTACGCAATAATCGCCGTACCAGTTGAAATTAACGGTGACCGGGGAAAAGCCGATCTCCTCGTCGTTGAGTACAACCAGCGCGTCTTCCGGATGCGTTTTGATGGTCAGTTGCCGTTCAACGCAGCCGCTAAGCAACAGACAGGCAACGAATAGACACGGTAATATCGCGAACGACCGGGATTTTCCCATAATCAATATCCTGAAATTCATTGAGTTTTTGACTCACCAACTACATGAAAAAGTTTAGCTCATATCACGTACAGCGTCAATCGCTATTCTTTCTGTTTCTCGGTGGATTGCCCCTTCGACATATCCATCTTCGGAAGTAAACTCATGAGTATCCATTCCTGATGACGGACTGAACCGAGAGCTACTTCCAACGGGAAAGTAAATAGTTGAAACGAGTCTGCTGAAATCCTGTCTCTGTCGAGGTCTTCGAGCACTCTCCGGAATATCTCAAGCAACTTTTGCCGGACCTCCTGGAGCTCGTAAGGGTTCTGGATTCGGCGCGACTGCTCGACCAGATTGAGAATCTCAAGATTGTACTTATCCGCCCGGTTCTTTTGGAGCTGCACAAGGCGCAATCGTAGGTGCCACATTCCAGAGACACAGAGCATGGATAGTGAAAGAAACAGAGTGAGTGGATCGGAATATGTTACCAGAAAGCCCGGTTCTTCCCGGCGATAGTATGATTTTGCGCCGACGTGCAGAGGGATACCAAGGTTCTCTCCTGAATTGGGCAACTCGATAGTGGCTGCACGGGGATTCTCGGCCATTAATTTGTTGCGATGCTCATATAAGATTCGCGTTATTGACTGAATAATACTCTCGTCAACGGTTTTGCGTGTCAGCAACAGTGCCTGAACCGAGGCCGTTGGGATATTTTTATCGGGTATGGGTTTGTTGCCGTGGCATGCGCCGGCGTATATTGTCGCTTCTTCAACATACGGGTGCCAGTTCTCTATCGCGTGCACGTTGATCGAGAGCAACTGGGCGGGCCTGTGATTTTGCTTCAACAATTCGCATATTGTTTTGTTCCCGACGGATATAAAGAGAATAATCGCATCGATTTCATTGCTCAGGAACGCCGCGCGCGCTTCCAGGATGCTCTGTTTTTTCACAGGGTCGATGGCGCCTTCGAGTCCATAGGACTCGATAAAGCGATGGAAGAAAGAATCCGGGTCATTCGGATCTCCCGCTTCACCCAACAAATTGGGAATCACAGCGATGCGCTTGTCTTTAAGGTCGCAGATGTCGTTTATATTATGATCCACAATAAGAAGAAGCATTTCAGGGAACAACGAGGCAACGGCTTGAACGGATGGTTTTGCCCGCGTGTCATGTTGGACGATGGCAAGATCAACGTCCTTATCGTCCAGCAGTTGCATGTTTTGGTATGAGCCGAGCGTTGGGATCGTTTCGACACGTATCCTCCGTTGATTGTCGTTAATTACTCGTTTAAGATCCTCGCCGAATTCATAATATTCGCCGCCCTGGCCTGCCGTGGCAATGGTCACAGACACGCGGGATTGTGCGAGGATCAATCTGACGGCAAACACGATGACCATCACAATGCTTGCCAGGGTAATGGCCGAGATCAATCGTGTACCAAGCGATGCGCTGTCACGTCCCCGCACGATTTGCACTTGTCCAATAACCCAACGTGCGAGCGTCGAAACGCTTCCGGCAAGGCTTGTGAGGAATCGCATAGCCACTTTCCTGAAAATGATTATCGTCGATATTTCAATCAACCCCCACACATCGATCCTTGGCCCAGGCGCGGAGGTACTCCACACTTTCGGCCATCGTGACCGAGAGGGGAGGGGACGTTTTCAGCGCCAGAAGAATACGATCTGTATCCAGTTCGCTCTTATCGGCATACGCTTCGTGCAAGGCCGATATGACGGCTTGTTCTATCTCAGCGCCGCTATAACCTTCGGACGCCTTCGATAGCGCGGCCAGATCGAATGGTTCGGGATCACGCTGACGCTTTCTCAGGTGAATGCCGAAGATCTGCTTTCGCACCGCCCGAGTGGGCAGGTCAACGAAAAATATCTCGTCAAACCGTCCTTTGCGAAGAAGCTCGGGCGGCAGGGCGGTGATGTCGTTGGCCGTGGCAATCACGAAGACCGGCTTCGGGTGTTCCTGCATCCAGGTCAGCAACGTGCCGAACAATCGCTTGGATAATCCTCCGTCCACACTTTGACTGGCTGCGGAAGCGAAACCTTTTTCGATCTCATCAATCCACAAAACTACCGGAGACATCGCTTCGGTTTGCTTCAGGGCCTCGCGAAGGTTCCGTTCGGATTCACCGATATAGCTGGCATAGAGCACGCCGGGATCCAGTCTCAAAAGGGGCTGGTGCCAGGCGGTGGCGATGGCCTTGGCGCAAAGGCTCTTTCCCGCTCCCTGGACGCCGAGCATGAGCACGCCGCGCGGCGCTCGAAGTCCGAACGCTTCGGCTTCTTCGCTGAACGCACTTTTGCGCTGGGCCAGCCATTTCTTCAAATGCCTCATCCCGCCGATTTCGCTCAGGTCCAGCGGCGTCTCGATATATTCGAGCAGACCGCCGCGCTGGATCATCCGTCGTTTACTCGCAAACACCGTGTTAATATCATCGTCGTCGAAACGACGGTCTTCGACGACCGTATCGATGATGATCTGCTCAGCCTCGCGGCGCGTCAGCCCACGGAGATTGCGGACGATCGTGTCCATGCCCTTCCGCGTGATGCCGATTTCGATCGGTTTCCTGCGATGAACGCGGCGCAGCGTCTTGCAGATAATGGACTGCAATTCCTCACTGTCCGGGAAAGAGATCTCAAATGGCCTCGTATAAGATTTCACGACCTTGGGCACGTTATCCTGGCTATCGATCATCACGAGGGTACTTCCGTTTTTCTCAAACTGTTGGATGAGATCGCGAAAAGCCCGCTGCGCCAGTCCGGCCTTAAGATGCTCGGCGAGATCGAGCGTGATGCAGATGGAGCCTTCTTTCGTCAGGGCCAGGTTGCGAAGTCCCCCGGCCGGCGTTTCCGTGTCGGCGATAATTGGACTATCGGCGATCAATCCGTCACGGACGCCGCTGCCCACGGACCATATCCAAACGTCCCGATCCAATGAAAGCGCCGTTTGTCGAACGATTTCGAGCGCAAACTGCTCCTCATAGGTAACAATCGACAGGCAGGCGAAGCCCCCCGTAATGAGTTGTGACAATCGACCGATGTCGTTCATGGCCCGTTGTTCCACGTTATAGAATTTATTTTTTCGGCCCAACCAGTTCGATGATGTTTCCATCCGGATCTCTCACAAGCGTCAGGTAGAAATTGCCGCCACCGAGTTGGTAGGGCTTTTTGATCGGAGTGACACCGGCTTTTTGGGCCCGCTCAACGGCTGCCGCCGTATCCGAAACAAAAACCGTCAGATAGCTGAATCCCAGGCTCGAATGGATGAATTCGTGGTCAACCTTCTTGCCCGGGGCTTTGGGGAATTCCATGATTTTGATCTTGGTCGCGATTTCCTCCTCGCCCAGAACCAAAACCCTGACGTTGAAAGCCTGGCCATCCGTCAGACCGGAATCGGCACCCATCTCCGCAGAGACATCGAAACCGGGCACCTCGGTAAATCCCAGTGCGTTTTTGTAGAACCGGGCGGCCTTTTCTACGTCGCGCACGACGATGCCCACGTCGATGGTCGTTCTGGCAAATTCGACTGTGGGCATTCTCGTACCGCCCGCTCCGACAAGAAAACCGCTGAGAATCAAGCACACGATCAGCAGGGCGATTGAACGTTGTTTCTTCATGGCTTTACTCCTTACCATCTCTGAATGTTGATTCGATCCACCATTATAGAGCAAAATCAGAGTGAGAGAAAGCTAAAATCAAGCGGCCAAATACGTTGAAATCGGCACGGTTCGGGTTATAATTTGGCGATTGTTGTACCGGCATCATCAATCAATAGATGGAAAACGTGCAAATGAGAAACGGATTTCGACGAATCGGTTGCATCCTCTATTTTGTCGGCGATCTATTGGAGATCCTGAGCCTCGTTCTCGTCGTGCCGATCATTATTGTCTTCGCCTACTGGGGGCAACGGGGAGAGGGTTGGATGACTGCCGCCGCCTTTGGCATCCCGGCGTTCATCTCGCTTGTCGTCGGCTTTCTTTTGCGGATCCTCTTTAAGCCCGAAATGCTGGATACCGTCAGTTCCATGTTGATTTGCGCAATCGGCTGGCTTTTTGTGTCGGCATTCGGGGCTTTGCCATTTGTGATCGCGATCGGCGCGAATGGCCTCGATGCTTATTTTGAGGCTATGAGCGGATTTACGACCACCGGTATCACTGTTTTTTCCGGGCTGGATAGCCTGCCGAGAAGCATTTTATTTTGGCGGGCCCTCACGCAATGGGTCGGAGGTATTGGGATCCTCTCGTTCTTTCTGCTCACCGTTTCTCAGCCCGGCGGGGGCCATCATATGTTCGGCGCCGAGAGTCATAAGATTTCTTCCGGCCGGCCGGCGCCCGGTCTGTTCAATACCCTGAGAATCCTATGGGCCATATACGCCTCCTTTACGTTGTTGGCGGCGACGGCTCTTACCATCGAAAAGATGCCGGTTTTCGATGCCGTCTGCCACGCGCTAACGGCCCTGGCCACCGGGGGATTTTCGCCGTACGACAGCAGCATCGCTCATTATCGTTTGACGAACCATCCGAATTATAAGCTGATCGAATATACCCTGACCTTTTTTATGATGTTGGGGGGAATTAACTTTCTCGTCCATTACCGCGTCCTGACGAGAGATGTGAAGGCGCTCTGGGACAATATCGAAATACGCTACTGGTGGCGTTTCATCGCTGCTTTCACCGCGATTATCCTTATTGAACATTTCTACAAAACGGGCATTTTCACGACTTGGCTCAAAGAGGGCCGCACGTTCGATCTGGGTGAGTTTGAGCGTTCTTTTCGGAACAGCATTTTTCAGGTCGTCTCCATTCTCACAACGACGGGCTTCGGAACGGAAGATATCGGCTCTGATTTCTTCGGTGCATTGTCGAAGCAATTGTTTCTGGTAATGATGGTGATCGGCGGTTGTGTCGGCTCCACGGGAGGCGGATTCAAGGTGTTACGGGTGGTCATTCTCGACCGGTTGATATTCAGGGAAATATTCAGGCTCAGAATCTCGAGCAAAGCCTCAACGGGGCTGGTTATTGATAAAAAACAAGTGCCTGAAGACGAGGTGCATCGGGTCGCGGCGCTGTTTTTCACCTGGATTGCATTGCTGATCGCGGGCGGTGGGATCACGGCCCTTTTTACGAACCTGGGGCCATGGGAATCGTTCTCCGGGATGTTCTCCGCCGTGGGCAATATTGGACCCTGTTACATTTCCGTAGAGGAGATGATTCGAATACCTCCTGTTGTCAAAGTGACGTATATCTTCGGGATGTTGGCGGGGAGGTTGGAAATCTTGCCGGTTTTACTTTTGTTCTCCGGAAAGGTCTGGAGATAATGAGAATATCAAAACTCAAAACGAAAAAATAGAAATTGCGGAATTCGCGCGAAGCGGCAACGACGTCCTAAGTTTTACATTTTACTCTTTGAATTTTCAGCTTATCAACGATTGGAGGTTAGACCGATGTATATTATCGTCGCTGGTGGCGGAATGGTCGGCGGAGGGCTCGTTCACAGCCTGTTGGAGAACAAGCATGATGTGGTCCTGATCGAGAAGAATAAGGAACTCTGCGACAAGCTGTACGCCGAGACCGGCGTGGTCGCGATTGGCGCCAGCGCCACGAGCATTGAGGCCTTGAACGAAGCCGGTGTGCGAAAGGCGGACGTCATTGTTGCCGCCACCGGAAGCGACGCCGACAATCTCGCCTGTGCAATCCTGGCGAAAAGTTTCAACGTGCCCCGCGTCATCGTTCGGATGAGAGATCCCGCTTATAAGAATGCGTATGTCGTTGCGGGAGCGGATTCCATCATTCGTGTCACCGA
This sequence comes from uncultured Pirellulales bacterium, assembly GCA_964476475.1. Classification (GTDB taxonomy): domain Bacteria; phylum Planctomycetota; class Phycisphaerae; order Sedimentisphaerales; family Anaerobacaceae; genus JAFGTG01. The sequence continues at coordinate 17,202 of CAYZAT010000031.1, forward strand.
TTTAATGGTCAACCATATTATGATGGATATCGAAAATCCGCAGGTCCGGCGGATTACCACGATCGGCGGAGGCAAGGCCGATATCTTTATGGTCAGGGTGCCCGATCGGGCGAAGGTGGCCGGTCAGAGCGTTCAGGATATTGTTGGGAATCGCCGCTTTCCGTCCGAATGTGTTTTTGTGGCGGTTTACAGTCAGCAGACGGAAGAATTCTCGATCCCCAGAGGCCAGCAGGTCATCAATGAGGGTAACGAGCTGTTCCTCATTTCCGCCGTGGAAAATATCAAATCCGCCGTGGATTTCCTCACGGCCCAAAGCAAGTCGTAGCTGCATAATCGTTGACATTCACGAGGATCGTAGGTATGGTATCAATTCGCGTTTGTCATCCCTGCGAATGCAGAGATCCAACGACGCTACAGTTAACGTGGATGCCCGCTTTTGCGGCAATGACAGGTCGTTAGATGACCTTGTCAAGTTGAGACTTGTATAGAATGGTGCGTTGAATTATGAAGATTTTATTGAACTGGTTAAGGGACTATATCGACATCGACGACTCTGCCGAGCGTGTGTCAGAGATACTAAGCGATGTCGGCTTTCCCTGCGAAGGGATCGAGTATGTGGATAAGGATGCCGTCATCGACGTCGAAGTGACGAGCAATCGCGGCGATTGCCTGGGATATATCGGTATCGCGCGAGAGCTGGCAGCGGCGACGGGTAAAGAAGTCAAGACACACTCCGTCGAGCTGGACGAATCGGAGCGGGAGGCGGCGCAATTTTCGACTGTGGATATCCACGAGCCGGAATTGTGCCCTCGCTACACGGCCCGTATTATTGAAGGGGTGAAGGTCGCGCCGTCCCCGGATTGGCTCCGAAAGCGGTTGGAGGCGATCGGATTGCGAAGCGTCAATAACGTGGTGGACGCCACGAATTACGCCATGATGGAAACGGGCCAGCCGCCTCATGCGTTCGATTATGCGAAAATCGATCAGGGCATGATTATCGTCCGAAGGGCCGCGGCGGGGGAGCGGCTGGTTAGCATCGACGGCACACAATGCGAACTGGATCCGGACATGCTGATTATTGCCGACGGTAAGGGACCTGTCGCGATTGCCGGCGTGATGGGCGGTTTGGAGACGGAAGTCAGTGACACGACGACGACGATCCTTCTGGAAGATGCCTCTTTCGATCCGGTGAGCGTTCGAACGACCTCCCGCAAGCTGACGCTGCCCTCGGAAGCCTCGTTTCGTTTCGAGCGCATTGTCGATATCGAGCAAGTCGATTGGGCCTCCCAACGCACGGCGCAATTGATTACGAACGTCGCCGGCGGTCGGGTCGCCAGAGGCGTGGTGGACATCTACCCCGGAAAGCCGGAAAAGAAGGACGTGACGTTGCGTCTTTCGAGATCGACCAAATTACTCGGTATCGAGATACCTCTCAGTAGGGCCGTTGAGATTCTTGCCGCCTTGAAATTTTCGCCGAGCGTAGCAGGTGACATTGTCACCTGTACGGTCCCGTCGTGGCGAAGCGATATTTATCGGGAAGTGGACCTGATCGAAGAAGTGGCCCGCGTGCATGGATACGGCGCTGTCCCTACTGAGCGAAAAATCAAAATTGAAGTCGTACCGATCGATCCTCGCCAGCAATTGTCTCAGACTATCGGGACGTATCTTAACGGCTGCGGTTATTATGAAACCGTTAACGTCAGCTTCGTCGATCGATCAAGCGCCGATCTTTTTGTGGGAGGGGGTGATCAGCAGCATTTGGGGGTGAAGGATGAATCGAGAAAAAGTGCGAACCTGCTTCGCCGGACGCTTCTCGGCTCCCTGCTCGGTGTGCTCAAAACAAATCTCAATGCCAGGAATGTGCCCTGTCGAATCTACGAACTGGCCGATGTGTTCGCGCCGGCACCGGAACGGGACGGCGGATTGCCGATCGAGAAGGCGATGCTTACGCTTGTGTGCGATGGTGATTTCAGGGACTTGCGGGGAACCGTCGAAGGGCTGATACGGAGCATGAATAGAGATGCCACAGTGACTTTTGATCCTTTCGATCTTGTGTGGGCACAGGCCGGCGCCGCGGTTAGGGTGAACGGTGAAGCACTGGGGAGCGCCGGAATGGTTTCAAAAGCCATCAGAGAAAAATACGATTTTAAAGACGTGTCACCCTGCGCCGCCGAGTTAGACTTCGAGCGGCTTATGGCTCTTTCCGGAGGCGTTGTCGCGGTTACGCCCATCCCGAAGTATCCCTCCGTTCAACGCGATTTATCGCTTATCGTAGAGGAAGGAATTCGTTGGGGCGATATCGAAAAGGCCGTTCACTGTGAGGCGCCCGCCGAACTTGAAAATATCCGGTTTGTCGGCGTCTATCGTGGAAAGGGCATCGCCGGCGGGAAGAAGAGTGTCACTCTGTCGCTTCGATTCAGGGATGACGATGGGACACTGACCCATGAAAGCGTGGACCGGTTCGAGGCCGATATCGTTCGCCGCCTGACGGACGCCGTCTCGGCGGAGCTGCGGACCGTCTGAGATTGGCCTCATGGTATCGGCGATTTTTTGGCTATAGAAAAAGTGAATTGAAAGCCGAAAGAATAGATAGACATACGGGTCCGCAACATTTTAAATAATTGCGGCAAAAGAATGGTATTTTATTGACTTCAAAGTTTGGATATGGTATAAACAATGGTTGCGGGCTAACCCCTGCGGTGTACGTATAGAAAGTAGGTGTTTGAAAGAACCGATACCCGTACTCAGGGAAATCAGGCCTTGATGGATCGGGAAAGCCTACATTGATAGGACTTTCGGACACAAGCAACGATTGCCCACTTGGATTGTAATGGGTTCTTATCGAACGCTTTCTTACGGCATTCGCGGAGGAGGGCACGCAACAATGATAAAAGGCCTGTCCGTGCAGGCCTTTTTTTAATATTAATATCCGCGATGTATCAATATCGGACGCATTTATCCAATAAACATCCCTTTTCCTTCGTTTTTTACGGTTAAGCCGGAGTATGGATTTGTCGATGACAACACCGTAGAAAGTGATGGAAAGTCTCTTTCTCGCTTTGATCGTTCGTATCTGATTGTTGAGACTTTAACAATATGGAGACCCAGGAATGCGTACAGTAAGGAGCTTCACGGTCTTACCGGCACTCCCCGAGCCCCTTCGAGACCTTGAGTTGATTGCCAAAAACATGTTCTGGACGT
>CAYZAT010000032.1:0-20207 GCA_964476475.1 uncultured Pirellulales bacterium
GTAATCGTTTAATTGCAACTGCCTGAGCCGTTCGGTCAGGTGATACGCCGCCTGGAATTCATCTCGGGCTAAATGAACGTCGTACTTGACGAGATGGTTCGATCTTAACCACCGCCGAAGATAGACTGGATGTGAGTTATGAGTTGTATCGTCAATTGAGCGAGTTGGTCGAAATTGCGAAAATCCTCGCCCGGCAATTCATAACGAAATTGGACGGCAAACGGATTCAGTTCCAGTAACGTCCAGAATGGTTCGATATAATCATCCTGATCTTCAAGTAATCCGAGCAATGGATTCAAGTCATGGGTTCTGGGGTAGTCGATTCCCTTCGAACCCAACCAGGCCTTCAGAGACTTCTCCACTGCTTGCTGGAGATGAAAGCCCGCCGCGTCTGTTTGCGGATTTTCAGCATGAGCGAGAATAATCGCGGCTTGATAATCTCTTTCAGCCAGTTCCAGAAGCTCACGGGGCCTGTCACTCGGACTCATAGAGTACCTTTCCCTCTCTTAAAGCCATGCCGACGACGTGATGGCTCGAATCCTTCCACTGGGCGACCTCGCTGGTGGAATAAACGAGGATATCCGTGGGGATGCGGAATTCCGAAAGACAACGCCAAATGCGAACGGCTTCCTGCCGACGGCTTCGGCTCGGGCCGAAAGGCTCACGTTCCTCTACCAAGAAGTCCACGTCCGAGTGTTCATTGGCCTGGCCTCGAGCCCGTGAACCGAACAGAACAATTCTCTGGGGATGGACCTCGTGGACAATCCGCTTCGTCATCTCGCCGATCACATCGTCAGGGATATTCACCATAAAAGCCTCTATACCAGATTCAATGGTTTTGACGCTTGCTTGATTTTTAGATTATAGCAAATTCGGGATCTTGTACAAGGAAAGACACTTTTGTTGAGCAAATCACTATCGTTAATATTCGTCTGCGGCTTCAAGTCGTCAGAGGCCGGCTCTATTGTTGCCCAACGGCCTGGATGATGGCCTGGCGGGCTTGGGCGACGGCGGGGCTGTAGGGGTAGTCCCTGTTCAGTTGGGCGTAGGTGGTCTTGGCTTTGTTCACGTCCTTCATGCCGCATAGGGCGATGACCTGACGGGCGAGGACCTGGGCGATATCGTAATCGTTTAATTGCAACTGCCTGAGCCGTTCGGTCAGATGATACGCCGCCCGGAATTCGTCACGGGCTAAATGAACGTCGAGGTTGATGAGATTCATGACCGGCGAGAAAACCTTCATCGGGTCCTCGGCGACCACCGTTTCAAGATTGGCCATCGCGTGATCCAACTGATTCGGATCGTCCTTGATTCCTATGAGAAATCGGGCATGCCGCATCAAGCCGGCGTGTTTGATGGTTTGCTTTGCGGCGTCTGCGGGATTGGACGAACCACCGAGTGATTGAACCCGGTCAATCGCCTCCATCCTCTGTCCGAGCGCTAACATAGCCTGGGCTTGGGCGACGATCCCCCGACGTTTCCACTCGGATGACGCGTTTTGCATCCGGAGTTGACTGAGAACTTTCAATGCCTCGTCATTTCGTCCAAAATATGTGATGAGGACTTCCGCCAAACAGATAGCCGATTGCCGGGTTGTGCGCTGATCGGCGCCGGGTTTGCCTAAAAGCTGGGTGAAGAGTCTGAGGGCCTTGTCATACTCTTTGAGTTCCGCCGAACAAAGGGATTGACCGAAATCAAAGATGAAATCCGTGTTCTCGGATTCCTGTACTAATCGATCCACGTGCTCGGCCAGGACGCTCACCGCCCGGTTTTCCCAGTCGGGACGTTCCGCATCCTGAGCTAAGGTATAAAGATTCACGAGATCATCCGGCGGGGCTTTATCGAGCGGACGCTGCTTGATAACGTTGTCATAGTCGTCGATATTGTCGATATACGTCAGGCATCGATCCCAGGCGGGATGGACCTGGACTTCGTGATTAACCTGCGCCAGACGCTCGCCCGCCAATGACAGGTCGAGTTTGACGTTTCTTATTGCCGGTCGTAGAAAGACATGATCGACGGCTTCCTCCGTCGAGATGGTTCCATCATCGAACGTCCAGCGATAGTCATATCGCGTCAGCCGCTCCGGCCGGACGGCTTTGAATCGAATCGTCACAAACGAAGGTCCAAATTGTTCGAGACGGAAGGCATCGACCACGGACCATTCGAACGCGCCGTATGTCTTTGTCGAATCCTGCAATTCGGCAGAGGTCGCCGTGTACCAACCGAGAGGAATAAAATCCGTCCTCGACATCGATCTCAATTCCCCGCCGGGCTTTTTCCACACGGCGACGGTAAACATTTGCCCCCAGTGATTAGTGTTGTAGTATTCCAGCTTATGAACGCCTTTTTCAAGGGAGATGGAGCCCTTTTTCTCGCCGCGACGTCCTCCACGGTAGTCGTGCTTTCCGGGCCAGCCGACCACCTCTTTACCGTCAACAGTGATATAGGAATCCCGATTTGAAATCGTGGCAAAGGTGTACCTGCCCTTCTTGGGCACGTGGAAGAAACCAGCGTAGCGATAGAAGCCGTACCCCCCTTTTCGCGACGGGACGCCGCCGTCATATTCGGACGATACATGAATCGGAAACGTCTGCTGGATATCATCCACGAGGCTCCGGCCGACCGGCTCGGCGCGATCGAAAGCGGATTTCAATTCCGTCAGCCGGTCGGAAGATTTCAAACCTCGACGGCTCCACCTCGTCTCAAGCACAAGCCCGGCTTGAGGCTGCCACGCGGCGTTCGATTTGTCGCTCCGGCCCTTAGGCACGAAGTAAACTAAATAGCTCGGATTGCCAACGGGACTCTCGAAGAGGATTTTCATCGGTTCGCCCGGCGCTGCCGACAAGATTCGGCTTTTCACTTTGTCGCCGCTGGTGGTTGCATAAACCTGCGGCACGAAGTCTGCCACATTGTAGCCGGGGGCGTAAAGGCGCGCGAAAGAGACCGATGGGTAACGCCCGCGCAGCACGAAACCGGGATCGATCCATCGGGCCCGGTTGCGAAACCGGCCCTCATCCGTCACGACGACGAGCCTGAGTTCTTTGCTCCGGGGCGGGATTCCCGCGTTGACCTCGACCATGGGATGCCGCCGGGTGATCGATTTCGATCTGAAGATGCGCCTTTCGTCGGCATAGACCTCAAAGTGGAGCACCGTATTGGGATCGGTGCTGTCGTAAATGCCCGCTCGGGCCACGAAATGCGAAAAGTCCTTGCGGAGGGTGCACTTGAATCCGTTAGAGCCGAAGGCGGGTAAACAATTTTGGCAGAGTTTGCCCTGGAATCGACGCTTTTCGCTCCACCGGTTTTTCTTGATCCAATTTTGCACCGACTCCGATTTTATTTCCGACGTTAAGTCAAGAAGAGAGACTTCCGGACGGAGAGAATGATCGTCGTCTTTTTCAATACGAAAACGAACCGGAGCCTTCTTCACGTGCCAGTTGGATGAGGGGGGCTCCGCCGCTTGCAGACTAACAACGAGAAATAACGTTATCAGAAACCGCGCGGGCAACGAGTTGCACACCCTATGACTGTTTAGATTGGGAAATCTCATTTTTCCTGCATTGAATCGCCCGGACTCTCCGTTTGCGCCAGGGCTTCAAAATAGGCACTAATCATTTGATCGTACCCTTTGTAATTCTGTGACTGCCTGCGGGAGATCATCTTTTCGATCTTCTTGATTAGGGCCTTGTCCGTTGTATATTGCGTAGAAATCTGCTTGCCCACGGCGCCGCGTGTCTTTCTCAACGTGTTGACGGTTTCGTCGTAAGCACTCCTGATGCCCATTCCGTCGGTGGTGCGGATGGCCTCTTCCACTTTCTTCATGGCCTCAATCGACATTTCCAGGTCCGGCACCGAGAGGTTGTAACGCTCAAGCTGAGCCATGACTTCCTCCGAGGAGTGCCGAATATTCTGCTGGTTCTCCAATGTTTCCTTCATCATCTCCAGCACCTTCGGCGGCAGTTTTCCTCCCATGCCAAACTGCGTTGTCCCGTCCGTTGTTTTGCCCAGACCGGTCCCGCCCGTCGCGGCTCCGACGTCCTGGTCCTCGACCTGGCCGCTTTCGAGCGGCGTATTCGATACGCGTTCCCGCAGACCGTACTCGTTTTGATCGAGGTCTTTGGCCACCGGCTCGACGAGCTGCCCGTCGGACATACCGCTCCGTCCCGCCCCGCTTCGACCTTCGAGTACATTATCTTCCGGCCTCTGATCTCCCGTCTTGCCCTTTGCGCTGGTGCTGCTGATGGTTCCGTCGGCCACCGGCCCGGCGGTGTGATCCAGCGAGTTCAGATAGCTGCCGATATCTTCGACCTCCGGCCGCATTTCTTCTTCCTGTGTGATTAAATCGCCGACCAGGTCCTCCAGTTCCGCCGGCAATTCCGCCAGCGGCGCGACCAGTTGCTCGTCCTCGGGAATCTCGGCGACAAACTGAATGTTATCACGGAATCCGAGCGTCGCCTCGCAGTTAATCATTAACTCTTCCGCCATCTCGACCGCTTCGGTCTCCAGCCGATACGCATCCTGTCGGGCCTCGCGCATTTCGGCGGCTTCCTCGGCCTTGTCCGCCAGGTCCTCCGCCTCTTCGTAGATGCTCTTCATCGACTCGGTCATTTGATTATCGCCGAAGTCGAGCAGATTCATGTTACTCAGGTCGTTGACGACGTTGTCCAGAACCTCGGCCAGTTTGGATTGATCGATGGCTAAATCCTCCAGCATTTCCTCGTCTTCTTCGGTGAAATCTTCCGGGGGTTTGTCCTGAACCATCTGGCGTTTTTCCATAATCGCTTTCTGTTGCTTGATGAATTCCTCCGCTTCTTTGGCGGTATTCTCCAGCGTTTCTTCCAGGCTCGGAGTAAGGGTCTCTTCTTTTTCGCCGAGAAGCTCGGCCATGGCTTGCTCGGCCTCGATCTGGCTCTTCTTGGCGACGATACCCTTTAGAGCGAGTAATTGATCAAGCAGATAAACCTGCTGCTTTTCGACCGAGTTGAGCGATCGCGATACAGACTGATGATCAACCGATTCCGCTTTCGCCGCTTCGTCGATGCGTTCCAGAATTCTCGCATGTTCGTTGTCCCGCAGTTCGATCAATTCATTGACAAACTCGGGCTTCGGTTCGACGGACACGTCCTGCGCCCGGGTCATGTGGGCGCCGACCTTTTCCTGCTTTTGCTTCATCTGCGAGAGATGATTCGTTATCGACGTGAGATTCTCGGCCGACGTGCGATTCGCATCAACGACATCGTCGAGATTGGCCATGAGATTCACTGTAACGCCCAGGGCGGTCTGCTGGGCCTGGATAGCTTTGTCCAATTCCGCAAAGGCGTCGCTGTTCGGATCGTCCTCGGAAAGCGTCATTTCATCGAGCGAGCGAACCTGAAGCATCAGTGGTTTGGACCGGCCGATATTCCCCGCCGGGCTGAAATCTTCGCAATGGGCCTGCAAGACATAGCTGCCGCCCGGCTTGAATCGACTGGCGTCAATCGACAGCAACAGATTCTCACGGGCTTGCGTCCGACCGGGAGGGCCTTCATACTCCCAGTTCTTCATGGTTTGTTCAGCGCTATCGGTTCGGGCCGACTTGTGCGTCACGTAAATCCGTTTGGCTCCAAAATCGTCGTAAGCCTGTACATCGAGTCTGAGTCTCTCGCCGAGGTTAACCTGGCGGTTCAGATCGGATGTGACAAATTCCACTTCCGGCCGCCGATCCTGCTGAACAAAGATCGGCCCCTCGGCGATCTTGATCCGCCGGTCGAATCCCGGCGCCTTGACCTCGATCTGATAGGATTCCGCCTGCTGCAGCGTCGTCTTCGCCGTACATAAATCGCCTTTTTTCTCGAAAGGAATCCAATCCCCCGAATCCTTATACCAGAGTTCTTCGGCGGTTTTGTCCAGCTTCACATCCACGACCACTTGGGAACCGGCCGGGCCGGACAAGGCTTCGGGCGGACCGAGCGTGCTCATGCGTTTGGCGCCGGTATAGGAAGGGGCAAGAATGTGAAATTGCGATTCCTGGATGCGAGGAAGCCGATTGACGGAGACCTTGATACTTTCGGTATAAGTATCAGCGGCAAAAACGCGAAAGGCAAACGATTCGGCCACGGAATTGAACGTGTATTCGTAACGATGCTCGCCTTCGGTGGATAGTTGCATCGACGTGGCCTTGTTATCACCTTTTTCATTGGTCACGACATCCACGTTGCGCTTCCAGACAATATCCGGATAGGTCAGAAGCGTGCGATCTCCTTTGAGGCCCTTCACCTGCACGCTCACTTTCAAATCATCGCCCTCCGCCAGCGCTACATGCTTGTCCGGGGTGACTTCCAGTACGATGGACCCGGCCGGAGGAATGTCGCCGAGCGGATTGATGTACCGCAAAAAGGCGTTGAGCGCCCCGCGTCCCTGAGCGACGCCGTATATACTCCACAAAATACAGATGATAATCAGCGTTGTGAGCCATCGCCGCAGTCTCTTGAATTGCCACAGCTCTTTCACATCGGCATCGGCGATCATCGTCGTTCCCGCGTTAATCGTCTCGCGGATAAAAGGCTCCTGACCCCTTTTTATGGAAGCGGACTCGAAACAGAGGGCGTTGATCAAAATGTTCTCAGGGATTGAAAATCGACGCTCCAAAAATAAGGTCGTCGCTTCGAGTCTTTCCCGGCGAATAAGCGGTCGCAATATAAACTGCCAGAACTCGAACGCCATCACGCCGAGACCGCCCAGCGAGAAGGCCAGCCGGATTCCCTCCGGAAGATGCAGAAGATTGTCGATCACAAAAAGGATAAACCACATACCCAGACTCACCGTTGCCCATACTACGACACCCCAAACCAACTGGCTCGTGAGCATCAGTTTGCGCACATCAAGAATGAGTTGGTGAATATGATCGTTATGACTCTTTATTTGACTCATGATTCGGCTTTCATATTGATTCTTTGCCTGAGTTCTGCAAAATTGAAGGTTAGGCATACTTTTGGAAAGAAAAAATCTGTATTTCTTGATTTTTTCTTTCTAAAACAAGATGTGTAACACTGTGTTCGATAATATATCATTAGATAGTATCCAAATTATTTTTAGAAAATCATGAAACGAGATTTTCTAAAATAATATATGCCCAACCTTCAATTTTTCAGAACTCATTCACTTCGCAGACACTCCCACAAGGACCGTGCCCTTATCACGCTGCATGTGCCAGAGGTCTTCGCAAATGACCGCTTCCGGCGTCGGATCGTCCGGCAGGAAGATCACGCGGAAGAAGGTCCCGCGAGACGACAGCAATAATTCCCGATCCGCCTCGTTATATTTCCATCGCCAGATACTCAGCCGCCACGGCTCGACAATGCAGCCCCGCTCCTTGTCCCATTCTCCTCCGATTTCGCCGAAGTTCGTCGGCGCGAATCGGCGCCGTAGATTCAGCAGGGTCAGGACGTCCCGTCCATCCTTGCTCTTCATGACGCCCAGCAACTTCTTATCGTTATAGAAATCCCGCTGGCGTTTGACATAATCCTCGGCAAGGGCAAAAAGTTGTTGATCTTGTTGCCCGGGCCAGCCGACGAGATATTTGCCGCCCTTTTTGGCCGCCAGGTAGAAGTCCTCGCCGAAGGCGGATTTCACAATGAAGGTACCCGGCTCCCGGCCGCGTTCGGTCGGGACAGGGGTCAGCGAATCCCGCGTGACGGCCTGAACGTCGTCTTCCGGACCGAAGGTCATCCCGGTGAATTTCACAGTGACGTCCGCGGTTATGGCGTGCCCTTCATCCAGCATCTTGATCTTCGTGACGTAAATCAGGTCCTCCATTTTGGAGGCCTTTTTGCCGCGCTGTTTGCTTCGGAGAATGAATCGATGGGTCTTTTTCTCGGTTTCCAGGTAGATCGCCACACTGTAAAGATGCCCTTCGAGTGTTTCCCCGCTATTGAAGATAACCTTCGAAGCAAGATACCGGAGCGGATAGACCTTGCCCCAAAACTCTTTCTTCGCCGGGGTATAATCGGCCACCCCCGTCTTTTCGTCGTATTTGGTTGTCTCGACGAACTTCCAGTCCTGGCGCATTTCCTCCCTTTCGGGGAAGAATCTGATCTCCTTGACGGGATCGAAGGTGAATAGCCGGACCTTGCCATATTGGACATCTTCGCCCGTGACCATATCGCTCGTTTTGAGCTTGCCGCCCTCCGGAATATTCAGCTTGAACTGGCGTCCCGACGTCAGGGCGATTCTGCCCGTAAGCACCTTGCCGTCGGAGAAATAGACCGCCGCTTCTCTAATGGAAGCGTGAACCATGCTCGGTGCGTTTAAAACAACGAGCAAGAACGAGACTATCAGCCATCTAAGATCAAACGAAATATGACTTTTTCTGTTCATAAAAGGTTCATTCTCCGACGAATGATCCATTCCAGAATCAGGATACCAACAAAAATCAAGATATAAATACATTTATCCTCGATCAAGGGGATTTCCATACTCACAACCCGGCTGAGAATCCGGCTTCTCAGCGTTCCGATCAGGGTCTCGAATTCGTTCTCTCGGAAGTATCTGCCCCCGGCCTGCGCCGCTAAGCTATTGAGAAACGCATGATCGACCTCCAGATTCGCCCCCTCGTTTAATCCCGTTCCCACGACGATGGTTTTCTCATAGGACTCCAGCACCTGATCGCCCACGAAGGCGTCCAGCTCAAAAAGGTATTGAGCGCTTCGGGAGAAATTCAATGTCGCCGTGAACGTGTTCGCACGGCCCATGACAGGCTCGACGGATACCGGTGTGGGCCGGCCGTCGAGATCCATCTGCGCTGTGAGCCGGAGCTGGCCGGTATCGTGACGCCCGGCGACGCTGATCGTCGCCAAGGCCTCTTCGCCGGGATTGTAGTGCTCCTGGTCCCACCGGACGGCGATGAATCGCTGCCCTTCGTCCCAATCCGTCATGTTCTTGGCCGTCTGTCGCCAGAAGGTGCCGTAGGCCTCGCTCAATTCCTCCGACGCCCGGCACCATTTCCAGAGGGTATTGGTCGCCACGGCCATCACCTGTCCCTGCCCGTAACGCTGCATCGAAACCAGCGGCACGGACCGCCCGGAGACCGATGCCTCGAGCAGAGCGACGGCCCCGCTTTTAAGAGGTCCTTCGACGTTGACGCTCTCGACGATAACGCTGTCCAATGAAGAGATGATTTTAGCTGTCTCCTCAACCATGCTGTTGCTCAAAGCCGCCGCCGGCACACTGACGGCGAATTGACCGATCTGGAATGTGGATCGAGCGCCGCTCAGCCGCCAGGGGAACAGCGGTTCGATTACCGTCCGGTCGTAGCCGCCGCTCCCGAATGAATTCTCGCCTCCGAGGAATACGACGGCGCCGCCGTCCCGCACATACTCCAGCAACGCATTGAATTGTTCGGCAGTCCACTGTGAAGCCCCGAAAGAGCCGACGATGACGCATTTAAACAGATCGAGAATCTCTTTCGCCGCCGGGAAACCGGCCTCAAGCTGCTCATCCCCCTTCTGGCGGCTTCCCTGGACGAGGAATCGCTGCTCACTCACCCGAAACAGCGCGGTCAATTCCACCGACGGATCGCGCGCCAATTCCTTACGGATCATGCTGAAATCCCAGCCTAATTCCTGGGCGAAAAACAAGACATGCAGCGTATCCGTGCGGACATCGACATTAAATTGCCGAATATTATTCAAGCCGGACAGTTCACCCTCGATGTTTTCCACCTGGATGCGATACGTCTTCAAACCCGGATCAGGCGGCGCTTGCAGCGAAAACTTAACCCGCGACTTCGAGGTATCGGACTGAACAAACTCGGATTCAATCGCCTGCCATTCGCCCTGACGCTCCGCGTCGAGCTGGACGCGAATCATCGGGACGTTCAAAACAAAGTCTCTCGATGCAAAGCGCGCTGAGACATCGGCGGAAACCTCGAACGTGCCGCCCTGCTCGACAATGGACGGGGCTTCAACCTGTGCCACGGATAAATCGTTCCAGGAATCCGGATCGCGACCGACGCCGGCGATATACAGCGGCATCTCGGGCAGCTTCGGGTTTTGAATCACCTCGTCCCCGCCGTCCGTGAGCACAACCGCTGAAAAATAGTCCGAGCTTTTCGCCTTATCCGTTATAGCGACAAGGCATTTGCCCAGATCCGTTCTTCTGGTTTGATCGTTCGTTTTGGTGCGGTGTACGTCCTCATCGAAATAGAGGGTCTCAAAATCGATAACGGAACGCAGTTTCCGGTCCAGATCCCGGGACAAATCACCCGCTCGTTCGGCACGACTCATTTTAGGCTCGTCTTCGCAATCCATCGAGGAGGAAGAATCCACTAAGACCATCACCTTCTTGTCTTTTTTGGGATGCCGTATCACGGTGCGGACCGGATCGAAATAAGCTAAGATGAGCAGCAAGACGATTAGAATCTTGGGCGTTAGTAAAAGCAGCGTCTGTTTCAATGTACGATTCGTTCGCTGACGGCGATAGAGAACGATCAACCAGACCGCCAAAAGTAAAATCATCGCCGCGGCCAGGACCGGATGCAAATGGTTTTGCCATCGAAGCACTTCCATTATCCCACCCCCCTGCCGATCAGAACCTTCCGCTTTGATTCATCGCTCTGTTCGCTTCGACGTTCACCCTCCCGGGAAACAATCTCTTCCGATTTGGCGCGGACCGGATTGTCCAGCCAGCCTTCGGCCAGCAAAGCCAAAGTCGCCAGCAGCAAAAGAGGCAGAAACAATTCGTACGTCCGACTGTGGCCGTAATGATATTTCTCCAATCCATCGGCCGGGTCGTAGTTTACAACCGTGTGTGTGATCTTCTCCAAAACCGGGATCTGCGAACCTTCCACGAATTGTGTCAGCCCCTCTTTTTCCGATGCACGCACGGAGATACAATACTCCTTGTCTTCGGCATTCACTTGATAGACCCCCGGTTGGGTGAATACGGGTAATTCACCGGCCCGGCCTTCCCACTTAACCGGATCGCCCGCGAGAGGGAGGATGTCCACCTGCTGCCCGGCCGCCTCGATGCCCTTCGGAAATTCACCGGCCACCAGTGAAAGCGTCGCCTCCCGCTCGAAGGATTCCCCGCCCGTGGCCATATTCTGTGCCATCACCACCATCATGCCCGTCAACGGCAGCGTGTTCCATCGTGGATCGAACGCCGTGCCGCAAACGTAAATATTGCCCCCGCCCAATTTCCGGTGCGCCAATATCACGTTCTCGAAATCCGTTCCGAGCAGTGGCGTGAAATCCTCGGACAACTGCAAAGGATAGAAAGTGAAAACACGTACATTGTCCATCGAGACCGTCTCGATGGTCTGGCGAATCCGGTTCCAAAAATCGGCGTTTTTATCTAATACGTCCAGATTCGTCCCACGAGGATTGAAAACCCGATCTTTCATCTGAGCGCCGATCCAGGCGGGCGTATTGCTTCTCGCGCCCATGCCCATCGAAGGCGGAACGATCAGGAGATTACCTCCTCCATTGATATATTCCTCAAGTTTGGAATCCCGGCTGAGCTGCCCCATGTCCTGCCAGGTCGCCACCACGAGAATCGGTTTTTCCCCGTTGGTTTGCGGTATGCGGTTAATTCTGCCGAATGTCGAAACCATGCCGGTAAACTGACCGTAGTCGTCCGGGGACAAAGCGGTCGGCAATATCCCGAATTGACTTCGTAAACCGGCAAAGAATACCGTCGCCGTCTGCCGGCATAGAATCCCGATTCCCGCTTCGTTGTCCGCCGAGAATCCGTCCCCTTCGATCCAGGCTCTGATCCAGTGAAGCCCGGCGGCATCGGGATTCGCTTCGATTTCAACCACCCGGCTTTCGCCCGACTCGAGCACGACATTTTGGGTTTTCGTATTCTCCTGATTGTCGATGGAATTGAGACGAATCGTCGCCGTCTGGTCCGAGTTGTTTCTGCACACGACGCCGACCTTCACCGGGTGCTTCGGCAGAATCTTCTGCCGCGGGTACTGAATCGAGCTGATCGCCACATTCGGCTGCCCGCGCGTTTGGGATTCGATTCGATGGAAAACGACGCGGATCGCATCGCCGGCCGACTCCGTGCGCAAGTCGTCGTCGCCCCACTCCGATTCCTGAAGATCGCTGAACACGTGCACGACGCCGCCGGCGCCGGAATCGGCTTGAAGAATCCGGAAGGCTTTGGCTAAAGCGCGGTCGGCGTCTCCCGTCGCGGCGGTCGGAACTAACGCGTCGAGCGTGGATAATAACGTGTCTCTGTCGGATGTTAATGTATCACCGAAGGCCGCCGCCGGATCATCAACAAGCGTCACAATCGTCATCTTCGCGCTATCGCCAAGAGAAGAGATGAGGTTCCTCACACCGCCCACTGCGAATTCGAGTTTGGTCTTATCACCGCCGGCGGTTTCGCTCATCGATCCGGAATTATCCACAACCGCGACCACGGAAATCGTGCCGCCCAGCGGCGCGGTGCTCTGAAAGCTCGGCCGGGACAGCGCCAGCAGGATGAAAGCGATGAGCAGCACGCGCATCAGCAAGAGCAGCCACTGGTGAATTTTCCGCCGGGAATTCAGTCTCGGATCGGTCCTGTAGAAAAACATAAGCGTCGGGAAAAAAATCTGGCGCTTCTTCTGCCTGAGAAAGAGATGAAAGAGGATTGGCAATCCCGCGGCCGGTAAAAAGTAAAGGAAAATGGGCGCCGAAAAGATCATCCGATTTTCCTCCTCTCCAGAATGGCGTCATAGACGTCCATGCCCGTATCGGCGAAGATGTAATCGGCGCGAATCCTCTGGCAGCCGGCCCGCAATTGATCGAGGTATAACCGGAGTTGCTTAAGATAGGTCTCCTTGATGCGCCAGAAATCGACGGTCAATTTGCCTTCCTGCTCCATTGACACAACTTCGAGCAATCCGGATAGCGGCATATTGATTTCCGTAGGGTCCATGATATGAAACAGGGTAATCTCTTTGCCGTCGTGATGAAGGTGGTTAATGCCGCGAATGATCTTATCCGGGTCCTGGAGAAAATCCGAAATAATCACGACCAACGCCCGGCCTTTAATCAGTTCCGCCGCTTTGTGCAATGTCGCTTCGATGTCCCCTTCTTTGCCTAACTGGAGGTTCTCGAGTTCCAGCAGCATGGGTTTGAGATTGACGAAGCTTCCCGCCGGCTCGTGATAGCTGCGGATGTCGGTATCGAACGTGATGAGCGAGGACGTATCACTTTGTTTTAGCATGACATACATCATCGCGGCAGCTAAATAGCAGCCGTACTCGATCTTGCTCATGGTCCCGGTGCCCTTGTAGCCCATGCTCCCGGAGATGTCGAGCAGCACGTAGCATCGGATGCTGACGTCTTCGTGGAAGCGGCGAATGACATACCGGTCGCTCCGCGCATAGACGGGCCAGTCGATTTGGGAGATCGGATCGCCCGGCATGTACTCGCGATACTCGGCGAATTCCACCGACGAGCCGAAGGCGGGCGAGCGGTGCAAACCCTGATTACTCCCATCCATCGGCCGGTGCACGCTGATTTCGATGCCGCGCAAGCGTTCGGCCATGTGGGCCGGCAGATAACGATATTCGCCTACGTCACTCATGGATTCCTCCGGTCACGATTCTATTGCGACTCGGGCACCGTCTCCAGGAGCCGGCTGATGACGGCATCGGAATCGAGCCCTTCGCTGGCGCCGGCGAAGTTCAGTATCACCCGGTGCCGCATGACCGGCAAAGCGTACCTTCGGACATCCTCGCATGAGACGTTGAAGCGCCCGCTCAGAACGACGTGGGCCTTGGCGCTAAGCAGCAACGATTGCCCGGCGCGCGGCCCGCATCCGTAACGGACATACTTCTTCACGAAATCGGGCACATCATCCTGCATCGGCCGGGTCGCCCGGCATAGTCGGGCCGCATAGTTCGCCACGTGCTCGCTGACCGGAACCCGCCGGACCAGATCCTGATACATGAGCACGGATTTGGCGTCGATCCGGTTGCGAAGCTGCTCGCCGTCACCGGCGGTCGTGGACAGCAGAATCTCCTGCTCCTCATCAAGGTCCGGATAGTCCACTTTGATCAGCAGAATAAACCGGTCCAGTTGGGCTTCGGGCAGTGGATACGTGCCTTCAAGCTCCAGCGGATTCTGCGTCGCCAGGACCAAAAACGGGGCCGGCAGTCTGTAGGTATCCCCTCCCGTCGTCACGTGTCGCTCCTGCATCGCCTCTAACAGCGCCGCCTGCGTCTTCGGAGGCGTTCGATTGATCTCGTCGGCCAGGAGCACATTCGTGAAAATCGGCCCCTTATGAAACGTAAAGCATCGCTGCCGGGTATCGGGATCCTCTTCCAAAATATTCGTACCGGTGATATCCGTCGGCATCAGGTCGGGGGTGAACTGGATGCGCTTGAATTGAAGGTGCATCGTTTGAGCCAGGCTGTGGACCATCAAGGTCTTGGCCAAACCCGGCACACCCAACAGAAGGCAATGTCCCCCGGCGAAGAATCCCGTAAGTATCTGCTCCAGCACCTCCTTTTGGCCCACAATCGCCTTGCCGACTTCGCTCAAAATCGAGGCCTTGACCTTGGCCATCTTCTCGACCAGGGCCAGGGCTTCGTCATCGGATATCTCAAGCCTCCGGGGATGGCGCGTGTCCTCACCGGATGCTCCATCCGGAACGAGTTCGAATTCACACCCGCACCGGCAGCGGGCTTTCTTGCCCGGCGACGTATGGCCCAGCTTATACACCTTGCCGCACTGCGGACATTGTACGGTGGAAGCAACGTTGTCCGTCATAGAAGTATGCCTTAATGAGTCATCATATATAAAATCATGTTCATTCCCAGCCGCTGCGCGGAAATGGATTCATACCCTCTCATCTGCGGGTAGTGCACTTCGAGCCAGCCGGCTTCGAGGTCGTAGGGGCTGTAGATCACCCGCAACTGGCCATCCATCATCGCGCCCAGCAAATGCGGCTGGTTACCCAACCCCGGCTTGCTCCTGGCCAGCGACGGGGTATATCGCACGGTGGACGTATCGAAAATGCCGCTGTGGAGATTGTGTCCCGCCGGGATCGATTCCAGCGTTACATTCGGCAGGACCTTCTTGATCTCGCGCCGGACGGCGGCATCGAACGTACCCAATCCCAGGCCGTTGTTGATCAAAAGCAGGCCGCCGGATTGGATGTATTGTTTGAGAGAGCTTATTTCCTGCTGCGAAAATGCAAAATGATCCAATCCCGTCAGATAAAGGAACGGGTACGAGGCCAGATCATCGCGGGCCAGATCCACGCCGACGCGTTTGAGATTCACCCGGACGGAGGTATATCGTCGGAGCTTCGTCAGCAGCGCCGTAGCGGCGCCGGGATGCACGTTCCAGAGACCGTCGTGCTTGATCTGCGCGAAAACGAACTCGTCCGTGGGTCTCGTCTGGTCGGCCAGACCGAAGACTTCGGGCCGTCCTTCGACAAGTCCCACCTCCGCATACCCCACAATATACGCGGCCAGGTCAACACCGAGATCGTTGGCGCTTTTGATGTCGTAGTACGCGGCGTTTTGAAGGCCCCTGAGCCTTTCGATATTGCGATTCCAGCCACAGCCCAAACCGAATTTCGAGACGAGCACGCCGACCCGGCTGCCGATGAAAATGCCTTCCATGAACGGTTTGTCTTGGTTCTTGCCGCCGCGACAGGTGACCTTATCGACATCGACAATCATATGATAGAGCGGATGGTCGGCGGGGATGAGACGAAAACGGCTTTCGGGAAATGCGCGAAGGAAAATTGTCTTGGCCGAATCATAGAAATACGGCGACCCGGCGATCGAATCGCAGATGATCATCCCGCCGCTTAACACATAATCGCGCAGCGACTGGATATGCGAATCACTGAGCTTCAAGGTCCGCACGCCGCTGAACAACAACGCCGGCAGTATCTTCGGATCGTAATGGAAGCCGTTCAGATTGGTGTTCTGCCAGTGATATTGCAGGTCCAACGCCCGGGCGCTCTGCACGAACTTCTCCGCGTCCGTGGGGCACAGATTCCAGTCGGCGATTTCGAGCTTATTGCCGGTCGTATCGGTAAAAGAGGCCGACTCGCCCCAGATCACCTTGCCCACCAGGCAGTCCGGCTGCGGGGGCTTCTTGCGCTCGGTTCGCCGCAACGGTGTCGCCGGCAAGGGCAATGGCGGCAGCGCCTCGGCGGCGTTAATGTTCTTACGCGGCGCTTTCTTGGCCTCCTTGGTGCCCAGGTAGATAAACCAGTCGTTCTCGTCTGCCCGGCCGTCCGCACAACAGGCAATTGCAACGACAACGAAGATGAGGACCTGTAGGGTGTGCAAATGTCGTTTTTGCACACACGGAAGATTCAGCGGACGTGTGCAACAAGTTGCACACCCTACATTGTTATCAATGTGAATAAGACGTGTCTTCACTTTATCTTTTGGTTGCATGGTTTTGTCTCCTGCCAAAAGCCACATTCTGCTGAGATCACCCAACTTTCGTCATTATAGGCGATTTGAGCCGGATTTTCAAGGTTCTTTTCAGCCAACCGGGAATTCGTGGTCTATCCCTTGGTGTCATCGGCCCAGAATGGCGAATACTTAAGGATAAGCTCAGAAAAGACATATTTGTCATTGTGGAGCTGCTGAACCTTTTTACTGCTGGTATCTGGAATAAAATGCACGCATGTGTCATGTCGAGCGCAGTCGAGACATCTGGTTTCGTGCGAGATCGATCAATCAAACCTAGCCAGATTTCTCCGTTCCGGTCCACTTCCAGTGGACCTCCAGTCGAAATGACAGCCCTTACAAGACTTTTTTTAGGAACCGCCGAGCGGCTCAGTGTCATGCAATGACGTTAGAAGATGATATTCCGGAGATATGGCGATCATCTCTTGTCGGAATCGACGTTTTTGAGGTATAATGGCGTGTAATTAAATAACAACTCGGAGCCTATTTTATGAAATACAGCAGGTCGAATCGACGGCAATTCTTAAGCAATGTGTGCGGCACGGCGTTAGGAGCCATTAGCATCCCGTATATGGTTCCCGCTTCGGTGTTAGGAACAAACGGAGCCGTGCCGCCGAGCGAAAAAATCACGATGGGCTGCATCGGCGTCGGCAGTATGGGCGGCGGGCATCTGCGCACGTTTCTCGGTTATGACGACGTTCGTGTTGTGGCGGCTTGTGATCTGCGCGAAATCTTTCGCCAGAGGGCCGTCGAGCGGGTCCAACAGCGATACGGCGGCAAAGGGTGCGACGTCTATCACGATTTTCGCGAGCTGCTCGCCCGCGACGATATCGACGCCGTAACGGTCGTGACGCCCGACCACTGGCACGTTTTGATCGGCATCGAAGCGGCTAAAAACCGAAAAGACATGTACTACGAAAAACCGCTGGCGATGTGTATTACCGACGGTAAGGCGGTGCGCGAAGCGGTGAAGCGCTATAACGTCATCTTCCAGTTCGGCACGCAGCAGCGATCCGACGAGAAGTTCCGCTTCGCTTGCGAACTCGTTCGCAACGAGAAGATCGGCAAATTGCACACCATCATGGTCGGCTCGCACCCGAGTATCACCTGTCCGAACCAGCCGAGCCAGCCGATGCCGGACAAGAGTGAATTCGACTACGATACATGGCTCGGCCCCGCCCCGTGGGCGCCCTATACCTACGAGCGGTGCGCCTCGAGAGCGATGGGCACGGACGGTATGTGGACCCACATGTACGACTATTCCTTGGGCGGTCTCGGCGGCGCCTGGGGGATTCACCCGGTGGATATCGCACAATGGGGCAACGGCACGGACGAGACCGGCCCGGTCGAAATCTCCGGCCGGGGCGTCATCCCCGCCGACGGCCTGGCCGATACGCCCATCGAGTGGGAGGTCGAGCATCTCTACGCCAACGGCGTCAAGATGATTCACATGAATACCGGGAACGCCTTGAAACGCGCCGAGCCATTCAAGCTGCGCAACGGCCTGGGCGTTCTCTTCCTGGGCACCGATGGCTGGGTTCTCGTTGGTCGGGGCTTTCTCGCCGCCGAGCCGAAGTCTTTGCTGACCGCCACAATCGGCGCGAACGAAATCCGCCTGCCCCGAAGCTCCAATCATCGCCGCAATTTCATCGAATGCGTCAAGAGCCGCCGGCAACCCATCTGCCCCGTCGAGCAGGCCGTCCGCACCGACACCATCTGCCACTTAGACGACATCGCCATCAGATTAAACCGCAAGCTCCAGTGGGATCCGAAAACCGAACATTTCCTCACCGACGAAATGGCCAATCGATTCCTGACCCGGCCAATGCGCAATCCCTGGCATGTGTAAAAAAGCGTCGCTTTGTCTTAGCCGCGAACGCTATCTAAGAAAAGATGAGCTCGTTTATAAACAGACTTACGATATCAACATTAAATATGACCATCATAATGAAAACGTTTTGAAAGGTGAATCATGGTCATGGAAGAGAGAATTTTTCGTTCCGTGTTATGGATCGCCGTGTTCCTTTTTATCTTCGGCATGGATAGACCTTTGCACTCAGGCGTACTCGGCGTGCACCCGACAAATCCCAGATACTTTACGACGAACGGAACAGACGCCCTCTATTTAGCGGGGAGTCAAGCCTTTGCTAATATTAATACCGCGGAGGTTTGGCGAATTTATCATAATGATGATAACACATTTGAAGAGTTTCTGGACTGGATGCAGGCACATGGACAGAATTTCACACGATTATGGACTTGCTGGAGCTATATAAAAAATGCATCAACCGGTGCACATTATTCCGTCCCTCCATTTCCGTGGAAACGAAGCGATGTTGGTGGCTGCATTGACGGGGGGCATAAGTTCGATTTAACCTCGTTCAATCAATCATATTTCGATATCCTATCCGAAAGGGTCGGGCAAATTCAGGCAAGAGGAATGTATTGCTCTGTCATGTTTCTGGGATCTCTGAATCGGAACCATCGTGATTTTACATGCTCGATATGGCATCCGGACAACAACATCAATAAAATGAACTTTGATCCGAATGACTACACAACGTTCTACACAACCGATACGCACGATCTGGATATTCAAAAAATGCTGGTGGCAAAGGTTCTGGACACATTAAATGCATACGATAACGTTATGTTTGAAATAGCCAATGAAGGGTTGGCAGCCATCGCATGGGAAAAAGCATTAGTTCATTATGCGAAATCGTATGAATCCGGCCTGGCGAAACGGCACTTGATAGGAATTTCAGGCTATAAAAACTGGACCACGTCAGATGCCGCAAGCGGACCCCATGACTGGTTTTCTCCCGATGACAAGATCGATATAGATGGTATTGATTTTAGAACGGGCGGGTCGCCGTCATACAGCAGCAAACCCATTATATTTGACAGCGACCATTATGATGGAGGAATAGGCAGACCCTATTGGCTTAGGTCTGAAGGAGGGGACGCCTATCCAGCCTATGTGCCGGGCATCCGGGAAGGACTTCGGAGGGCTTGGAAGAACTTTTGCCGAGGACATCATAACTTGTTGCTGGATACCTATGAATGCTATTGGCCGTTATACAATGACAATATCAACAGAACCGTTAATCCCGTGTACGATCCCGTACGAGATGCACTGGGAAAAATGGTGCATTACGCCAACCGGTTTGATCATCTTGCAAAGATGAATCCGAGTACGACAATAGCAAATACGGGCTATTGTTTATATAATCCCGGGACAGATTATATCGTATTCCAGCCTAAAGCCGGCAGTATCACGGTTCAACTATCTGAAGGGCATTACAATTATGAAACATATGACATACGAGATGGATCCCTAAGTACTGATGCGATAACCGCATGGGCGGGAGAAGACTGGACGGTACGTAAACCATCTCATGTCAGCGAAGGTTGGGTGCTATATATACACATAACCAGAAGACTCCCCGAATCATAACAAAGATGAAGACAAAAGCCGCAAAAGGGGTCAGCGCAAAAGGGGTCAGGCTTTGGATTTTGGGGTTGGCTTGTCCCGTTGTTCCCGGAAGAAGCAGGATCGCGTCTGCCCTCGGCATGGCAAGGCCATTTTTTACAACTTGATTCACCTCGGGCCGGAAATAGCCGATAGAATCCATAGCGTGATGGCGTTCAGATAAAAACGCGTTAGGTTCGGGGATACACAATGACTCGAAAAACAGCGACGCCGGATGAAAGAGAAGCGATGCGGAGAATGCGGACGTTCGAAATCGTCATAGGCGTGTTTTTTCTACTGTTTATGCCTCTCTGT
>CAYZAT010000033.1:0-20065 GCA_964476475.1 uncultured Pirellulales bacterium
TGGATATAGGCGCCTATGAATTTCAGGGGATTCTCTATGTCGATGATGATACGCCTGCCGCCGGATGGAAATCCCGGGAGCTGGCTGGAACGGAATATTTTCCATTTCGCACGATCCAGGAAGCGATTAACATAGCGAAGGAGGGGTATACGATTATTGTCCAATCGGGTGTTTACGATAAAATCGATTTTCTGGGTAAGCCCATTACAGTCAAAGGCGCCGAAGGAACGGCCGTCATCGAAGCTCCATCGCCTGACGGTCGGGAAGGGGAAGGACGGGACGCGGTGACCTTTCATACGGGGGAGGGGCCGGAGAGTGTGCTGAAGAACTTCATTATCAGACATAGCGGGATGGCCATATCCCTCAACTCGCGAAGCCATCCGACGATCTCCAATCTCACCATTGTGGACAATGAATTCGGCATCGCGGCTTACGAAAATTCGACGCCGGATATCCGCAATTGTATTTTATGGAACAATAAGAACGGGAATCTGTTCCAGTGCGAGGTTCGATATAGCTGTATTGAAGGCGGGGCTCCTGGTGAAGGCAATATCAGTGTTGATCCGTTATTCGTCGATGCGGTCCACGGTGATTACCACTTGAAGAGCGAAGGCTGGCGGTGGAGTGTTTACGAGCAAACATGGATCTACGATGAGGTGACGAGTCCGTGTATCGACGCGGGAGATCCGGCTTCGTTGTTGGGCGACGAGTTGATGAGTGTTCCTCGGGATCCGGATAATCGGTTCGGTCTCAATCAACGCATCAATATGGGCACATTCGGTGGAACGCGACAGGCCAGTATGCCTCCCACTCGCTGGATTTTACCGGCGAATTAGCGACAGGTACGAAAAAAGGAAAGAATAAACCTCATAAACGCAGGATAAGTCGAATGGATTGAAAATTTTATTGTTAGGGGATTGGGCAAGTTGTACTATGGGAAAAGAGTTCTTGATGGGGGTATCATTTTGTCGTGCACGTCGTACATAAGATAACGAATTGTTAACCGGGGGGCGTCTTGTGAGAGGACATGGCGCGAAGAGGATTTAGTCTGGTCGAGCTTTTGGTGGTAATGGCCATTCTCTCGCTTTTGATGGGCATTGTGCTGCCGGGTTTGAGTAAGGTTAGATACCAGGCCCGAAGATTGCGCGGGACGAATAACCAGAAGCAGATTGTCGGTGGAATTAATCTTTTCTCAATGGATAATGACCACCGGTATCCCGAATCGGTGGCAACCATCGGGGACGATTCGAGCTGGAACTGGCAGGAGCCGATGATGTTGACGGGCTATCGCGCGCGAAGCCCTCGCTTGCATCGCTCCATGAGTGCTTATTTGCGGCGCTATCTTAAAGACGCCGACACGACCTATTGCCCGAATGCGCCTCGGAAATATACGTATCTTCAAGAGGCGTGGGATGCCGGTGATGCGTGGGATAATCCGGACACGCCGCCCGTCGAGGACCCGGTCAGTGGGACCTATTGCTTTTACTGGAACTACACCGGTTACCTGCAAGATAGGCCCTATCTTTTCAAGGGGCCGCGAAGCTCTATCGGCGGGCATAGGCAGAGCAAGCTACTCGTGAGTGATTACTTTGCCTACAACCATTGGCGAAGCGAAAACGCCTACAGCAGTTGCGAGAAGTTCAACGGGTCGTCCATCACGGAGGGGACGATCCTTTCTTCTGCCTATTGGTCCGCCAAAGCGGACGCCGGGTCGGATAAGCCGCGGATCAAGCTGCAAGCCGGCTATACGGACGGGCACGTTGAGAATTATTCGTCGGAGGATACCGTCATGATGCGAGTCATATTAAAACCACAAACCGGCGAACCGTATCCCGAGGATATCTCACCCGGCAGCTTTTTTCTCCCATACAACGCTTTGCGTTAGCTATAGAAAGGGTGAACTGCCATGTGCAAACGAAAAGCTTTTACGCTCATTGAGTTGCTGGTGGTGATCTCCGTCATTATGCTACTGATCGCGCTCTTGCTCCCAGCCTTGCAGAAATCCAGAAAACAAGCCAGAGCCATGATGTGTCAGGCGAACCTCAAGCAGTGGGGAACGGTGCTGGCACTCTACGTCGATGAGAACGAGGGACGGCTCCCGGTCATGAGCGGCGGGACGGTTCTCTGGTTCTTTCGGGGCTCATGGCTACCTGTAGGGGATCCCAATAGACCTAAAGTTTTTCAGAAGGTCGTTACAAGGGGCATTGCCTGTTGTCCTGTGGCCGTCAAAGTTGATCCTGGTCCCACAACGGGTGTTAGCCGTGGTTCGAGTCCCGACGGATCGTACGAAATAAGATGGAAGGGTGGTTCAACCCTCGAAGCATGGAAAATCACAAGTCCTCCCCCAGAGTTTCACGGTAGCTATGGCTTCAACGTTACGGCATTTCCCAAAAGCATCGACAACTTTTTGTCCAGGGGGCAGGCCAAAATCCCGGTGATTCTCGATTGCCCCGAGCGTATGGGCAGGCATATCAATACACGTCAACCGCCGAGGAGGGAGGGCAGTGGGTTACAAACCTTCTGCATCAACAGGCACAACGGGCATATCAACAGCCTGTTCCTGGATTGGTCCGTCAGGAAAGTCGGACTCAAAGAATTATGGACTTTGAAATGGGACGATCAATCGATCACTACCGGCCCGTGGACCAGGGCCGGAGGTGTCATGCCCGGAGATTGGCCCGAGTGGATGCAGGGATTCAAAGATTATTAAAGGGGTTTACGTCACATTATTCTGACTGTCAGCCTTTGAGGACGGCTAAGGGGACCATTCGGGCGACGGGTTTGACCCAGCCGCACTCGACGACGATCCGGACGACTTCGTCGATGTCTTTGTAGGCGCCCGGGGCTTCTTCTTTGATTCTGCGTCTGTCGCCGGCGATGAGCTTGACGCCTTCCATGCTCCGCCTGAATTGTTCGTCGCTGATCCGGCCGGGCGAGATGGTTTTGCCTTTACGCGACTTTCCGCGCGCTGCGGACCGACTCATGACGCGACCTGCGCCGTGGTTTACCGAACTTAACGATTCGGCTGATTTGCCGGTTCCGACGAGCAGATAGCTTGCGGTGCCCATGGAACCGGGCGTGATGATGGGTTGGCCGGTCCGTGCGAAGGGGCTGCCCGTCATATCTTTGGGGCCGAATGCGCGAGTGGCGCCCTTTCGATGCACCCAGAGCGGCTTGCCCTCGTGTGTTTCCAGCTTGGCCATATTGTGTGTGACGTCATAAATAAGCCTGAGCCGGGTCGGCCCGAACATCCTGTTGAAACACCGCCTAACGAGCAGGGCCATGATGTGGCGATTCGTAAAGGCGAAGTTCGCCGCGGCGGCCATCGCCGAGATGTATTTCCGGCCGGTTTGGGTATCCGTTTCCAGATAAGAGAGCATTTTCTTTCGGCCTTCGTTTTCCGGACGCTGGGCGGCAATGTTCATATATCGATCCGCGATCTCGTAACCGAATCGCCGGGAGCCGGAGTGGATCATGACGACAATCTGATTTTCAAAAAGATCGAATGTTCTGGCTAACGTCGGATCGAGAATCTGTTGGATATACTGAATCTCAATAAAGTGGTTTCCGCCTCCGAGTGTGCCGAGCTGGTTGGCGCCTTTTTGGATGGCGGCCTGCGGAACGACGGAGGGATCGGAGGGGAGACGGCCGTTTTCCTCAATTCTCTGGAGGTCGTCGGCGAATTGGTCCGGGTCGTAAGCTTCCCACGCCCGATGATTGGATTTCTCGACAAGAGCGGGTATCGAAGCAACGCCTTTGTGGATAACGGCTTCGATTCCGGCCTTACCTAATTTGAGGTTGTCTCTTCCTTCGCCGAGGGGGATATCCCGGGCAATATCGACGGCGACCTTATCGACATGGATATCTCCCTTCGAGAGGGGGGTATTGAGCAGGCGCATCCCGCAATTGATATCGTATCCGACGGCGGGCGGCATAATCGCCCCGTCCAGGCCCAAAACGGCGCCGATGGGCACGCCGAAGCCGACGTGGATATCGGCGGTGGCGAGGACTTTCCTGGCCGGGGGCAGGCAGGCGGCATCGTAAAGCTGGCGGACGGCGTCCGGCTCCAGGTTGACGCGCTCCGAGGCGAAAATCGTGGCATCCGTCACCATCTGGCCGCTTCGTTTGAGTCGCAGACGCACGGGATCGACGCGTATGGGTTTTATGGATTGTTCCGTCATTTTTTTGTTCTCTTTTTTTTATACAGGCAAATTTTTTTCATTTTGTTGCGATTTTAGCAGCTTTAACGGGAAAGTATAATATGAAAAGGGCAATAAGTGAATTTGGTGAGACTTTTGCTGCAAAGCACTGAATTCACTTGACAAAAGCCGATTTTTACGTTAAAGTAGATAATATTAAACATAGATATCTGTTGGGGATGCGTGGCCTCGGCAGCTATGTCGCACGGAGTAGGCACGGAATTGGCTATTGATGATGGGCGGTTTATTGTTGTCGAGACTCAGAGGATTGAATCGTTGACGGACGTAGCGTCGGGCACAGAGCCAATCTATGTATGGTCAATAGTCAATCATCGTTAGTCGATGAAAAAGGGTGTTTGCAGATGAAAATAAAATGGGCGTTTTTCGCTGTACTGGCCGTATCTTTTTTCCTGGTTAGGAATTCGACGATCAGGGCCGTCAATACGACGGATATTGACCGAATCAAAGCCAAGGGAGTTCTGAACGATCAGGATTATAGAATCATTGACGAATTTCTCGCGGAAGCGGTGCAGGAATTGGTGCGAACGCGAGACCTTGCGACCATCGCGAAGCGCCGGACCGTGATCATCAGCCGGAAGGGCACCCAGGGGCAATACGCCCAGCGGTATTCAGAAGCCGCTTATCAATATATCCAGGCTGGTTTTCAGGAAGCTCAGACCTTACCGGAAGAGCGGAAAACCAACGTTACTGTAAACCTGCTGATTCTAATTGACGGATTGGAAGATCCCCGCCTGAATGATTTAGCTGCGATGTGGTTGAAAAATCAGAACATGGTCATTCGGTATTGGGCGGTGAGTTGCCTGACCAATCCGACGATCCTGGCGCAGTTGAATGCGAACATCGAGTCGAATCCCGGGCCGGCACGAGCCATTGCAGCACGGCTCAAAGAGGTCGTCGAGAACAGCACCGGCGAAATACTCTCTCGGATGACGCGTTTTGTCACCAATGTGGACATTCCGCAAAGCGAGGAGCTTTTACTGCAAATAGCCGATGAACGGATCAAGAGATATGCGGATTGGACGGTCAAGTTCGAGCTTTACGATATCGGTTTCCTGAAACTGTTGGAAAGCAAGATCCCTTTGTCCTCTTCAGGTTTAGGTGGACTCCCGACCACGACAACGCCCCGAAAACCGGAGGTGGCTCGACGGTTCGCACAGTTGTATTCCTATGTGGTACAAAGGTACGTCAAGGGCGGCGGCGCCGGCGTCCTGAACGAGACCCAAATCGGCCATTTGGTCTCCGTCTTGATCGAAGTTGAAGAAAAGTGCGTGAGCAGGCTTTTAGGCCAGCCGCAACAGGCCATCCGAAGAGCCATTGAGCGAGAGAGCCTGACCGCGGTTTTAGATGAGCATAATCGATTGCTCGGTAATGAAACGACGCCCGGCCAATTATCGACAAAACTGGGATTTGATTATGGTACGGTTGCCAACGGCGCCAAACGCACTTCGCCCATCCTTTTACCTGATCCGCCTCAATAGCGGTCAAACGGTTCCTTTTTGAAATTTGCGTCCTGACACACTGATGATATATCAGATCTAATCTCTCTCCAATTGAACAAGCTCGTCCGAAAAATTTAACTCCGATACTTCTTTGCCGTGCGCGTGTGTTTTTGTTAAGATACGCCCGTTTACAGTAGGTTGACGTGTTGATTCCATATATCTGACCGGCTTATTGAAAGGAGTGCACGATGGCCATGACCGAAGACATAGTGTCCGCCTGTCTTGATGAGTGTAAGGAGCATTTTACGACCGAACTGCTTCCGTTTTGGCTGGACCGGTGCAAGGACGACGAGAACGGCGGTTTTATCACCCATTTCGACAAAGACGGCAACGATACGGGAGAGAATGAGAAATCCATGCTCGCTCAGGCTCGCACCGTTTACTCCATGGCATCGACCCATCGTGCCGGCTATGGTGACGGCCGGTGCGCCGAATACGCAAAGCACGGCGTCGATTTTCTTATCGACAAGATGTGGGATGAAGAGCACGGCGGCTTTTTCTGGATCACCGACCGGGCGGGCAACGTCACCTGTGATAAGAAGATCCTCTATGGCCTGTCCTTCATCATGTACGCCATGAGTGAATATACCCTGGCCACGGGCGACCCTCGCGGCGCCGAATACGCGGAGAAGACCTTCGATCAGCTTAAGAAATACGCGGCCGACACGATGTATGGCGGCTATTTCGAGATGTTCGAGAAAAACTGGGACCTCTGTGGTCCCGGTCCACAGGGCGGGGACCGAAAGACCCTCGACGTTCATATGCACTTAATGGAGGCCTTCACGACGCTCTATGAGTGTACCGGCCAATCCATCCACCGGCGAACGCTCATAGAAGACATCGATCTGCTCATTAAACAGATTCTTCATCCTGAGTATGCGACCGGTATCCCGCAATTTACCATCGATTGGAAAGTCGCGCCGCAGATCAAGTTCGATATTGTCTGGGGCTGGGATCGTTTTACCGAAGGCGGGCAAAAAGCAAATGCCGAGGATAATACCTCGGCGGGGCACAACGTTGAATTTGCCTGGCTGCTCGCCCATGCGACGGACATTATGGGGTGGGGCTTCAAGGAGTATCGGGGCATTATTAAGAAGGCGATGGATCACGGACGGGATAACGGCATCGATCCGGAATACGGCGGGGTGTACGTCGAAGGCCCGCACTCCGGGGGCGTCTATGATATGGAGAAGGAGTTCTGGCAGCAGGCCGAGGTGATGATCGGTATGTTGGAGGGATGTCTGCGTTTCGGGCCGGAGGATTACTGGCCCGCGTATGAGAACGTGCACCGTTTCGTGTTCGATCAGATGATTAACCACCCGGTTGGGGAGTGGTGGCCGTTAACAACGCGAGAAGGCGAGCCGATCTGGACGCACATGAGCCATTCCTGGAAGGTAAACTACCATACGATTCGTTGTATGGTGCAATGTATCAAACGCCTTGAAAAGCTGCTTGAAAGCCTTCAGTAACGGAAAGTTTGCCTATGTATTATCAGGGTCGATACGACATCTTTGATGTTGGAAAAATCAGCACCTATCCGCTGGATACACGCTCCAACAAAGTGACTCTCGATGATCTCGTCCGGCCGGATGATGTGAGTAATCTCACAATCTCATTGCCAGAAAAGATTACTCGGAATGTTGAGATTATTGCCCGGGAGATTGTTGAAGCTCGACATGCCAACAAACCCGTCATTCTTTTTACCGGGGCCCACCTGATAAAAAATGGTCTCGGGCTTTTGCTGGTCGATCTTGTCAAGCGTCGTCTTGTGAGCCTTGTGGCCGGCAACGGGGCTACGGCTATCCATGATTTCGAGCTGGGGCTGATCGGTCAAACGAGCGAGAACGTCCCGGATGCGCTCGGCAAGGGCCGGTTTGGTATGGCCTATGAGTTTGCCTATATCAACGATGCGCTCTCTGTGGGCAATCAATGTGAACTTGGCTACGGCGAATCCCTGGGGCGAATGATGTGTGATAAAGAGTTCCGAGACCAGGTTTTCGGGTTGTCTGCAAAAGAGAATATATCGAAGCAATTTGCTCATCCCGACGTGAGTGTTCTTGCTGCCTGCTATGAGAACAGCATTCCTTTCACCGTGCACGTCGGGATCGGGACGGATGTAATCGACCAACATCCATCGTTTGACGGTAAGGCCAAAGGGGGCTGCTCCGGCCGGGACTTCCTGATCTACACACAGGAAATCTCCCGTCTGACAAATGGCGGCGTTGTGCTCAACATAGGAAGTGCCGTGACCGGTCCGGAAGTTCTGCTCAAAGCCGTCTCGATGGTGGCGAACACCGGCAATATCCCCAAGAGCATTATCACGGCAGATTTCGACCTCCGTCACCATGACGCACGTGTGATGAGCGATGAATCGGAGCAGGGCTATTATTATCGCGACCAGAAGAGTGTGGTGACGCGAATCCCCCGGGCTTTTGAGGGAAAAGGCTATTACATTGAGGGCAATCAGAAACAGACCTTTCCTTTGCTCTATCAGAAGATTATGGAACAGTTACAAGGCTCGACATCATGAAAGAAGATCGCATCGAGGAAATCCTCAATCGAATTAAGAATGTCAAGGTCGCCGTCTATGGCGATTTTTGTATTGATGCCTATTGGGTGTTCGATCCCCGCGGCTCGGAGGTTTCGGTCGAGACGGGCTTGCAGGCGCAGGCGGTCCGCAAGCATTATTACTCCCTTGGCGGGGCGTCTAATGTCGTGGCGAATCTGGGCGCACTTGAGCCGGCGACGATTCAGGTCATCGGCGCGATCGGTGATGATATTTTCGGAAGGGAATTAACTCGCCAGTTCAACGAGTTGGGCGTGGACACGAGGTGGCTGGTCGTTCAAAAGGAGAATTTCGATACGGTTGCATTCGGAAAACCCTATCTTGAGGAGAAAGAACAGCCCCGAATGGACTTCGGTTTTTTCAATATTCGATCTGAAGCAACCGATCAGGCTTTATTGGATGGCATCAAGAATGCGTTGCAGACGGCTGATGTACTGATTGCCAATCAGCAGGTTCCCGGATCGATTACGAACGAATCCTTCATTGAGCGAGCCAACGGTCTATTCCGAGAATTCGACGATAAGATCGTTCTGCTGGATTCCCGGCATTTCGGCCATAAATTCAAGTATATTTATCGTAAGACCAATGACTTGGAGGCGGCGAGCCTGAACGATGTCGAGGTTGGGCTTGACGACGTCATTCCCTTGGCCGACGTGCAACAATACGCCATGAACCTCTATCGGCAGTTCGACAAGCCGGTGTTTCTCACTCGCGGCGCACGGGGAATTCTGACCGTCGATTCGGAGGGACTGCATGAAATTCCCGGTATTCAACTCTTGAAAAAGCTCGATATCGTCGGGGCGGGCGATACGGTCACCAGCGCCCTGGCCTTATGTCTGGGCGCGGGTGTCGGTCCCGCCGAGGCCGCCGAGTTCGCCAATCTGGCCGCGGCGGTCACCGTACAGAAACTGTTCCAGACGGGTACCGCCTCCGGACCGGAAATTCTCGAAATCGGACCGGATCCGGATTATATCTATCAGCCGGAACTGGCTGAGGATCGACGCAAGGCGAAGTATTTAGACGGGACCGAAATCGAACTTTGTTGTGAATCCGTCCCGGTAGGTCACATCAAACACGCCGTCTTCGATCACGACGGGACCGTCAGTACGTTGAGACAGGGCTGGGAGTTGGTTATGGCGCCCGTCATGATGAAGGCTATTCTCGGCGATCAGTACGAAACGGCGGACGAGTCCCTTTATGATAAGGTGCGCGACCACATCGTTGACTATATCGATAAATCCACCGGGATCCAGACCATCGTCCAGATGGAGGCTTTGGTCGAAATGGTCAGGGAATTCGGTTTTGTTCCGGCCGAGAAAATCCTTGATAAATTCGGGTATAAGGAAATCTACAATCAGGCTCTAATGGAGCAGGTTGGCGGGAGAGTCGAAAAATTCAACCGAAGGGAGCTCGATATCAATGATTATACGATCAAAGGCTCTTTGGAATTCATCCAGGCTCTGAAGCAAAGAGGTGTCAAAATTTACCTCGCCAGTGGGACGGACCGCCAGGACGTTGAAACTGAAGCCAAAGCGCTGGGATATGCGGATCTTTTCGACGGGGGTATTTATGGAAGTGTCGGCGATATTACGAAGTATTCCAAGAAAATGGTGATCGATAACATCATGACGGATAATCAACTTCAAGGGCCGGAGCTTGCCGTCTTCGGCGACGGTCCCGTTGAGCTGCGGGAGTGCGTCAAGCGCGAGGGTATCGCTATCGGGATCGCGACCGATGAGATTCGCCGCCATGGGCTCAACGTCGAGAAACGCACCCGTTTGATCAAAGCCGGCGCGCACGTTGTCATCCCTGATTTTTCAAAATATCAAAATCTCTTGCAGTTCCTGTTCGAAGAAGAATAGGTCTTATCACACGAGGCTGGGCCAGGTCGATATGCGAATATAAGCGCAGCAAGTGTGGACAGATGACGGCGTTCCCGGAGAAAACAGGGATTTCGGAAGAAAATATACGCAATCAATGTGCCCCCGACCAGGCACACAGTATTTCTTTAATGGGGCTGGCTCAGACATCTTCAAGCTCGGCGAGGAAGGAATCATCGTCGTCCAGGTCCAACTCTGGAAAGCTGCCGGAAGGGGCTTGTTCGGGCTTTTTCGGCGGGGCCTTCTTGGGCGCCGCCGCTTTGGGTTTCGCCGGCTGGGGCGGTTTGATCTCTTTGGGTTCACCGTTAATCTGAAGTAAAAAAGTCAACGGGCCAATTGTAATATAGTCACCTGCCTGAACGGTAGCGTCACTGATACGCTTGCCGTTAAGGAACGTGCCGACTTTTGAATCGAGGTCGCGAATTTTGACCGTCTCGTTATTTTGACTAAGTTGGCAATGTTTTCTGGAAACAACCCTAAGAGGAACGCATAAATCACAGTCGTGACGTCGACCGATGACCGTCAGATCGCGTGGCAAGGAAAAAGCTTTGTGTGAGCCGTCTTTTTTGAGTAACACCAAATTCGTATCCATTTGGCTTCCTCCTTCATCATTTCGCCATATACCACCGACACTCGCATTATAGATATAAACGAATCATATTGCAAGAGAAATCGGACGATAAATAGTATTGACAGGGCCGGGACGGTGGAGTAATTGTATTGATTCCCGGTTGTATGGGACAATAGAAACCAATTAGCTTTAGGGATTCGGATAGATCAATGGCAAGAATTAGACTGCCTGACAGCAGTACATTAGAAGTGAATGACGGAAGCACAGCGGCGCAAGTCGCCGCACAAATAGGCCCGGGCCTTGCGAAAGCAGCCGTCGCGGCCAAGATTGACGGGCACTTGGTGGATTTGTCAACGCCACTCCAGGGTGAGGTCGCCGTCCAAATCATCACGCCCAAAGATGCGGAAGGGCTTGAGGTGATGCGGCATAGCTGCGCGCATATTATGGCCGAGGCGATCTGTCGTCTTTGGCCGGATACCATGCTGGTTTACGGCCCCACAGTCGAAGATGGATTTTACTATGATGTCGATCTCGATGAGCCGATCCGGCCGACGGATTTCGAGCGGATCGAAGAGGAGATGAACAAGATTATCCAGGTGGACGGGCCGTTCATGCGTATCGAAATGGGCAAGGCCGAGGCGATGGACAAGCTGGCCGGCGATAAGTATAAGATTGACAACATTAATCGAGCGGATAGTGATGTGATCAGTTTCTATTCGCATGGGGACGCTTTCGAAGATTTATGTCGAGGTCCCCACGTGCCGAGCACGGGGAAAGTCGGAAGTTGTAAAATCATGTCCGTCGCCGGTGCCTATTGGCATGGCGACCCGACGCAGAAAATGCTCCAGCGTGTCTATGGCACGACCTGGCCGACGAAAAAAGACCTCGACGATTATCTGCAAAGGCTTGAAGAAGCCAAGGCGCGGGACCACCGTGTCCTGGGCAAACAGCTCGATCTGTTTAGTTTTAACGAGGCCGGTCCCGGCTTCGCGTTCATGCACGCCAAGGGAATGGTGATCTGGAACGCCATCGTGGATTTCTGGCGAAGCGTTCACGATCGATATGGATATGAGGAAATCCGCACGCCGGTGATTCTCAACGAGCAGCTTTGGCATAAGAGCGGTCATTGGGATAATTACAAAGAGAATATGTACTTCACCGATGTCGATGATGTCGGCTATGCGATCAAACCGATGAATTGTCCGGGCGGATGTCTGGTCTATAGGACCCGGCAACATTCATATCGGGAATTTCCGATGCGCGTCGCCGAGTTGGGACTCGTGCATCGCCATGAGGCCAGCGGCGTGATGCACGGACTTTTTCGCGTTCGGCAGTTCACCCAGGATGATGCCCATATCTTCTGTACGCCGGAGCATATAAAGTCCGAAATTATTGGCGTCATCGATTTGACCTTCGAGATATATCGAGCCTTTGGTTTCGAGGATTTTCACATCGAGCTGTCCACCAAGCCGGAAAAGCATATCGGCTCGGACGAGATTTGGGAAACGGCCACAAATGCGCTCGAAGAAGCCCTTGAGAGCAAGAATATTGATTACCAAATCAATGAGGGGGACGGGGCGTTTTACGGGCCGAAAATCGATTTTCATATTCAGGATTGTCTGAAACGATCCTGGCAATTGGGGACCATTCAACTGGACTTCTCGATGCCGGAACGGTTCGAGATGGTCTATACCGATAAAGATAATACGGAAAAGACGCCGGTTATGATTCATCGGGCGGTGTTGGGTTCTTTTGAGCGTTTTATCGGAATTCTTATTGAACACTACGGTGCGAGTTTTCCGGTTTGGCTCTCGCCGGAGCAAGTGCGGATACTGCCAATTAGCGAAAAGAGTAATGAATACGCCGAAAAGGTCGAAGCGGCGTTAAAAGAAGCCGCATTGCGCTGTACCTGCGATTGTTCCAACGAGAAGATCGCCGCCAAGATCGCCCGTGCCCATAGCGAAAAGCTGCCGTATATGCTCGTTGTGGGGCCCAAAGAAGCCCAATCCGATACCGTCAACGTCAGGATTCGGGGGATCAAAGAGAGCAAAGCGCTGTCGATTGCCGATTTTCTATCAATTGTGAAAAGCAAAATTGCCGACAAAAAAATTGACTTGGCATTGTAAGATTGGAGACTTATACTATATCATTGTTATAGGTACCAGTAATGGTCTATCCAAGGATTGATGGTTTTTAGAAAGGTAAGGTGTCGCACTATAAGTAAACAAAACTTAAAGGTAAATGGAGGAATTCAGGCCCGAGTGGTCCGTCTGATCGATCATGAAAACAATCAGGTGGGTATCATCGATACGCATGAAGCCCTGGCCAGGGCCCGTGAGGTCGAATTGGATCTTGTGGAAGTAGCCCCGACGAGCGAACCGCCGGTTTGCCGGATTATGGATTACGGCAAGTGGCTCTATGAGCAGAAACGAAAGGCTCGCGAGGCCCACAAGAAGCATTCGCGTCATGCCGCCACGTTAAAAGAAATCAGACTCCGGCCTGAAACCGACAAACGCGACCTGGAAATCAAGCTCAAACACGGGCGGGAATTCCTGGAAAAGGGTCATAAAGTCCAGTTCACCATGTTTTTCCGCGGACGCCAGATGCTCCATCGTGAGCACGGGTACGAGGTTCTCGAGAAGATTACCGAAGAATTGCAGGATTTGGCGAAGATCGAGCGACCCGCCAGAATGGCTCACCGCCGAATGACGTTGCTCCTCGTTCCAAGATAGCCGTCTGTCTGGACGACTCTCAAGAAGGATTCCTCGCTTATTTGCATGATCCGCGAGAGTTTTGCCGAAACACGGTACCCGCGACCCATTTCATTTTCGATTTTTTGGGAAACTGCTGGCATTGATGTTGACCCGCACCGGCAAATCGAATAAAATCATCCGTTTACATTGTTCTGTAGTGTAATAGACTGTAATGGTACGGTCTTTCAATGCAGAAGTGGGACAGGTTTTTTTTAAAGGAAAGCAGCCAATGCCGAAACAGAAAACCCATAAGGGTTTGAACAAACGAGTTAAAGTCACCGCCAAGGGGAAGGTGAAGCGAAATCGCACCGGCGCGGGGCATTTGATGAGCAGCAAGAATGCCAAACGCCGGAGGCGGGTAAGTAGCTCGACGATTATGACCAGCGCCATGGCCAAGACTGCCAAAGTAAAGCTCGGTGAATAGGATCCCTTGTGGAAATTATCAATAGTCCATAGTCATTTGTCAATTGGGAAGGCTTGCTTCTCGGCTTGGGGTGTTTCCCATTCAGCTGCCGCCAGCAAGCGCGAATTGAACTTTTTCAAAGGAAAGCTGACATGCCAAGAGTAAGAAAAGGCGCCGCACGGCGCCAATCGAAGAAACGCATTCTCAAAGCCGTCAAGGGCTATCGCGGTGCAACCGGTACACAGTATCGCCTTGCGAAAGAGGCACGTATTCGTGCCGGTGTCAACGCCCGAATCGACCGTAAACGTAAAAAACGTGATTTTCGCGGTCTGTGGATTATCCGGCTCAGCGCCGCCTGCCGGCAGCGGGGCATCCGCTACAGCCAGTTTATCAATGGCTTGAAAAAGGCCCATATTGGTGTGAACAGGAAAATGTTGAGTGAAATTGCCGTCGATGATCCGAAGGCATTCGATGCGATTGTGGAAGCGACCGGAGTGGTGGCCGAATCCTAAATCGTGATCGCCCTTTTTGATAGCGACGACATACGTTATACGAAACAATGCTTGAGCAATTTGAAAGAACCGGTAAGGAGGCCCTGTCGGAACTGCAGAACGTCGCCGACTCTTCGGCGCTGGAGGAGTTCCGCATCAAGTATCTGGCCCGAAAGGGGCAGGTAACCCAACTGCTTAGCCGGATCGGCAAACTGCCCCCTGAGCAAAAGCCGAAAGCCGGACAACTTGCCAACCGCATCAAAAAAGAGGTGACCCAGGCGTTTGAAAAACTGAAAGAGACGCTTGAAACGCAAAAGGAGTCTGCATCACAGGAACTCATCGACGTGACGTTGCCGGGCATACCGGTGCGCATCGGACGGCCTCACGTGATTACGCAAACCCTCAATGAACTGCTTGAGATATTCGGGCGCATGGGGTTCGGCGTCGCGTACGGCCCGGAGGTCGAAGATGAATGGCACAACTTCATCGCGCTGAACATCGGCCCCGAGCATCCGGCGCGCGATCCGTTAGATAACTTCTATATCGACGAGACGACGTTATTGCGAAGCCAGACCTCGACGATCCAAATCCGTGTCATGGAGCATACTCCGCCGCCGATCCGCGTCATTGCACCGGGTCGGGTTTATCGTCCCGACACCGTCGATGCGACGCACATGTATATGTTTCATCAGCTTGAGGCCCTGGTCGTGGATGAAGGCGTCAGCATGGTGGATATGAAAACCACCATCGAGCAGTTTATTCATGCCCTATTCGGGTCGGAGGCGCAATGGCGATTCCGGCCGAGCTTTTTCCCGTTTACCGAACCCAGCGCCGAAGTGGATCTGCTTCTGAAGGATAAAAGCGGCGGCGAAAGCTGGGTCGAGGTAGGCGGCTGCGGTATGGTGGACCCGAACGTTTTCGACGCCGTCGGCATCGACAGCGAAAAATACACCGGTTGGGCTTTCGGATTCGGCATCGAGCGCCTCGCCATGCGAAAGTACGGCATCACTGACATTCGGCTTCTTTACGAAAACGACCTGCGCTTCCTCGAACAATTCTGATTGTTTGACCTTCTTTGACTATTGGCTAAACGCCGATTTCTGGCCATAATCCTAATCTTTACGCATATTTATAAATTGACACATAGGGTTTAAAAAGCTACAATTACCTTTGTGGCTTTTTTCTATGGTGAGTGCATAAAGGTGATGGAATATGCATTTGAATCGATCCGGTCCCAAGACCTCATTCCGACTAATATCTATACGTATCAGCTATGCTTTTTAAAATGATAACCTTTGTGAAAGGGTAAGAAAGTGAAAGTGTTTAAGATGTTGTTCATTAGTGCGTTGGTTTGTCTGTTTTTCTCCAAACTTTCTACCGCTGATCATTCTCTTGATGCGGTGGATGGCTCTCCAAGGAATGCCGTTTATGTAGATAATATTGGGAGGGTAGGTATTGGAACCCAATCACCCCTTTCTGAGTTACATGTAGTCGGACGAGGGAATCTTTTGGTGGGTAATGATGATAAGCTGCTTATACTCAGTCCCGATGAAAATTCAGGAGAAAGAGTGTATTTTAGTTATAGTGATTCTGGCACATTCAAAATTGGCATACGTACTCACTATTTTTATGAATATGGACCCATTCCCAGTAATTTTACAATTCTATCTTCAAAATCGGGCTATGTTGGTATCGGAATTGAAAATCCTTCTACGAAATTACACGTAAAAGGGATGATCTACTCAGAAAGTGGTGGATTTAAGTTCCCTGATGGCAGCGTACAAACAACCGCTGCCACAGGAGGAGGCGGAGGGAGTGGATTTTCTTTACCTTATACGGGGAGCATTTCAACAAGCAGTAATGCTTTTTCGATAACGAATACCCGTTCCACAGGTACGGCTCTTTACGCTAAAGGCGGTCCCAGTGGATATGCGGCTGATTTTCAAGGCAAAGTAAGGATTAAATCGTGGAGCAGCGGCGCTACTGTGATGGAACTCGGTGAAGGGCTTGATGTTGCGGAGGGTTTTAATGTTTCTGATCAGAATCAGATAAAGAAGGGATCTGTGCTGATTATTGATTCGGCCAATCCGGGCAAACTTGCTATAAGCGAAAAGGCTTACGATACAAAAGTAGCGGGAATCGTAGCGGGAGCTAATGGATTGGGTTCCGGTGTACGGCTTGGCGCCGGTCAGTTCGATTATGACGTGGCTCTGGCGGGTAGGGTGTATTGCCATGTAGATGCGACTACGGTAGCGGTTGAACCGGGCGATTTGCTTACAACGTCCGACACACCGGGGTATGCGATGAAGGCGGTCGATTATGATCGTGCTCGCGGCGCCATTTTAGGCAAGGCCATGGAGAAACTGGAAAAAGGCGAAAAAGGACAGATTCTCGTCCTAGTAACCCTGCAATAAATAAAAGGTGGCGATCATGAAAGTTTTTATCAACGCAATATTGAGCATTCTGCTGATAACCATGATTTGGATATCTCCGGTTCAGGGACAAATGGCAACCTGGGACGAAGCGTTCACCGTGGCGGTAAGCTGGACGGAGCGTGTGATACAG
Organism: uncultured Pirellulales bacterium; assembly: GCA_964476475.1. Lineage (GTDB taxonomy): Bacteria > Planctomycetota > Phycisphaerae > Sedimentisphaerales > Anaerobacaceae > JAFGTG01. The sequence goes on from CAYZAT010000033.1 coordinate 16,949, forward strand.
AATAAGGGACAGTGGGGGGACTCGGATTGGGCGTATGTCGTCGATATTCAGGAATTCAAACGAGACGAGCGAGTGATAGGGTATTTCTGCGATGTCGATCCCGTCGGATTTATCGTGGTTTCGCTACGTAAAGAATTGGCTCCGATTAAAGCTTATTCCGTGGAATCGAATCTCGATCCGGAATCAGATGTAGGCATGGCCGATCTTCTCAAAATGAAGATGGAGGGGATTCTGGACGCGATAGAGGAACCGATTTATCTGTATGGAGTGGATGCGGATATACATATTCAGGCTCTTCTTGAAATCGACTATCGCCCTGCATGGAATGAACTATACGGCCAACAAATCCACGTTACTAACGAGAATCTTCGAACTGAGCCTGTCAGGTCGAACTATCAGGAAGGTAGGATATTATTGTCAACGAGTTGGGATCAAGGGTTTCCATACAATTCTTTTTGTCCCGTGGGTGATACTGATTGCATAAATGGAGTAGATAGAACCGTAGTTGGATGTGTTGCGACCGCTACCGCTCAGATTATGAAATATTGGAACTGGCCCCCAAGGGGTGTTGAAAGCCATGTGTACGATTGGGATGGCGATGATTCTTGTGAAGGTGGAGGGACTCATGGAGCGAAATCATTAAACGCTACATTTAGTGACGATTATGATTGGTTGAACATGCCTGATAAGTTCATAGGAAATTTAAATCAAGATCAAATCGATGCAGTGGCAGAGTTGTGCTATGAAATTGGTGTCGCTATGGAGATGGATTATGGTGTTATGAGTAGCGGTATTGATCCAAATGACCTAATACCTATGGTAATTGGTTCCTACAAAAATCATTATCGCTACTCTTCTGAACTTGGCTGGGTACAGCGTTATATTCCAAATAAAGATCCAGACGACACTAAAGAACCTTGGTTTGATTTCATAAAAGGACAACTTAATGCCAATATGCCTATACAATACTTTATCCCACGCCATTCGATAGTTCTCGATGGTTGGCAAGATGATTCTTCAGGAAAGAAATATCATATGAACTATGGTTGGGGAGGTTGGGTACCTCCTGATCCCAATTGGGCTGGAATTGAGAACAGCAATGCTTGGTATACACTGGATGCTTTACCAAGTAGCAACCCCAATCACGAACTTCTGTTTGGAAATATCCGTCCAGCTCCATCTATGGGTGCGGTTTTGACAGAACAATTTTATAATAAGAATAATCAGTTCAACTATCGATACTTCGATCAGGATATTAAAAATGAACGAGTTCGAATTAGGTTCGATCCTGGGCAAAATTTGCAGTTTTTACCGGGAGTGAAACTCGAGTGTATAAAAGGTAATATCGACAATGATTTTATTCTATTTGAGGGTTTGAAAACCTTAAACACCAAGCTCTTCTCGATCAAGGGAATGAATCGAGCGGGGATCAATATCTACGATGGTGGACTCAAATTACATCCCGGCGGGAGTATCCGATTTCACTAAATCGGTTGATTGATGAATTCTATGTTATCATTTGATTATTTGACGGAATCATCAGGAGGCAGGCCGAGTTTTTTGTAGAGGTTGCGTCGGCCGGCTTTGTCGCCTTCGATGACGGCTTGCGCGTATTCGGCGACTTCTTTCGCCTTGGCGCGCGGGACTACGATGACGCCGTCGCCGTCGGCGACGATCACATCGCCCGGCTCGACGAGAACGCCGCCGCAGACGATGGGGCGATTGACCGACTCGATTTCGTTTCGACCGGGTCGGATACCTCGGCCCGGTTTTCGGAAGTACAGAGGGATTTTTTCTGTGATGATCTCGTCCGTATCCCGTGCGGTGGCGTTCGTAACCACGCCCACGCAGCCACGAAGGGTCCAGCCCATAATGTTATTTGAGCCGATGGAGCCGACGTCTGAATCCGGGGCATCGTCGATGACGAGAGCCGTACCCTTTCGAATGAGGGGTACGAACGGTTCACTCGATAGGTTGCCGTACCACTGGCCCACCCAGCGGTTGAAGGCCTGGGTTTCCATCGCAGGGGCCGGCGGCTTATTGGTCGGGACGTAGCGGACGGTTACTGCAATACAAATGAAACGGTGTTTATAATGTTGCGTGTCTTTCCATAAAGCATGAATTTGAGGGCACATGAGGCCCGTATTGGTCAATCCCACCTTGTCCATTCCGTCGGACACGTCCGCAACACGCAGGCCGTCGAACAGCTTGAGGATTTCCTCGTCCTCCTTGGCGCTATACACTTTCGTTGGAATGAAATTTTTCCCGGCCCTCAATGCCTCGGTGTCCGATCCGGCTTTTTGGCTGGCTCTGGCGGGAATGGATTCGTTTCCTATCAGCGGCAGGAAAATGAAGAACATTCCAGCTAAAATGAGTGCGGTGACTACGAGTTTGGTTCCTTGATGTGCTTTTCGCATAGTCATTCTCCTTAAAATCATGCCTACGCGTGGATTATATGGATTTTTCGAACATTTGTGCAAGGGGAAAGAGGAAGTTCTTGATCGTCTCGTCCGCGTTGGATATGCTGGAATCAAAAAGACGATGGTTGAGATAACACAGGACATTTCGATTCGTGAGGATGAGTTGGTTTTCAAGACCTCGCGGAGCGGCGGTCCGGGCGGACAGAATGTTAATAAGGTTAACACCCGGGTCACGTTGTTTTTTGATGTGACCCATTGTGAGAGTTTTACTGAGACACAAAAAAGGCACATCCTGACCCGGCTTTCGGGGCGAGCGAACAGAAAAGGGGTAATACGGGTCGTTTCTCAGAAGTACCGAACCCAGAAGGCCAATCGGGAGGCGGCCATCGAGCGATTTCAGCTTTTATTGGCCGAAGCCCTCAAAAAACGTCCCGTTCGGAAGAAAACCCGGATTCCATATGCGATCAACCAGCGCCGTTTGGCAGAGAAGAAGCGGAGAAGTCAATTAAAACAGCAACGAGCAAAGAAGGATCTAAGAGGGGATTTTGGGGATTAGCGGCTTCGTTTCCGACGGCCGCGGGCTATCAGGAAAACCACGAACGCCGTCAGGATGATAATGACTAAAACTTCACCTTGTCCGAACAATACACCCAGCATTGCGACTCTATCTTTCTATTGTTTCGGCTTCGAGGAGCCG
>CAYZAT010000034.1:0-20058 GCA_964476475.1 uncultured Pirellulales bacterium
TATCGTAATTGGCACAATTGCAATAGCACTCCTCCTGCCGGTATTCAGGATCTCCAGCGTTATCGCACATTGAGTTGATAAACAACCGGGGCCGATACCCACAGAGTGCATATCGACCCCGAAATCCTACATAACATCCATTACCTTGATTCGTTGTTAGCTTCATCACGGCTGAGAGAGCCGAATATCATCGACATAAATCGTCCCCGTGCCGCCGACTACGGCTCCCGCTTTGCTGCCGAGGCCAATCGCGATCCTATCTACGTTTGTCAGGTTGAGCCCTTGATCAGAGAAGGCTTGTAGTGGGATTATCCAATTTGTCCAGGCGCCGAGTTGGGCCGCACTCGGATTATCGTGGGCCGCTATGGCGGGAGATCCGTTGGTATTGGAGATCGCGGCATAGAGTGGTTCGGCCGCATTCGCCGCATCGCCCCGGAACCAGAGGGACAATTCAGTCACACCGGCCAGCGTCCAATCCCGCGGAGCCGTCAACGCCATCGCGGCCTCGGAGTTGGTGACGCCGGTTTCGTTGGTATAAAGGAGCGGCATCGACTGTAAACCACCGTGAACAATCGTTTGCTCGGCATACGGGGGCAGTAAATAACCGACTTGTGCGCCGTTATCGGCGACGCCGAAACCGTCGATCCACGTTTGCCAGATCGCTTCGCCTGCGACATCGTCATCCGTATAACCCTCGAAATCGTCGATCAGAAGCGATTGGCCCGTGGTGAAGATCCAGAGGGGGCCTTTCGATACATTACCCTGGCCATCGATTTCGTCCGTACGCCAATAGTAAGTCGTTTCCGGCTCGAGCAATCCGGGATCGTAATTCTCATCGCCCAGCGTTTTAGGGCCTTTATCCTCCGGGGCCCCTATGTCGGCATTGCGGACGGTCTCTTGATCCGTTCCAAAGTAAAGCTGATGAGACGCGGCACTATCGGCAGCCGTCCAGCTTAAAATCACGTTCATCGGCACATCCGCAGCGTCATACGCCGGCTGCGGATTCCCGACGGCGCCAGGTGTCGTGAAGCTCCAGACATCCCCTTTGTACGTAGAGGGAGGATCAAACTCATCGACTCGCCAGTAATAAACGGTCGCCAATTCGAGCGGGCCAGGTTTATAGTTTGTCAATCCCTGAGGAAATCCCCCGGCGACATTATCGACTTCATCGAAATCCGTACCGAGATAGACCGTGTGCAATTTGGCCTTAAAGCCCGGCGTCCAAGTCAACGTTACATCATCCGGGCCAACCAACCCTGCCCCATCGGCCGGATCGGGATTGTAAGCCGTCCTGGGCGGAATACTGAAACTCCAGACAGAACCTGTGTGTTTCGTGGTGCCGTCGGCCTCAATTTCATCGATTCGCCAGTAGTACGTTGTGCCCGGAATCAGACCCTCCGGATAAGGGAATCCGGCAAAACCGGCAAGCAAATCCGTCGAGGTTTGATTACGCTGGAACGCATCAGCAGTGCCATCCTTTACATCGTTGTAATTGTCGCTGAAGTACACATCGTGGGAGACCGCCGTCTGTCCCGGCAGCCAGCTAAGGCTCACCCACGTATCATTAATCATAGATCCATTCGCCGGATTGGGTCGATGGGCAAAAAAGCTCGTATACTCGACGTGCAGTACAATCGTGCTCGGCGTTGAAACAACACTTCGATTGCTATTGGAAGGAGCGTCTGGATCATCCCCGATGATTAGCGCCAACGCATGACCCATGGCCCAGCCGTCCTGATTGACCAATTCCTCAATAACAGGTGAGAGGTCCGATGTCTGTTGGTCGGGGCCGCGGTCCCCACTTGCCCAAGCGGGTATCCCGCTCCACTTGGCGTATACTGATGTCTTTGGAGCTGACGATACCGCTGCTGCGCCTGTGAAGGAACCGGGATTCGGCTCCAGCCGGCCCCGGATAGCAAGATTAACAGGTTCTCCTGTCAATTTCTCATTATCCGCAGTGAATTGCACCCAGGCGCTCGTTATGATCGCATGGTTGGGGACACCGACATTCAGAAAGCGAAGACCGACTAATTGGTAATCTCCTGCATCTTCATAGGGCATTTCCAGGTCGGAACTGCCTGTATCCAAGGCTCCGGTATCGAGATGTTCTTCCAAGCTCTCGCTGCATCGGACATCTACGGAGCCGCCGAGGGTCGTATTACCACCAACCAGGGCCAGTGTGAGAACAACAGATATGAGTAAAACCAATTCTTTGAACATAATTGTCCTCCTTCAAAAAAAGTGAATCAATGATAATTCAACTGATAATGATTCCGGCTTTCCCTACTTTGCTGCTGCATTGGCTCGGGATGAACTCTTTCGATTTGACAGCACCTCCTTTCTTCAAACCTCTACGCAGAAACGATAAGCCAGAAGCCATTTATTCGGGTTATGCAAATCCGGTTCTCATTACTTAATCGTACTCAATTATACTGAATTAACTGTCTGAATTTCAACAAAAAACCAGGGGCTGTGCATCGTCTTGGATCAGTTCTCACGTTAGCTTCAAAACGATCTGATTGCATAGAAAAAAAGCGGGGCCCGTACCTCATCACTCGGTACAGGCCCCGAACCTATAGAAATTCAATCATTTTCGAGAGAGTAGGTTGACTCTCCACGTGCAACTTAGGGTCGAATTAGCCGGATGTCGTCGATGAACATCGTTCCGGAACCGCCAACCGCTGCACCGCCCGTGCTGCCCAAACCAATCGCAATCTTATCCACGTTCGTCAGGGTGATGCCCTGGTCGGCAAAGGCTTGTAGGGGGATACGCCATTCGTTCCATCTTCTATTCGCCGCGGCAGCCGCATCGTCATGGGCCACTACCGCCGGGGCTCCGGCGCTGTTGGAAACCGCCACGTACAGCGGATCTTCAGCATTGCCCGAAGCGGCCCGTACCCAGAGCGACAATTCCGAAACGTCCGCCAGAGTCCAGTCGCGTAGAGCGGACAACGTCATCGAGGCCTCCGAATTCGTAACGCCGGCTTCGTTGACGTACACCAGCGGCATAGACTGCAGGCCACCGTGAACGATCGTCTGCTCGGCATAGGGGGGCAGTAGATAACCGACCTGTGCACCGTTGTCCGGAACGCCGAAACCGTCGATCCACGTTTGCCAGATCGCTTCGCCGGCCGCATCATCATCGGTATAACCCTCGAAATCATCGACGAGTAGGGAACTACCTGTCGTGAATATCCAGAGGGGACCGGTTGATGTATTGCCCTGAGCATCGACTTCGTCCACACGCCAGTAGTAAGCAGTGTCCGGCTCAAGCAATCCCGGATCGTGATTCTCGGCGCCCAGCGCCTTGGAGCCTATATGCTCGGGCGAGCCGGCACCGGCGCTGCGCACCGCATCTTTGTTCGTGCCGAAGTAAAGCTCGTGCGAGGCGGCATTCGTGGACGCGGTCCAGCTCAGCATCGCGTTCATCGCCACATCCGCTGCTCCAAAGGCCGGGTGCGGATTACCCACGGCGCCCGGCGTCGTGAAGCTCCAGACATCCCCTTTGTATGTGGTGGGAGGATCGAATTCATCTACTCGCCAGTAATAGACTTTCTGCTCTTCAAGCGTGCCGGCGTTAAATCTTGCAGTACCCGCCATAGCGCCTGCGGTGGCATTGTTCACTTCATCGTAATCGTCGCCGAAGAAAACCGTATGCAGCTTGGCGCGGAAACCGGGGGTCCATCTCAAGGTTACGTTATTCGCATCAGTGAGTTCGGCCCCGTCCGCCGGATCGGGATTATAAGCGGTTTTGGGAGGAACGCTAAAGCTCCAGATATTCCCTCTCCATGGACTGTTCGGGTCCGCTTCGTTCACTTCGTCGATTCGCCAATAATACGTCGTTCCGGGCACAAGACCGTCCGGATAAGGAAATCCGGGGAAGCCGGCAAGCAGTTCCGTTGCCGTCTGATTGCCCCGGAATGCATCGCCGGTGCCATTGTCCACGTCGTCGAAATTGTCGCTGAAATAGACATCGTGTGAGACCGCAAAGTCTCCCGCCCTCCAGCTTATGCTCACCCAGGTATCGTCAATGTAGGATCCATCTGCCGGATCAGGGCGAGAAGCATAAGGAAATCCTTCACCGACCATAACACCCAGAATCTCGCCTGCTGACAGAGGATGGTTGAAAAAGTGAACATCGTCCACGGTGCCGTTGAAAAAGTCGCTCGGACTACTGTCCCATTCCTGACCTATCGACCACCGTGCTTGTCCTGACGGATCGCCCGAGGGTGTTTCCGTGCCGACCAACTCTCCATCGGTGTAGGCGAAGGCGGTCGTTCCGTCCCGGACGTACGCGATGAAATGCCACTCGTCGTCGTTGATAGCAGGAGGGTACGTGTTGACGCTGTCAGCTTCCACCAGCAAATTGCCACCATCAACGCCGAAAATGAAATCGTGACCGCTTTCGGTCGTGTTAGCGGCGATCACATTGCCGTCTCCCGTCATCGTGGTTTTGATCCATGCACTGACCGCAAAATTGTTTTCTGTGAGGTCATCGGCGATACCGTCAATGGCGACAAAATCACTGCTGAGTTCCAATCCGCCGCCAAAGTATCCCTCGACCCACAGCGGATCGCCGTTCAGTGTGCCGTCATTGCCATAGTCGGAGGAATCGAAAGCCGTGTCTCCTGAGCCTTCCTCAAACCTCCACCAGCCGATGAGATCTGCCTTGGCCGTGCTCGTTACAATAAGAGCCAGCACCAAAACAGAAGAAGTTGACAATAAAAATTTCTTGTACATAACAAGCCTCCTTCAAAAAAAGAACATTGATAATGGTGTAACGAATCATTGTTGCCTTTTGTGCAATCCACCCGTGTCGGCTTTAGACGAGTCTTTACGATGTGATATCACCTCCTTTCTTCAGACGCCGACACTAAACAGAAAGACGGAGATTGCTTACTTCAAATCATAGGGAACTGCCGGTTGTTGCTTATGTTCGCCATCCCGTACCTCTTGAAAGAGCTTCGAGAAACAACAGAAATCCTACTTGTTCGAGAACCGATACCCCACAGATATCGGCTGATAGGGACCCGAACTTCACCGTAATAACTTTACCAAATCGACCGGCCGAATTGCAGTACAAAAACACTCGGTACGATAAAAAATTCTCAGATTTCCCAAGCAATTCCCTATAAAAGATCGGCTATTAAAACGTCGTTTCCGAAAGGCGAAGATTGGGGTGGGGATTGTATACTGTTTTCTGAAGCGTCCTTCTTTACCTTGACAGGGGTGATTTTCCCTCTACAATCACGGCCTATGGCTGAGTCTCGCCCACGAAAAAAGAAAAAGAAGAAACATCATCCATTCAAAGATTGGCTGGTGTACGTGGCGTTACGCATTTTCATGGTATTTCTGAACCTGTTCGATATCGAGACCAATCTTGAAACGGCGTGCTTTCTCGGTCGATTGCTCTGGAAACATTATCATCGCGGACGAAAGAGGGCGTTGGATAATCTTCGAGCGAGCTTTCCCGAAAAAAGCGAGGAGTGGATTTGGCGGACGGGCCGGCGGAGCTTCGAGCACCTTGTCATGCTGACGATCGATATCCTTTTCACGCCCCGGCTGGTCAATAAATACAATTGGCGTTGCTATTCCCGGTACATCAACGCCGAAAGGATCAAGTGGTTGATTCACGAAGAGCGAGGGCTGTTGCTGGTGACCGCCCATTATGCCAATTTTGAGATCGTCGGTTATCTTCTCGGCTTATTTGGCTTCAATATCTATAGCATTGCCCGGCCGTTGGACAACAAATATCTCAACCGGTACTTATATGGTGTTCGCCGGAGAGTTGGGCAGAAGATCATCGATAAAAAAGGCGCCGCCGGATTTATGGAGAAATTAGTCGCAAACGGCGCGACGCTGTGTTTTATCGCCGATCAGGATGCCGGACGGAAGGGAATATTTGTCGATTTCTTCGGGCGGAAGGCCAGTACATATAAGAGCATCGGCCTGGTTGCGATTACAAACAATATCCCGATCGGAATCGGATGCAGCCGGAGGGTAGGCAATCGTTTTTTCTTCGAGGTGAGAGCTAATCGCATCATTTTCCCCGAAGAATGGGCGGATAAGGATGATCCGTTGAAGTGGGTTACGGCCGAATATACGAAAGCGATTGAGGAATTCGTACGAGACGATCCGAGTCAATACTGGTGGCTCCATCGCCGCTGGAAACATCGGCCGCGGGACGAAGGAGAAAAAACATTAGCTTGATTTTTGGTCCTTAATGTTCGATACTCGGGGCTCGATGCACGACAAGAATCGCGTATCGACAGAAGAATCCGGAATTTTGAAGGAGAATCATGAAGAAAACGCTGAAAATCGTGCCGATCATCATCCTTTCTTGTCTGATGCTCAATACCTGCCCATCGAGACTTAATGCGCGAGAATCCGGGATCGGCCGTTCGCCCAGAGCCGTAACAGAGTCGGCAAGGGACATTCCCGTTGCGTATGATGTCGATGTTGTGGTCATCGGTGGAACCTCCGGCGGTGTGTCCGCTGCGGTTGGGGCCGCCCGGCAAGGGGCGACCGTCTTTCTCGCCGCACCGCGTCCTTATTTAGGCGAGGACATTTGCGGTACGTACCGGCTCTGGCTGGAGCGGGATGAGGTACCGGAATCAACGTTGGCAAAAAAGGTTTTTGCCGAACCGGCCGCTGCCTCGCTGTTCCAAAATCGGGTTTTCTTAACCTATGGAGCGGATAAGCCCTCCGCCGCCGTCCACAAGGATACCGATCCCCCGTCTAAGTTGACCGACGGTAAATGGCACAGCGCATCCAATCAGAGCGTTCAGTACGACAGTAATGTCACAATCGTTGCAGATATGGGCAAGGAGCGTCCGGTCGGTAACGTCCACCTCATGGCTTATCAGCGCCGCAATCCCGGAAGCGATGACGACTTCGAAGTGAAAAGTGTGACGGTCTCCGTCAGCAACAATCAAAGAGAATGGAGGCAGGTTGCCGTTATCGAAAATAAAAGAGCCGGCGAAGCTCTACGCCAGCCGTGGGGTCCGATTATCCTTTCGGCATCCGTAAGCGACCAGGCTCGATATGTGCGATATGTCGTTGAGAAGAGTCCGGAGGTGAAGCGGGTACTGTTGGGTGAGATTTTAGTTGAAAGTGAGGATGCTTCCGCTAAACCGGACGAACGTTTGCGAATACCTCCGACGCCTATGCAGGTGAAACGCGAGCTGGATAACGCTTTGCTTGAAGCAGGCGTACAGTTTTTATATAGCTGTTATGCCACCGATGTTCTTCAGGATGCTGAAGGCCGGCCTGCCGGCATTGTGATGGCCAACCGGTCCGGGCGACAAGCCGTCAAAGCCAAGGTTATTATTGATGCGACGGCGCGTGCAAGCGTTGCGCGAATCGCAGGTGCATCTGGAGAGCCTTATCCCGCGGGACTCCAGAGGTTCACACGTATCGTTGTCAGCGAGGAAAAAGTTCCCGACGACGATATCCAGGCGCGAAAGATGCCGTCCCCCATACAGGTCGAAACAGGGCCGGCGCGACAGGCAATAGAATATACGCTTAAGATACCCATGAAGGACGGTTCCTTTGCCTCTTTTGCGAAAGCCGAGCAGATGGCTCGTGATAAGACCTGGGATCCGACCGTGGTGGATGCTTCCGAGACGCTTTTCCAGATTCCACCTGATCCGATCAAGGGAAAAACAAGAAGATCGGGTACGTGGCCCGGTGCCGAAAAGGTGGATCTGAATGCATTCAAGCCTGAAGGTGTTGATCGTGTGTTTGTGCTGGGTGGTTGTGCGGATATATCCCGTTCTGTCGCCGAAAAGCTGCTTCGGCCGTTGGAATACATGAAGATGGGTACTCGCCTCGGCAGGGCGGCGGCTGCCGAGGCAAAGAGAGTCGCACCATCACGGAAAGTAAGACTTCCCGGCGAGCTCAAGCGCGCCGCTATGGACGGGCAAGTCCGTGAAGATCTCAGTGGAATACGCTCGACGGAAGAAGAACTCGGCAGCGTTTCTGTGGAGCGGCGTGGTGTGCCTGAACTTGGAGAGTATGACGTTGTTGTGGTCGGTGGTGGAACGGGCGGGGCGCCGGCCGGCATCGCCGCGGCCCGGCAGGGAGCGAAGACGCTTGTGGTGGAGTATCTCCATGGTCTCGGCGGCGTCGGAACGATGGGGTATATCAGCAGTTACTACTACGGGTATATTAAGGGATTCACAGCGGAAGTGGACGAGGGAGTCGCTCGGTATGGCGGGTATGGCTGGCCCAGAAGCGGCCGGTGGAATGTTCAGTGGAAGAAACAGTGGTATCGCAGTGAATTACGCAAAGCCGGGGCGGATGTTTGGTTCGGATGCCTCGGATGCGGAGCGTTCGTTGATGATGGAAAAGTCAAAGGCGTTCTCGTCGCCACCCCGGCGGGGCGCGGCCTGATTCGCGCCAAGGTGGTGATCGATTCGACGGGCAATGCGGACATTGCCTCAACCGCGGGAGCCGCTTATGTTTATACGGACGGATCGAGTGTCGCGGTTCAGGGGGCGGGGCTCCCCGGCCTTCGACTCGGCGCCGGCTACACCAATACGGACTGGACCTTTATCGATGATAGTGACATTATCGACGTTTGGCGAGCCTTCGTGACCGCCAAGAAGAAATATAAGGACGCATACGATCTTGGACAGTTACTGGATACGCGCGAGCGACGGCGGATCGTGGGGGATTTCACGATGTCGCCGATGGATATTACCGCCGGGCGCACCTATCCCGATACCATCGTGATTTCCCGAAGTAATTTCGATTCGCATGGATTCACGGAACATCCGATTTTCATGATTAAACCGCCCGACCGAGAGGAGATTTATGTCGATGTTCCCTATCGCTGCTTGTTACCGAAGAACCTCGATGGAATCCTGGTCACGGGGCTTGGTGTCAGCGCCCACCGTGATGCGATGCCGGTGATTCGGATGCAGCCGGATATCCAGAACCAGGGCTATGCCGCGGGTGTCGCGGCGGCGATGGCCGTTGAAAGCGGCAAGTCCCTGCGCGATATCGATCTAAAAGCACTTCAAAAACACCTCGTTGAAAAAGGCAATTTGCCCGAACGCGTTTTGACCGATGAAGACTCGTTCCCGCTACCTATCGAAAAGATCAAAGACGCCGTGGATCGTGTGGTCAATAACTATGACGGTCTGGAGATCATCCTCACGCAGCCTGAGACGGCGGCGCCTCTGTTGAAAAACGCGTACCAGGATGCTCAATCCCACGCACATCGACTGGCCTATGCTCATATTCTCGGGATGTTGGGTGATCCGGCCGGTGTTGGCACGCTCGCCCAAGAGGTGACATCCCGCGATTGGGACAAGGGCTGGAATTTCACGGGGATGGGTCAGTTCGGTATGAGCATGAGCGAGCTTGACAGTCTAATTGTGGCTCTCGGTCGAACGCGCGACAAACGCGCGGTAGAGCCGATTGTGGACAAGGTAGAATTGCTTGACGTTACAAGTGAGTTCTCACACTCTCGGGCAGTGGCGATGGCCCTTGAAAGCTTAAAGGATGCCGCGGCGGCCGAGCCTTTGGCGCGACTGCTGGCCAAGCCCGGCATACGAGGTCATGCTTTCACCCATATTAGCAAAGCCAGAAGCGAAACGCCGGACAATCCGGTCGATACGTCGACCAGAAATGAATCGCTGCGCGAACTGATTCTGGCGCGGGCGTTATATCGTTGCGGCGATTACAACGGCATCGGCGAAAACATATTGAATGAATACGCCCATGACCTTCGCGCTCACTACGCACGTCACGCTTCTGCCGTGCTTAAACAAACAAACTAAGTCAATTCAAGGAGATTGAGAATGTCAGGAGAATATCGTTTTTCGTTCGGGCCATGGAATATTCATGAAGGCGCGGACCCCTTCGGGCCGACGGTCCGGGATAGTATTGCGTTTAGCAAGAAGCTCAAAATGTATAAAGAACTCGGCTTCGACGGGGTTCAGTTTCACGATGATGATGCGGTGCCGGATATGAACGATCTCAGCCCCGAGCAGATCGTCAAGAAAGCCAAGGACGTGAAAAAGATGCTCGATGATGAGGGGCTGGTGGCCGAATTTGTCGCCCCCAGGACGTGGGAGGATCCTCGGACGATCGATGGGGCGTACACCTCGAATGATCCGGCGTGTCGAGAGTACGCCAAAGACCGGAACCGGCGGATGCTGGATATTACCGATGCGCTGGGTTCGGAGCTGGTCGTTCTTTGGCTGGCCCGTGAAGGGACGTATATTCGCGAAGCCAAAGACAGCAAGGTCGCCGTGGATCGAATCGCAGAGGCGATCGATGACATGCTTTCCTATAATCCTCGCGTTAAGATCGCCATCGAGCCCAAACCGAACGAACCGATGGACCAGGCTTACATACCGACAACCGGGCACGCTGTGGCCGTCGGTTATCTCACGAGCGCGCCGGAGCGTGTCGGTGTCAATATCGAGACGGCCCATGCCATTCTCGCCGGTCTGGATCCTTCAGATGAGATGGGCTTTGCCCTGGCTTACGATAAACTCTTCACCGTTCATTTGAATGACCAAAACGGCTTGAAATTCGATGAGGATAAAACGTTCGGTTCCGTGGACATCCGAAGGGCCTTCAATCAGGTGCGAGTCCTTGACCAATACGATTACGGCAAAAAGGGCGAGTTTGTCGGCCTGGACGTCAAAGCGATGCGGACCCAGAAACAAGATAGTGCGACCAAGCACCTGTCCAATAGCCGGACCATTTTCTTACGTTTGGTCGAGCTGGTTCGCAGTCTGGATAAAGATAGGGTGGAGAAGTTAGTCGGCGAGCGGGATTACGAAGAACTGGATATGCTTATCGTCAACCATTTGATGGGTTAATAGACATAAAGGAGGTTTCTCGGCGTATGGCTGAAACGAGCGGAAAAAGAGTATTGAGTATAGGCGCTCACCCTGACGATGCGGAATTCTTTTGTACCGGGACGCTGGCGCTGTTGCATGAGAAAGGCTGGGAGGTTCACATCGCGACCGTGTCACCAGGGGATTGCGGGACGGTGCAATATAGTCGGGAAGAAATCAGCAGGATTCGCAAAGCAGAAGCGACAAAGGCGGCCGGCATATTGGAGGGTAGCTATCATTGCCTTGAGAGCTGTGATATTTTTATCATGTATGATCGCCCGACACTGCTCAAGACGATTGAGCTGGTGCGAGAAGTCCGACCCAGTCTCGTTTTCACCACGAGTCCATCGGACTATATGGTCGATCATGAGATGGCCAGCAAACTGGCCCAAACGGCTTGTTTTGCCTGTGGCGTCGTGAATGTAGAGACGCCCGGCGCCGAGCCGTTCGAGCCGGTTCCTCATCTTTATTACATGGACCCACCCGAGCAAAAGGATATACTCGGAACGGAGATTAAGCCCGGCATCATCGTGGATATCACACGTGTGATGGAGACAAAAGAGAAGATGCTCTGCTGTCATGAAAGCCAGCGGCACTGGTTGATGACACACCACGGCATGGACGAATACGTCAACATCATGAAAGAGGGCAGCCAAAAAAGAGGGCAACAGATCAATACGCAATTCGCGGAAGGTTTCCGGCAGCATTTGGGCCATGCCTATCCGCAGGATAATATTCTCAAAGCGGAACTTGGTGACCTCGTTCACATTGTATAAGGAGATCGTCCATGGCACGAAAAACAAGCATGTTGGCGCCGGGCTGGTGGGATTATACAACACTCGATGATGAGCTTCTCGACGATGCGGCTAAACTGACGGCCGACGCTATGCTGGGTCTGAGCCGGGAAGGATTCAACGTTGTTTTTTACGATACGCTCGAAGACTTCTACTTAGCTGAGGCCCTGGAGTACATCACAGCATGGAAGCAGGCGTCAGCGGATAACCCCGCGGGCCTGTGCGGTCCGATTGGTCCGACGGAACAGCTTCCGCTCGTGGCGCGGCTCGTTAACGAAATGGAATTGGATCTGGCGAACGCCCATTTCTGGGGGATGGATGAGTGGTATATGGACGGCAAGGAAGTGCCGCCATCCCATCCGTTATCTTTTGCGAAGGCGGATATGGAGTTATGCTTCAATCGGATCCATGACAGTCTCAAGATGTCGGAATCCAATATCCATTTTCCAAAGGCCCACCCCGGAGAATATATCCAGAGTTGGGAAGGCGTTCGCTGCGTCGTCATGCAGGGCGGACAGGGGGATATTAAGCATTGGGCGTTTAACGACCCGGTGAAACGTGAAGGTAAATATAAAGATGAGCCGCCGACGCCGGAGGACTATCGCAAGCTGACAACGCGAGTCGTGGATTTGCATCCGGTCACCGTGATGCAGAATGCTCGGACCAGCGGCGGCGGTGTCGTGACCGGTGTGCCGACCAAAGCGATTACTGTCGGACCCGTTCAAACCTGGCAGGCCGAGAAGGTCTCAATTTGGCAGGCGGGCACGCACGATAACCCCTTCGGTATGAGATTGACAACGTTGATGATCGGCAAGCAGATTGCGGATAGTTCGGTGCCGATGTCACTTCTGGCCGGGCATCCGAACGTGCAGTTTAATTTTTACAGACCGGCCATCGGAACGTGCGAAGCTGAAATGCATTAAATAAAGTTGACATTCTGTGAAAAGCGGGAATATGGCGACAGATGTTTTGATTCTCAATACGGCTGTGACGGATTTGCGAGGGCCCGACTTTGATTTTGCTGATGAGCTGGTGGGCAAGGGGGGGTTGGCCAAATGCAAAACGGAAGATATGCCGGACTATTCTCAGTGGCAGATTAGAGAATGGATCGAGCAGGGTTTTGCGACGGCCGGGGGGCCGGGCAATACGGCGCCGTTGATCGCGCGTACGGGATTGAAGGTCGCCGTGGGAGCGAATCTTGGCAAAGGCGCGTACGACGGATTGGATGCCCAGGGCCGGTTCTTTTATGATGTGATGACCGCCAACGGGATCGATATGTCGGGGACTCACATTCATCCGGGGCTTCATACGGGGACGACTTTTATTCACAGCACGTCCGGCGACGATCGAGGCGGGATCGCCTATTTTCCAAGTGCGAATAATGACTTTGATTTTGAGATTTTTAAGGGAGCCGTCGAACGGCTCAAGCCCAGCATCGTTTATTATATGTACTCGGGTCTATCCGATCGAGGCGATGCAAATGGGGGGCGGGATTTAGCCGATTTCATCCGATGGTGCCGGAGTGAGGGCGCCGTAACGATTGTGGACAGCCATACATTGACGGGCAATCCTTTTGAATTGATCGAAAAGGGCGTGGCCGTTCAGGAGTACCGGCTTCTGGAACCGCTTTTGCCGGAATTGGATGTGTTCTTTACCTCGTGCGATGAGGCGAAGCTGATCGAAAACACGCTTGCTCCGGGTCGGCCCTGGAGTACGTTTGAAGAGCACGAGAACGATATTCATTTTCTTGAATTTCTCACCGAGAGATTCTGGCAAAAGGACGGCAGAACCAAGCTTTTCGGTGTCACTGTCAGCGACGGAGCATACGAGCGGCACATCGGACCTAACGATGTTTCTGCTGGACCGAACCGGATCACCTCGCGGTTTATGGCGGGCGAGGTGGTGGACCTGGTCGGGGCCGGCGACTCGTTCAGGGCCGGATTGATTAGCTACATTGCGTCGCATCTGGATTCGTTTAAGGACGGCTCGATGGATTTCGAAGAAGCGGTGCAAATGGGGAATTTATTCGCTTCGCTCTTTATCAAGGCGCCGCTCGATGACAGGTACGGCAATATCCAGCCGTATGAAAAGATGCTGAAAGTGGTTCGAAGCGGTGTCACTTATCCGAGTTTTGATGCGCTGCGAACAGCATTAGATTGAACCATTCACGACGGAAAGGGAACAAACATGGCCAAGAAGGATTCTGCGTTTGCCTGGCAGGATAAAGTCGGTAACGTTGCACAGATCGGAGGGATCGAGACCTCGGTTTTGGATAATGGTTTGGGTAAGAGCACTCGGATCGCCTGGGTCAATACCGGAGGTGGATTGCGATATAAGGTCGTGATCGACAGGGGATTGGACATCGTCGAGGCTTTCCATAATCAGCATAGTCTCGCCTGGCTCAGTCACGCGGGTGTGACGGCCCCCCGGCCGGATGCAAACCGTGGGTTGGAATGGCTGTATTCATTCGCCGGCGGCTTAATCACGACGTGCGGTTTGACGCACGTTGGCGGGCCGGAATCCGATGAATTCGGAGAGCGCGGTTTGCACGGGCGCATCAGCAATTTGCCGGCGAGAATTGAATCGGTTATCCAGCCGGATTTGCGCACGGGCAAGCTTGAGATGAGCATTACCGCGGTGATGGAACAATCCCGCGTTTTCGGGCCGAATTTGGAGTTAAGACGCACCATATCGAGCACGCTGGGCGAGCCGGCGATTCGAATTCATGATGTAGTGACAAACCTGGGCAATACGCCAACACCGCATATGATCCTGTATCATTGCAACTTTGGCTGGCCGCTCGTTGATGAGGGGACGGACATTATCTGTAAGGGTCATTGGGCTTCGCGTGGGTTGGACATGGATAACGCGGTCTTCAACAGTAAACGCAATTTCAAGAAGTGCTCGAAACCGCTCGAAAGCCATCGGGGAGGCGGCGAAGGGTGTGCCTTTATCGATGTGACCGCCGACAAGAAGGGCATGTGTACCGTGGGCCTTCATAATCGAAAGCTGGGCTTAGCCCTTGCCCTGAAATATAGCAAGAAGCAATTGCCCTGGTTAAGCAATTGGCAGCATTGGGGGCCGGGAGAATATGTAACGGCGCTGGAGCCGGGGACGAATCCGCCCATCGGCCAGGGCGGAGCAAGAGAGCAGAAGAAACTCATTCATCTCGCTCCGGGAAAGAGCCGAAGCTATGACCTTGAAATGGCGATTCTGACGGACAAGAAACACATCGGTGATTTCCTCAAGGCTGCGGGGCGGTCATGAAGACCGAGCATGTATTTACAGGCTTTGGATTCGGACCGATTCAGGGCGGATTATTTGTCAAAGAAGCTTTTCAAAGCGGGAAGTTCGCCCGAATTGCTGTAGCTGAGATCGATGCCGAATTGGTTAATGCGGTCAAGGCCAACAGGGGAAGCTATTACGTTAACGTAGCGAGAGATGACGGCATTGAAACGCTGAAAATCGATGGCGTGGAATTGCTCAATCCGGACGTTCCGGCCGACAGGGATACGCTTCTTGACATTCTCAGGCAATCGACGGAAATCGCGACCTGTTTGCCATCCGTTAAGTTCTATGAATCCGGCGGCAAAAATAGCGTTGCCTCGTTAATCGGTGAGGGCTTTCAGGAAGGTACGATACTCTATGCGGCGGAAAACAACAATCATGCCGCTGAGATTTTGCAGAACGCGGTTGCCGCCGGAGCACGTGTGCCTTTGCGTGAGAATGTGCAGTTTCTCAACACGGTCATCGGCAAGATGAGTCGCGTTGTGACCGATCCTGATGAGATTGCCGAGTTGAAGCTGAAAACCATTGCGCCGAGGCTTAAACGGGCGTTTTTAGTCGAGGAATTTAATCGCATCCTGGTGAGCCGAACGACGATGCCCGGCTTCAAACCCGGTATAGAAGTCTTTATTGAAAAGGACGATCTACTGCCCTTCGAGGAGGCAAAGTTGTACGGCCATAATGCGATTCATTCGGTACTCGGTTTCATCGGCGCTGTTAAAGGTGCAACTTCAATGACCGAACTTAAAGATGATATGGCCGTGATGGAAATCGGCAGGGCGGCATTCCTGCAGGAATCCGGTGCGGCTCTAATAAGCAAATACGCACAATTAGGGGATGAGTTGTTTACAGAAGCCGGATACAGGGAGTATGCCGAGGACCTGCTTGAGCGAATGACCAATCCCTATTTGGGCGACACAGTGGCGCGAGTAACACGCGATATTCGACGCAAGCTCGAATTGGACGGCCGGATATTCGGTACGATGCAACTCGCTCTGGAATATGACATAGAACCGAAGAATATGGCCTTAGGCGCAATGGCCGGAATCGCTGTATTGTTGAAGAATCCCGAAGAAAATAATCTTTCCATAGACTTGCGATCTAACGGATGGCGACAATTGAATGACAACAAAATTGAAAAAATACTCAACTGGCTGTGGGAGGGCGAAACTTGTCAATCCGCACCTCAACTCATAAGATGTGTTCAAAATGCCAAAGAACGATTGGAAACATTAATCGATGGTTAGTAGAGAATGGCCAGTCCGTTCGTTCGTTTTATTCGCTGTGATTGTTATCAGCGTTATTTTGTGTTTTTCACACCATGTGTATGCGGACGGAAAGTATTTTCCGGAGAAAGCTTTCAAAGCGGCTCCGGCAATTCCCAGTCAAAGAGCGATCCTGGTTTATAAAGACGGGATCGAGAAGCTTACGATTGAATCTTCACTCGACGGCAAAGGCCAGGAGTTCGGGTGGGTAATCCCCCTACCTTCGGAGCCGATAGAATTCGAAAAGACCTCGCCAGGGCTCATCAAGACGTTCAGTCTGGTCTTGCAGCCGGATATAATTCACGACTTAAAAAGAGAACTCGGAGCGCTTTGGCGTACTGTAGTGCTTGTTACGCTTGGTTCTCTTATTGTCGTGGGAACCAGACCTCCGGATCGTATTTTATGGTTGATCCTGCTCTTTGTCGTTTTCTTAGTTCTATTCACGCCACACTTGGGGATACATTCTAAGGAAACCGCAGCGACCGATATGCACGGAATCAGAATTCATGATGTCAGGCAAGTAGGAAGCTATGAACTCACTATTCTTGAGACGGAAAGCTCTCGGGCGTTGGATGTCTGGCTTGAGGATAACGGATTTATGGGGCTGAGTGAAGAAGACGAGAAGATAGTCTCGGACTATATACAGGATAAATGGTATTTTGTGGCAGCAAAGCTGCGCAGGCAAGGTGACGGTTTCAGCAGGCCGCATCCGTTATCGATTTCGTTTTCCAGCGACAAACCTGTCTATCCGATGAGGCTCACGGCCACGGTAGGCAGCAATGTCTATCTGGAACTCTACGTGATTGCCGACAAGCGGGCGACCTGTGACGTACTGACGTTAGAAGTCTCTGACACATATCGTTTACGCAAAGAACGTAAAACGAGTTTTTCCGATCGAACCATTCCTTCTGACTTCGCGGGAAAAACCCACAAGCAAAATATCGGCCACGCTGATGCCAAAAGGTTTATGTGGGATGGCTGCACTCTTAGCAAGCTGTGCGGGATGCTCAAGCCCGAACAGATGGGAAAAGATATTATCTTACAGTTGAAATCAGGTGTTCCATTTCAGAAGCGTTACTACAGTCGTTGCGGAGCTAGAGACACTGGTTTGGCGATGCTTCTGCGCGTGTGGTGCATTTTGCCCATCCTGTTGGCTATCGCCTACCATCACAAGAGGAAGGAACCTTTGGGAAGAGGCATTTTCATAAAGAAGATACTGATTCCAATTTTACTATTGTGCTTTTTGATTTGGACTTTGATCTATGCGTCGTTACCGAAGATTGATGTCAGAACTGCTCCTGGAGGAAAAGGAAGGATTGCGCGTGAGATACGTGACAAACATCGAAGAAACTCGGAAATAGTAATGCTTGCGCAAGACCATGATGAATTTGCCGGCATGGGCAAAGATGAAATCGCCAAACTCATGGACGAATACTTCACGACAAAGAACGCGACCAATGTGTACAGCGGCGAGCCACTCAAGCACGAGGATTCACCGGGTGACTATAGTATAATTGAAGACGAGAGGGGTATTGTCTTCAGAACATATTCTCAAGGCGGCTACCCCGATGATCATATTGTAAAGCCTTCTCGTAGAGATTGACGCCTACTCATTAATTATTTACAATGGTGTCCGTTTTTATTGAAAGGACATGTTATGGATTTTAATCAAAATGACGATTTTTCGCAGCCGTCACCACCGCAACCGGAACCGCCGATTCACGGTCTCAGGGCCAATGCCCCTGTTTCGACACCACCGCCGAGAAAGAGGAGTGGGTGGAGGATTTTCTGGGGTATTCTCCTGGTTATGTCGGTTTTCGCGAACATTGCGCTGTTTTTAATGTTGATTGGTGTCGTCGCCGTCTTTGCCACGGGCCAGGGCGGTATTCTCACAGAGGAAGTATTGCGGGAAGGACCGACGACACAAAAAATTGCTGTGGTGAACGTGCAGGGAATCATCCATAGTAACCTGGCCGACGATGTGTACAGTCAGCTCAAAGCGGCCCGGCAGGATCGGCGCGTGAGAGGATTGATCCTCCGCGTGAATTCGCCGGGCGGAACCATCTCGGCCAGTGATCAGATCTATAAAGAGATTCAAAAATTCAGAGAAGAAAAGGGAAAGCCGGTTGTTGCATTCATGCAGGGTGTAGCCGCATCGGGTGGGTATTATACGTCCGTTGCCTGTGAGAAAATCATCGCCGAACCCACAACGATTACCGGCTCGATCGGCGTGATCAGTTCGTATTTCGTCGTTCAGGAATTACTGGAAGACAAGCTTGGCGTCATGCCGGTGACGATTAAGTCCGGCCAGAAGAAGGACTGGCCCAGCTCGTTCAGGAAACCCTCTGAAGAAGAGCTTACGTATATGCGGGAGAAAGTCATGACGCCCGCCTTTGAGCGGTTCGTTGATATTGTCGTCGAGGGACGAAAGGCGTCATTGGATCCGAATGAAGTCCGGCAATTAGCGGACGGCGGCATCTTTGGCGCCCAGGAGGCCCTTGATGTGAAGCTCATCGACGGTATTGGTTATCTCGATGAGGCCATCGAAGAGGTCAAGTCTTTAGTTGGGATTCAGAGTGCGAGAGTGGTGGAGTAT
Source organism: uncultured Pirellulales bacterium (assembly GCA_964476475.1). Taxonomy (GTDB): domain Bacteria; phylum Planctomycetota; class Phycisphaerae; order Sedimentisphaerales; family Anaerobacaceae; genus JAFGTG01. Next base: position 18,800 of record CAYZAT010000034.1, read on the forward strand.
CGGAAGCCTTTTTCTTTTGCGGATGTGTTGAGCATTAAGAAACCCAATTTGCTGAAACTCAACAGGGACACGCTTTATGAAATCGCGACGCCCCAGATTATGTATCTCTGGAGTGCGTATTAATGGCTCACGCAAAATAATTTTTGCTGTTATCTTTGCGGCGAATTCCTCGTCGCGTTCATGAGACGGTTCAAACAGTAAACCCATGAGGCGATACATGGCGAATGAGTTGTTGATCAGGATGGGTGAAGCACATGATGCACAAACGCTGGTCAAGTCAAATATCGCGATGGCGTGGGAGACGGAGCAAAAGAAACTCTCGCCGGACGTCGTGGCCAGGGGAGTGCAAAATCTCCTCAGCAATCCCCGGAATGGGTTTTACGTCTTAGCTGAAATCGATCATGAGGTTGTCGGGTCCTTGATGGTCACATACGAGTGGAGCGATTGGCGGGACGCCCTGTTCTGGTGGATTCAAAGTGTCTATATAAAACCCGCGTTTCGAAAAAGAGGCGTTTTTAGACGCCTCTATCAATTCGTGAAAAAGGAGGCGTTACATGAGACCGGTGTGTGCGGCTTGCGACTCTATGTCGAACAGGACAATATTATCGCCCAAAAGACATATGAAAGCATCGGGATGATCCCGGCTCCGTACAGGTTTTATGAAGAATCATTCTTGGAAAGGTAGATCCATGTCAGATTGCAGCCGGAGAGATTTCCTTAAAACGTCCGCGAGTGTTCTCGGTGGAACGGCACTCAGTGGATCTTTAGTGAGTTGCGAGCGCAATGAAAGGATGTCGCGCAAATGGAGTGGCTTCAAATATGCCATGTGCAATGAGAGCATGGCGGAACTGAGCTGGGCCGAGCAATGCCGGATCATCGGCAATGCCGGTTACCAGGGCGTGGAAATCGCCGCGTTTACGTTGGTTAAAGAAGGTGTGCAGGAAATACGTCCGGCAGGGCGGAAGGCCATGGTTTCGGCCATGGAGGATGCCGGGATCGAGTGTGTCGGACTGCATTGGCTACTCGCGCCGCCACCCAAGGGATTGCATTTCACGACGCCGGATGTCGCCGTTCGGCGAAAGACGATCGGCTATTTCAATGAGCTAATCGATTTTTGTGGCGATCTTGGTGGGGAGGCGATGATCTTCGGGTCTCCGAAACAACGTAACACACGGGGGATTCCCGTTAAGGAAGCTACGAAGAATTTTGCCGACAGCCTTGCCGAGCTGGCCGAAAAGCGTTCGGCCATGGAACGGGCC
>CAYZAT010000035.1:0-19561 GCA_964476475.1 uncultured Pirellulales bacterium
TAATTTTGCATTTTACATTTTAATCTTTGCATTTGGCTGTAAGTTTGCCACCCTGTTTCAATCTATCGTACGTTCACCCGTCATGAATATTTCCCATGCTACTCCGGCCTGAGCTTAAAGAGCGCCTGGCCGTATTCGACCGCCTGACCGTTTTTGACGAGGATGTCCACAATCGTCCCCTCCGTCTCGGCCTTGATTTCATTCATCACCTTCATCGCCTCGATGATACAGACGACCGTCTGGGACGTGACTTGTGAGCCGATTTCCACATAAGACTCCGAATCGGGACTCGGCGTGGCGTAAAAGGTGCCGACAATGGGCGATGTGATCTCGACCAGATTTTCTTCGCCCGGCGCGGAGGGCGGGCTCGAAGGCTCCGAGACCTGCGGGCCGGCCGGTATGGCAAACGATTCCGGGCGAACGACCGGGATGGCATTGACGGCTTGTTGAGGTTGCCCCCGCTTCAAGACAATCTTATCGTCGTCGTGCTCGATCTGAAGCTCGACCAAACCGTTCTCTTTCATGAGATCGACGAGCTGTTTAATTTTCTCCAAATCTGTATCTTTATCCGCCATCGTCGGATCCTTTCCTTCGACCGTGCCCGGGACAGGTCTAAGACACCCAAGCCCTTTTTACGCCGGCCCGCATAGAGAACGAAAATGCCGGCTCCCGAGCATGTTCCGTAAGTATATTCCCACGAGCGCCGGTTGCAAGGAATTTCCTTGATTCCGGCCGCACTTTGAGGTTCAATCCCAGCGTATCAGAGCTAAAATCGAAGAATTCCTATCAAGATTGCACTTATGTCGAAAATAGCGGTTGACGTCGTATTACTGCCAACAGAGCCGATTGTGAACATGGCGATTGAAGCCAACAGGGTATTATTAAAGCAAACTCCGGATAAAATCATTTTAGATCGGCGCTGTTGCCTGCCCCATATTTCCCTGGCCATGGGCTGTATCGACCGTCGGAACATTGACGGGATTGAGCATGTTCTCCGGAACCTTGCATCAAGCCATCCCATAGAGATGCTCATCATTGAGGGGATTCAGGTTGGAACCAATGCGAAAAATGAAAAGGTATCTTTACTTCAAATAAAGAAAACGGCGCAACTCCAGTCGCTCCATGAAGCCGTGATGAAAGAACTGGGGCCTTTTTTCAGTTATGACGTTTCAGGACATATGATCCTTTCTCCACAACCCGTGGATGAATCCACCTTGATTTGGATCAGGACTTATCCGGAAAAATCGAGTTTTGAGAAGTTTAACCCGCATATCACCCTCGGATACGGACACGTCGAGGGCGTTTCATTTCCTCTTGAATTCAGCGCCTCCGCACTGGTCTTGTGTCACCTTGGAAATCATTGCACTTGCCGAAAGATTTTAACGTCAATCGCATTTTGAAGCTAAAAAGGCAAACTATAGGAAATATAGATAAAATTTTCTTGCATTAGTTTGTCAAGGTGGATATTTTAGCGGCTTGGTAGCACAGAGCCGGCCGAATCGCACCTTTTTGTGGTCATGTTCTTGGAAATCCGGCTTAACACGAAGCTTATGTGAGGTGAAGGGTGCCTATTTCGCTTCAAGAATAGTCGCACAATACAATCGAAGCCGGGGAGGCAGGAGGACACGATGAAAATTAATCAGGATTTTACAATGTCGGTGGAAACCGTTCTCTACCTTAAGAAACGAAAAAATTCTGACTATATTCAAGCCTCGGAGATCGCAAAGACGTTGCATTTCTCCGTGGGATACCTTCAAAAAGTCATACAAATGCTCAGCAAGCAGGGCATTGTCGAGTGCAAACGCGGCCGGATCGGCGGCGTCAGGATCAGGGCCAAGGTGATTACCCTGCTCGATTTGTGGCAGGCCACGTGCGGCGGGCTGGATTACAAGAATCCCTCACTGGCCCTTATGAAAAAGCCGCTGAAAGCCTTTTCGGATTCGATGAACAAGGTCATCGTATGCCAGAATAACAGGTAGATCTGCAGAAAAGATCGATCCTTGATATTTTCCGCACGTGTCATGTCGAGCGTAGTCCGCCCAAGGCGAACGAAGTCGAGACATCTGGTGACGAACGTGACAGAATGTTCTTCCGTAACCAGATTTCTCCATTCCGGTCCACTTATGGTGAACATCCAGTCGAAATGACAGTTTTTACAAGTCGTTTTCTCAGGAGCGGCGTCAGTTTAAGTTATTTGTCGTCCTTCTTTCCGCCGAGGAGTCCGCCAAGTCCGTCCAGCAGTTTCTTATTGTCCTTCAGGACGTCTTTGACCTCGCCCGGGACCTTATCGCCTAATTGCTTATCAATCTGTTTGTCGATTTCTTCGGCGACTTTTTGTTTTCCCGCCTCGACGAGGGCATTCTTAAACTCTTCCTGCAGGCCTTTCACATCGAAGACCAGGCGCGGTTCGGTCACCGGGCCGACGATACGCAGCGTGGTGTTAATGTTCTTTAAGACCTCAAGGGCTTGAGAGGCTGTTTTCGCATCCAATCCCAAAATCCCTTTCCCTTGAGCGCGGGCCTGGAAGTCTTCAAGCGATACACTGATCGTTAGATCGATCAATTGATCCGTCACCATACCGTTAAATTTCCCCGAGGCCGTGCCTTTCTCGAACGTCAATCCGCTGTCCTGGCTGAGACCGGATTGCATCTTGCTCAGGTCGAAGCCGCCAAAGGTCCCGGAGACCTCGGGTGTCGGATCGTCCGATGCGTAATCCACCGTGACATTCACCGCGGCCCCCGTATCGTACGATTTCATTTCAAGCGCCACCGGCAGTTTCGCCGCCTTGGCGGCATCGCTGATATTGGTCATCCGTATTTCGCTGTTGCCAAAGAATTCCGACGGCACCTGCACCTGATCGAGCCGGACCTTCTTGGCCAGCAGGCGGGGCGAGGGGGGAACGGAGGTCCGTGCCAGCAGGTAGTCGAGATACTTCTGAGGTATCTGCTCCGGCTCGGTTTCGTTTGCATCGCCGCCCTTCGGCAGCCATTTACGCACCTTTTGCAGTTTTTCTTTGATCGCCTTGGCGTCCTTGAAATACTTCTCGAGCTTCTCGATGTCATTGACATCGACTTCATACTCACAGGGATCGAAAGGCTCAGGTTCCTTTTCCTTATCGATCTCGACGATCTTGCCGGGTGCGCTGCGTTTCTGATCGAACTTGATATCCGAGACCTCGACATTCTCCATAATCAATTTACCCAGGGATAAATCATAGAGACTTGCGTCGGCGGCGATTCTGCCGATGGCCACCTGGTTGTTTTCGGGCTTGTTCGCATCGGTGACCTGGATACCGGCTGCCGAGACGGAACCTTTCAATGCAGATAAGTCAAGACTCTCGATGTTGACCTCGGCGCCATTGGCGTTGGTCATCGTCGTGGCGAAATAGTTTTTGACGACATTGCCCTTGGTGATGTGCAGCGCGCCCGCGGATATGGCAAAAATTAAAACCGCTATCGCGACGCCGGCTTTGCGGATCACTTTTGTTTTACCGGTGAACAACGCTTTAGCGTTCTTGGTTCGTTTACCGATCAGTATGCGATCCATGACGCGAACCCAGCCTTTGGAATACCACTTCTTGAACTTTTCGGAGCCTTCTTCGAGTTTCAGCAACATCTTTCGAAAACGAATGACCGCTTGCGCCATAAGCAGACCGGCTACGGCGCCGAGAATCGGCCCGGCGACAAAGGCCCCGGCGACCGAGTACCGGCTGAAATCCGTCAGGCCCAAAATGGGTATTTTCGCCAGGAGATTCAACAGGCCCGGCACATACTCGTGGACGCCCCGGCCGAGATGGTAGAGCACCGGCGCCGCGGCGAAGCACAAGCCCTTGGCGATGCCCGTCGAGAGCAGGAACAGACCCAGATGCACGTTCAGCACGAACACCAGGGCGACGATCACCGTGTGGACGCCGGACCAGCCCGGGATCAATCCGAACCAAAAACCCATCGTGATGGACAGAAAGATCAGGACCGGGGATACACTGCCTCGAAAAACACCGAGAAGTTTGCGGATAGATCTTGGAAATAACATAACGGCACCTCCCTGTCATAAACGACGACATTCATTGTATTTATTTTAAATACACAATGGGATTATATCGGCAACTTTCTTCGCTCGTCAATATTTAAGTGCCTAAAGTGTCTAAAGTTAAAAGTGCCTAAAGTTGATATTCACCTTCGTACACTTTAGGCGCTTTAGCTCACTTTAATCACTTCCCTTCTTTCCTCTGGTCCGAGAAACGAATATCCGAACGACGCTCCTCTACCCTCTTCGGCGTACGTCGCGGGGCCGAATCCGATAGCTGTAAAGCTGATAATTCGTTGTTTATAGGGCTACGCGGACGACCGGTCTAAAATCCTTATTTGGCCCTAAAGACCGGGTAGGGTCGAGCCGAATGGAATGCATAGGACACGCTGCATATTCTGTTGAGGGTATTCAAAGAAAGTCATGGTCGCCGATAATAAACAGAGAAAAAATAGATTGCGTCAACTGATAAAGAGGCTCAACAAAGAGCGTAAGAAGCAGGCGCAAAAAATCGACATTTTGTGCAACGATCTGATCACGGCGCAAAAAAACTTCATTCAGAGATTGAAGATCATCAGCTTCACCGCTAATTTCTACGAGTCCATTCTCGGCTCGACCGATCGTGAAAACCTGTTATCCACCGCCGCCAGATTGATCCAGACCGAAACCGCGGATGCGAACGTCACCTTTTTCCTCCGGCATCAAGACGATCCGGGCTCCACGCTCAAACCGGGCTTTGAGCTGCATATGTTCGAAAGCGCCCGCCCGATCAACGTCGAGGGTTCGCCCTCCTTTAATGATATCCAGGACAGGCTGGAGAATTGTTTCAGCCCCGAGCTGATGGACAGCATCTACAAATCCAACAAAGTGTGCACGCTCGATGAGTTGTTCGCTATGGATTTACAAGGTCATTTGACGGGATTCAACAATATCTCGGCGACGACCATCCCACTGAGTCTGCTCGGCTCATTATTAGGATTCATACTCATTTACCGTTCGTCGGAGCACAAATTGACCGCCGTCGAAATCGACAAAATTCGCGCCGTCACCGGAGGGCTTTCCCGAGCGATGGCCTCCTGTCGAATTCCGGCAAAAGTTCAGGCGGAAGAATCCCCAAGCGCGACGGATGAAACATTCTAACGAGCAGGTTTTTTAAGACCCGCATCCAACGCAGCCTTACGAAGCCTATCCCCGGCGGGGCCCGGAGATCTGTAGAACAAGACCTCGAGCAGCTTCGGGTATTGCTCCAGCGAAGTGAGCAGATCGGTCCACCCGGCCGGATTCCGGGAACGAACGGAATCGACACATCCCAGACAGATCGCCAGATAGGCCGCACGGGCTTGATCCTGAACGGCAGCACGATCAACAAGACCGGCTTCGATGAGAGGCATCATGTCCGACTTCAAAGAAACCGACTGTGTATCCGCATCGGCCAGTGCTTCAATATTCACGGGTTTCTGGACGCGAATGCGATAGATCCTTTTACCGTCCAACATGCCGCCGTTGTCGGCAATGACTCGACGAGCGACCTCTATGATACGATCGCCGAAACGGGTGATGGTTTCATCTTCCGGCATGGATGGGCGAGTGGTATTGCGATAGCGATCCTTGATATCCCAGTCTTGTTGCAGCATCCAGCGATGGCCTTTGATGACGCCGACGATGGTGGCCGCCGTGGCGGCGTTGTTGTCGGCATCCCACCCAAAATTGAACGCGTGAATCAGGGTCTTGACAAGATCGCCTTCGCCATAGAGCAAGGCGGCAACCGTCGCGGCGGTGCAGAGTTCGTAGCCGTTCTGATTGCGCGTTCGACTCTCGTACAGGGTATATTTGTTCTTAATCATCCGGCGTGTCGCGCGCCAATTGGTAGGATTCTCTTGGTGCCAGCGGCGAACGTCTTTGATGATAGGTACGAGAACGCTCTTGGGGTCGATAGAAGCCAGACCGGCATCGAGAATTTCGTCGATGTCATCGGTGATAAAAGCCGTAGCGATCATGGCCGTAAATAATTGCGTGGTTTGGGCCGGCTCGCCGTCGATGCTGACGTGCGTGTAGTGTAATCCGATTCGGGCGGCGGTTTGCGGCATGGCCGGGGCGATCAGGCCGAACGTCTCGCACACAAACTGGCCGGAGATGTTGAAATTCGCCCAGGGATTCAAAATAAGGTTGCCGGTCAAGGGCGGATCGACCCCAATGTCCATGAGCCGCCGAACGTAGAGGTTGGAGCACCAGATATGACGATTGATGTGTTTTTTCCATAAGTCAGTAATCTGCTCCGGGCCGAGCATCGCGGTTCGGCCTTGCTGCATCCCGACGATATACACCCATTCGATATCCGTATCGTCATCCGTTCGCGCCCCGTCCGGAAGGGCGGGTGTGTACTCGATGACGTTGCCCGGCTCGTCATAATATTTGTTTTCGTGAGGCAGGCCGTTGAGATTGCCGAGTAATTGGGCGAGAAGGCCGCCCCGGATTTTGTCTTCGAGAACCTCGGCGGGCATCGTAATAAATTCGCTTGAGGCGCCGCGTGTGCAGCACGTTGCACACCCTGCAAAAACGAAAACAAATCGCAGTACTACAGACCATTTTCTGCGCATCGTCTCTCCTCTTTCATTCATCGTTTGTTTTTGCGTTGATCGAGGCGTTCGCCGAGGGGACGCCTGGCCGGGATATCCAATCCGCCGCCGGCCTCCAGCTCGTCGAAGAGTTGCTTCTTCATCGCCTCGATCTGCTCGCTGTACCCCGGGACGTTGATCAGGTTATGCCGTTCGTGCGGATCGGTTTGCAGGTCGTAAAATCCATCGTGGTCCCAGACGCCGTGATAGAAGATGTACTTGTAGCGGTCCGTACGGATGGCAAACACGGTCGGCGTCGCGGGGAAGTTCCACTCCCAGTGATATTCGTACAAAATGTGGTCGCGCCAACGCACGGATCGGCCCTGGAGCAGGGGTAGGAAAGACTGCCCATCCATGGCCGCGGCCCCGGGCGGCTGCACACCCGCCGCGGTAAGGAGCGTTGGGGCGATGTCGATGTTCTGAACCATCTGCGTGACTTTCGTACCCGGCTCGATCAGACCCGGGGCGTACGCGAGCATCGGCACGCGGATCGACTCCTCAAAGGCATCGCGCTTGTCATAAAAGCCGTGCTCACCGAGCTCAAAGCCGTTGTCGCCCATGTAAACAACGAGCGTCGATTGGCTCAGGCCGCTTTCGTCCAGATAGCTCAGGACGCGACCGATGTTTTCGTCCAATCCGTGTACGTTCTCACAGTAACTTTTATAAAGGTCGTCGAAAGACGGCACGGGATCGTTGTCGTACTGGCCGGTTTCCATATGATCGACGCCGTGGATACTGTAGCGCCGCTCGCGGACCCAGTGCGGCTGCGTCTGATAGTTACGCTCGGTGTTGGCCATCGTTTCGGGACGCTCGACCTTCGCCTGGCGGTACCGGCCCTGGTGGCGCGGGGCGGGTTGGAAAGGATAATGGACGGATTTATGCGAAAGATAGAGGAAAAACGGCTTGTCCGTATCTCGACCGTTCTTCAACCACGTCAACGCCTGATCCGTCAGAACATCCGTCGTATATCCCTGGAACCGGCGGTGTTCGTTATTGACATTGAGCACCGGATCGAAGTACGTCCCCTGGCCCTTGAGACTGGCCCAGTGGTCGAAGCCGGGTCGCGGATTATCGTTCTCATGGCCCATATGCCACTTGCCGATAAAGGCCGTCTGATAGCCGGCCTTCTGCAAATATTGCGGGAAGAAGACGGTCCCTTCCGGCTCCGGCCGTTGGTTATCCACAATCTTGTGGTGATGCATGTATTGGCCGGTCAGAATCGACGCCCGGCTCGGCGAACATAACGAGGTGCTGACGAACGCGTTGGCTAAGTGCGCTCCCTGACGAGCCATGCGGTCCATATTCGGCGTTTCTAAAAATTTCGGCGCATGGTCCATAAGTCCCATGAAATCGTAACGATGATCGTCGCTGAGGATAAAGACGATATTCCGCCGTGACGTTCGGCGGCGCCGCCCAGCATGGGATGAACGTCCCGCCGCGCCCAGAAGCAGCAGGGCGGCGGTGCCCCGACCGATGGATTTTAAGAAGTCACGCCGTGGAGTGCAGATCTGTCGTACAGGATAATGCGTTGCCATGCCCAATATCTCCAATAGAAAGAATTCTCTCGTGAATTCAAAACATTCGTTTTCTCATTTTACGTAACCCACATATTGTATTACAATCGGGACCTTGTCAATAAACTTGGTTTAATATGAGGTAGAACAGATGAAACACATCACGATTCAGGCGTTATTGAGTTTACTGATTATCAGCACATCAGGATGTTCGAAATCCGTGGAGATCATCGCCCATCGCGGGGCCTCCCACCTGGCTCCGGAAAATACGATGGCCTCCGTCACGCTCGGCTGGGAAAAAGACGCCGACGTGGAGGTGGATATCTATTTGACGAAAGATAACCAAATCGTCGCGATTCACGATAAGACCACGAAGCGGACCGCCGGGGTCGAATTAACGGTCGCCGAGACGACCTCTCAGGAGCTGCGTCAGCTCGACGTCGGTAGTTTTAAGTCTGAGAAATACAAGGGCGAGCCGATCCCTTTCCTGGCCGATATTGTCGAGTCCATCCCGCCGGGGCGCAAGCTCTATGTCGAAATCAAATGCGGCCGGGAAGTGTTGCCCTATCTGCGGGAGCTCCTCGCCGAGAGCGGAAAGATGTCCCGGATCGTCATCATCGGATTTAACCTGGATACCGTGATAAAATCCAAAGAGCTCATCGACGTGCCGACCTATTGGCTCAAGGGAACCGACAAGAACAAGAAAACGGATGAATGGATCCCGCACGATCCCCAGCTCATTCAAATCGCCGAAGGTAACGGGCTGGACGGCATGGACGTGCATTACGCCGGCGTGACCAGGGAATTCGTCGAGGCCGCCACAGCAGCGGGGCAGAAGCTTTACGTCTGGACGGTGGACGATCCGAAAGAAGCGGCCCGGCTGGTCCATCTTGGCGTGGCCGGCATTACCACAAATCGTCCCGCCTGGCTTCGAGAGCAATTGAACAACCCTCGCTCTTCAGGCAAGTGATCAATCGTTGACATTGAATGGACGGGAGAACGGAAAGATGAACATGTTGCGCGTTTGGCCGATTGTGTGTGAATTCGGCATCGGGGCGGTCTTGTGCATCGTCGGAATATGGTGCGGACTCCGCGGGGGATATCTTGACCTAAAAATCGCCGAAGACCGGCGGCTTCTGGTGACGCTTGTCGCCGGCTACCTGCTCATGCTGGTCCTTATGTGCGTTTTCACGTTCTGGGCGCCCTTCTGGGCGAATGGAGATTCGGTATGATTGCCCAGGCGATTGGCGGAAATCTCGACTATGCGGTGATGCTGGGGTATTTCGTTGCCGTGATGGGATTCGGCCTGTATTTCGGTCGATATACGACCACGACCAAAGATTTCTTTTTCGGGGGACAACGATTTTCATGGTGGCTCATTGCGTTTTCATGCGTCGCCACCGTCGTGGGCAGCTACAGTTTCATCAAGTACAGTGCGGCCGGCTTTCGTTACGGCATCTGCAGCACGCAATCCTACCTCAACGACTGGTTCTGGATGCCCATTCTCGTGCTCATTTGGCTGCCCATCATCTATTACAATCGAATCACGTCCGTTCCCGAGTATTTGGAAAAACGCTTCGACAGAAAAACGCGCATCGCCGCCACGGTGATTATCCTCTTTTACATCGTCGGCTACATCGGCATCAACCTGATCACACTGGGCAGAACTCTGGAAACCCTGCTCGGTTGGCAGGTCATGACCGGGGCGATCATAACGGCGGTGGCGGTGGCGCTCTATGTGTATATCGGCGGGCAGACGGCGGTGATTATGACCGATCTCGTCCAGGGATTCATCCTGCTCATCGCGGGCCTGGGACTTTTCGGCGCCGCGATTTATCATTTCGGAGGCTTCGGCAATTTCTGGGCCTTGCTTCCCCAGGATCACAAGTTCGCCTTTTCGGATTTCGCCGCGCCGCCCAAATTCAGCTTTGTCGGCATTTACGCTCAGGACGGCCTGGCCAATACCGGTGCGCTTATGCTCATGCACCAGGGCTTCATCCTGCGATTCCTCTCGCTCAAAAGCGTCAAAGATTCTCGCCGGATGGTCGTCTGCTGGATCCTCGTGCTGGCCCCGCTGGCGGCGGTGGCCACCAGTTGCGGCGGATGGATCGCCAAGGCCCTGGTCAACAGCGGCGAGCTGGTCACCGAGCCCGGCGACTCCTTCGTCAAGGCCGCCCACTTCCTCTGTGCACCGGGCGTCTTCGGCTTCGTGCTCGCGGCGCTTACCGCGGCGCTCATGAGCACCGCCGATTCACTCATCAACGCCGTCAGTGCCATATTCGTCAATGATATCTGGAAGCCGTACGTCAAGCCCGACAGCCCGGACAAACATTATTTACGCGTGGCGCGGATAACCAGTCTGGTCGCGGCCGGTCTGGGTCTGGCCCTGGTGCCCGTCTTCATGAAAGACACCATTTACGGTGCCCATAGCATGTTCACCGCTGCCGTCACGCCGCCGGTCCTGATGGCGATTCTCCTGGGGATTACGTGGAAGCGCTATTCGCCCGCCGCCGCCTTTGCGACGATTGTCGGTGGAGCTATTCTGATCGGTTTATCCTTCATCTGGCCCGACGCGCTCGTGGGACCGTTTGATTTCGGCATGGGTCCCGACAGTTACAAGTTTATGCGGGCCTTATTCGGTCTGTTGGCGGCCGGCACGCTGGGCGTGTCCGTCACGTGGCTCACGAAACCCAAGCCCGACTCCGCGCTGAAAGGTCTCGTTGCCGGAACGCAAAAAGAAGCTATGCGCCGTTTCAAAGGGGGCGAACCTAATCGACGGCCCGGCAGTAAAGCGCGACTGCGAGTTAAGATCGACCGAGATATCTCAGAGGAAAACACGATTATCCTGCCCCAGGCGGCGCTGGAGACCATGGCCGCCGAACCGGGTGACCTGCTCTACGCCAGTCACATTCGCTGGTGGTACGGAGGATTGCGCTCGGTTCACGTGAAAGCCGGCCCGCCGTGCGACTGTCAGGACGGTGGACTCGTGCGCATCAGCCCGGAAGATGCCGCGACGGCGCACTTCAGTGACGGACAGGAAGTGGTGGTCGAGAAGATCATTTAAACCTGAGCAAACGTCGAGAACTGTTGACGTTAAGGTAGGGTGTGCAACTTTGTTGCACACGTGTTTATGGTTCCGCGTGTGCAAAAAACGGCATTTGCACACCCTACATTTAGCTCATTCATAATATTTGTTGATAGTCAAATAATGAATCCTGAAGAATTACTCGATACTACGTTTAATTGCGAATGCGGCCGGCGTCACAACGTTCCTATCAAAAGAATTGTCTATTCAGAAGATGCCCTGGAACGTCTGCCCGCAGTCCTGAGTTCCTTAGTTAATGACCGTTGCATTGTCTTAACCGCCGACAGGCGAACGTGGGATATCGCCGGCCGTAGTGCCGAAGGGATCCTCGAACGAGCCGGCTGGTCCACGGAGCACATTATTGTCCCGGATACCGATCGCGGCGGTCCCGTCTGCAACGAAAAGACGCATGATTGGCTCAGTGACAAGCTGCCTCCTGCGGCCATCGCTCTGGCCGTCGGTTCCGGCGTCATTAACGATCTGACGAAATGGGCCGCCTTCGACCGCGACGTACCGTATGCTGTTTTTGCTACCGCCGCGACGATGAACGGCTACACCGCCGCTAATGTCGCGCCGACTCTGAAAGGCGTAAAAAGCCTCATCCGTGCCCGGCCGCCTTTAGCCGTCTTCGCCATCCCCTCGGTGATCGTCGGAGCGCCTTTCGAGCTGACGGCGTCCGGCCTCGGCGATACCATCGCCAAGCCCGTCAGTACCGCTGACTGGATTTTCAATCATATCTTTTTTGATGAATATTTCTGCCGGTATTGCAGTGAGATGATCAACACACTGGAACCCTACTACTTCGATCATCCGGAGGATATCAGAGACCGCCGGCCTGCTGCGATTGAAGCCCTTTTCAAGGCGTTAGTGTACTCCGGCATTGCCATGACCCTGGTGGGGACGTCCGCTCCGGCCTCCGGCGGCGAACATCTTCTCAGTCATACTCTCGACATGATGACCAGCGTCGATGGCGTTGCACACGACCTTCATGGCCGGCAGGTCGGTCTCGGCACTCTATTTTCTTCCGCTATATACGATCGGATCTTTCAAACAAAGGATATCGCCAACTATGCTCCACCCTCCGATATCGATACGACGTTCTGGGGATCTTTGACAGAGAGCATTAGAGAGCAATACGAACAGAAGCAACCCATGCTGCACATCCTTCGTGAAAAGTTAGCTGACGGCCAAGCCTGGCAAGCATTCGTCGAGGCCGGCCGGGACCAGGTTCGTTCCCCCGATCAGATTAAGCACTGCCTGAAAACGGCCGGAGCCGCCCACACCTTTGAGGGCATCGGATGTTCCCGCGAGCGACTGCGAGACGCTATCTTGCACATGCACGAAATCCGAAAACGTCCGACGGTGGTCGATCTGGCGTGGATTCTCGGCATCCTGCCGGCCGCCGCAGATGACATCATAGACCAATGGTTGACCGTATGAGCAAGAAAAGGGAAATGGAGCCTATGGGATTCGAACCCACGACCTCTTGCATGCCATGCAAGCGCTCTCCCAACTGAGCTAAGGCCCCGTGTTTTGAGGATTCTAACAGATCGAACGCGTCCTGGCAAATAAATTTTTCTCCTTCGTTTTCTTCCATTATAATACACACCCAAGAACCCCCCACGGAGGCGGGCGTATCAAGGATTAATAAAAGGTAGAATATTGAAAAAAAGGCAAAAAATATCGATAACGGGTCAAGTCCAGGGGGTCGGTTTCCGCCCGGCGGTGTATCGAATCGCCCGTGCGCTCGGCCTGACCGGCATCGTTTATAACGACACAAAGGGCGTCACAATCGAACTCCAAGGGAACGAGGAGAACATAACGGAATTCGTCGCCCGGCTGCAATCCGGCGCGGATAAACCCCCGCTGGCGAGGATACAATCCTGCCGGACCGTCGATATGCCGCTCGTCGAGGCGGAGGGTGAGTTTTTCATCGAAGCGAGCAATTCTTATGGGACGCCGCTGTCGCAGGTCACCGCGGATATAGCCACGTGTCGGGATTGCCTGAAGGAAATGGGGGATCGAGAGGATTTTCGCTACGGCTACCCGTTTATCAATTGTACGAACTGCGGACCACGGTATTCCATCGTCAGGACCATCCCCTACGACAGGCCGAATACGACGATGTCGGTTTTTGAAATGTGCGATAAATGTGCCGAACAGTACACGGACGTCGCCGATCGCCGTTTTCACGCTCAACCGGTGGCTTGCCCCGCGTGCGGACCGCAGGTTCGATTGATCGACAGTTCCGGCGAGACGATCGAGATGCAAACGGAAAAAGTCATCGCCGAAACAGCGAAAATGCTCTTAGCGGGCAAGATCGTCGCGATCAAAGGTATCGGCGGATTTCACCTCGCCGTCGATGCGCTGAATAACGAAGCCGTCGAACGGCTGCGAGCGCGTAAGAAACGAGACCACAAACCTTTTGCTTTAATGGCCGATTCAATCGAGCAAATAGAAGAATACGCTATTGTGAACGAATCCGCCGAGCGGCTTTTAAGAAGCCCCCAAAGCCCGATTGTTTTGCTGCCCAAGAAAGAAAATAATCGGATCGCATCCTCCGTCGCCGAAGGTGTGGCCTCGTACGGTTTCATGTTGTGCTATGCACCCCTGCACTATCTGCTCTTTGCTCAAAATATCGACGTGCTGGTCATGACCAGCGGCAACATATCCGATGAACCGTTGATCTGCAAAAACGAGGTGGCGCTGGAACGGCTCAGTTGCGTCGCCGATGCTTTCCTGATGCACGACCGGGAGATTTACCGGCAGGTTGATGATTCAATTCTGCACATAATAGAGAACCAGCCGGTTCCCTTAAGAAGAGCCAGAGGGTATGTTCCAACGCCTGTTTATGTTCGTCGTGCGTCTTGCGTGATGCGTGGTGCGTTGGAAAACGAAGGACAAAATACGCAATACGCAGTACGCAGTACGCAATACGAGAAAGACATTTTCGCAGCGGGAGCGGACTTGAAAAACACTTTCTGTTTTGCCAAACGTAATCAGCTCATTTGCAGCGAGCATATCGGCGACCTCGAAGATGCAGAAGTCTATCACCACTACCTCGATTCGATTGAACATCTGCGAAAATTGTTTGACGTCGAGCCGGAAGTGATTGCCTGTGACCTCCACCCCGGCTACTTGTCCACGCGGCACGCCCGGTCCATATCCAGGGCAAAGGTTATCCAGGTCCAACATCACTGGGCGCACATTGCCTCCGTCTTGGCTGAGCACGGTTACAACGAGCCGGTCGTCGGCCTTGTTGCCGACGGAACAGGTTACGGAACGGATGGCGCCATCTGGGGTTGCGAATGTTTGATTGCAACATTGGAAACATTCGAACGATTCGGCCATCTGGCCTACTACTCGTTGGCCGGAGCGGATAAAGCCGGCAAAGAAGCGATCCGGCCTGCCTTGTCGCTGTTAAAACAGGCATACGGCAACGACTTTGATTTGAATGCATTCGACTGGCTTCTAAAGCGATTTGAAGATGAACCGGATAATCAATCTCAAATCTCAAATCTCAAATCTCAAATGATAATGGAGCAACTTGAAAAAGGTATCAATTGTGTCGAGACGTCCAGTCTGGGGCGTGTTTTCGACGCCGTCGCGGCGATGCTCGGTTTGGGAAGCACCAATCACTTCGACGCGCAGCTACCGATGGCCCTGGAAGCTGTAGCTTTAGGGGAAGTTGAAGACCATTATGACTTTGAGCTGAGAAGCTCAACTGGCAAACCAATATTGATTGATCTGAGTCTAATGTTCAAACAGATCGTCAGTGATGTACGAAAGAACCAAGCCGCAGGAATTATTTCGGCCCGGTTCCACAATACGCTCGCCGCCGCCTTGCTGGAGCTGGCCAAAGCGGCCGGAGAATCCACGAAATTAAACACGGTTGCATTAAGCGGCGGCGTCTTCTGCAATCGATATCTGGCGAATCGCCTGATTAAACTCTTGAAAAAGGCCGGTTTTTACGTATTATTCAACCGGGACGTCCCGTCCAACGACGGCGGCATTTCCCTCGGCCAGGCGGCCATTGCCGCCAAGATCACAGAGAAGCAAATAGAAATGACGTCGTTGCAGGGATAATGAAGGATTTGGGCAACAATTGAATAGGACTATTGTACTTAATCATCACCTCAATTGACGATGAGGAGTAAAAAATGTGTTTAGCCGTACCGGCAAGAATTGTTGAGTTGGAAGAGGATCGAGCGGTGGTCGATGCGCTGGGTAACCGCTGGAAGGCGAAAACCACGCTGCTGCCGGAGGCGAAGCTGGGCGATTTAGTCTTAATTCACGCCGGATTTGCCATCTCGCTCGTCGATGAAGAAGAGGCGAAAAAGACCTGGCAGCTCATCGCGGAAATCAGTGAATTCGACGATACGCCGAACAAACTTTCAGGATAACTCAACCGAGATAAATTCATGCTCGATCGAATCAAAAAGGCACAGGAAGCGATGGCCGCTGCGTGTGAATCACTGGGGCGGCAGATCAATATCATGGAGGTGTGCGGCACGCACACGGTTTCCATCTTTCGCAATGGCATACGGTCGGTATTACCTCTTAATCTTAAGCTCCTGTCCGGCCCGGGGTGCCCCGTTTGCGTTACCGATCAGGGCTACATCGATGCCGTTCTGGAACTGGCCGACCGCGAAGATTGCCTGATCGCCACCTACGGCGACATGATTCGCGTTCCCGGCAAAGACGACTCTCTCGAAACCAAACAAGGCAAAGCCAACGTCAAAGTCGTTCTGAGCAGCGAAGACGCCCTCCAACTCGCCAAGGATAATCCCGACAAAATGGTTGTATTCGTTGCGGTCGGTTTCGAGACGACGGCCCCCGCTACCGCGGTCGCCGTCAAAGAAGCGGCAGACGAATCCATCGACAATTTTTGCATCTTGAGCGGACATAAGCTCGTCGTCCCGGCTATGCGAGCGTTACTCAGCAGCAAGAACAATCATATTGATGCTTTTTTATGTCCGGGGCATGTGAGCGTCATTATTGGTTACGGCGCTTTTGCGGAAATTACCAGGGACTTTCATCGCCCGTGCGTCGTGGCCGGCTTCGAGGCGGTGCAGATTATCGAAGGGCTCAGCGAAATCTGCCGGCAGCTTTCAACAGACGCGCCTGAATTGAAATCCATGTACCCCGCCGTCGTCACCGAGAAAGGCAATGTCGCCGCGCAGAAAATGATGGAAGAATGTTTCGAGCCTGTGGACGGCGACTGGCGAGGGTTGGGGGCCATACCGGATAGCACGCTTAAACTCAGAGAAAAATACGACCGATTCGACGCCTTTAAAAGATTTAGCATCCGCCCATCGACCAGTGAGGAAAGAAAAGGCTGTCGATGCGGCGACGTGTTGTGCGGGTTGATCGATCCGCCGGAATGTCAATTATTCGGCCGAAGCTGTACGCCGCAGGAACCCATTGGGCCTTGCATGGTCAGTTCCGAAGGGGCCTGTGCCGCGTGGTTTAAATACGGCCAAGAGAAGATACGCACGTGACGAAAAAACACAAGAACGACAAAATACTGTTGGCCCACGGCGGCGGCGGACAACTCATGGACGACCTGATCCGCCATCACATCCTGCCCAGCCTGGATAATAAGATTTTGACGGAAATGGGTGATTCGGCCCGGCTGGACCTTCCGTCGGGTTCGCTTTGCCTGACGACGGACAGTTATGTCGTCAAGCCGCTGTTCTTTCACGGCGGGGATATAGGCAAACTCGCCGTTTGCGGAACGGTGAACGATCTGGCCGTGGCCGGTGCGCGGCCCGTCGCCCTGACGTTGTCCCTGATTATTGAGGACGGCTTTGAAATCGAGCTGTTGGACAGGATTTTAGCCAGTATCGGTCAAACCGCCCGCCAATGTGAGGTGGATATCGTCACGGGCGACACCAAAACGGTCGAAGTCGGCGCCGCCGACAAGATATTTATCAATACGGCGGGCCTCGGTGTGAGATTACCCGGTGTGGATTTGGGATTTAAAAGAATCGCCGTCGGGGATCAAATCATCATTAACGGCTCGATCGGCGATCACGGGATGACCGTTATTTCTCAACGGGAAGATATTCAGTTTCAAACGCAGCTTCAGAGCGATTGTGCGGCCCTGGTGGGATTGACGTCTCAACTCCTTCAACACGTGGACGGCATTAAGTTCATGCGGGACCCGACCCGGGGCGGCGTCGCCGCAACGCTCAACGAAATATCGCGGAGCACCGGTCTGAGTATCGAAGTCCGCGAAAGCGACCTGCCCATCCAGCCGGCGGTGCAAGCGGCCGCCGATATGCTCGGCTTTGACGTGCTCACCATCGCCAACGAGGGTAAGCTTATCGCAGTCGTCGGTCCGGAATCTGCCGAGGCGTGCTTGGAACTATGCAGGAATGATCCGCTGGGCCGAGAAGCTGTGATCATCGGTCAAATTGTCGAGACTCGCGATGTGCCCTTAGTGGAAATAGAAACACGGATCGGGGGCAAGCGAATCGTTCAGATGCCGTACGGGCGCGCGCTGCCGAGGATATGCTGATGCATGAAACGATGGTGGCCCAGAGCCTGATGGAAATCATTATGGAGGAAGCGGACAAGCATCACGCCAAACCGGTGAGCGCGAAAATCAGTTGTGGAACGCTCAATCCCGTTAACGATGAGGTGCTTCGCTTCGCCTTCGAAGCGGTGACGAAAGACACATCGTGTGAAGGGGTGCAACTCCACATCGAGCACAAGCCGATTCGCGCGCGATGCAAGGATTGCGGCGAGGAATTCGTTGTGAAACTTTCCGATCCTGAGTGTCCGTCATGCAAAATCGGCGCATTTGAACTATTGCCCGATGCTCCTTTGATCATAGAACAAATAAGTTTTCAGACGGATTAGCGCTATGAAAAAAATAAATATTGAAAAAAAAATTCTCAGCGAAAATGAGAAATATGCGCTCGACAATATCATGTTTTTCGCCGAGCAAAAAAAGTTATGTTTGAATATGATCTCATCTCCCGGTTCCGGCAAGACGACCATTCTCACCCGGATGATTAATGACCTGAAAGATAAAATAAAAGTAGGTGTTATTGAAGGCGATCTTCAAACCGATCTCGACGCCGAACGGATCAAAGCGACCGGCGCCCCGGCCGTTCAAATCAATACCGAAGGCGCGTGTCATTTGTCGGCGACCCAGGTGGGCGCCGCGCTCAAACAGTTGCCGATCGCGAGCCTGGATTTAATTCTAATCGAGAACGTCGGCAACCTGGTGTGTCCCTCGGCGTTCGAGCTTGGGGAAAGCGGTAAGATCGTCGTACTCTCCGTCGCGGAAGGCGACGACAAGCCGGTCAAGTATCCCGCCATCTTTGCCAAGTCCAAGGCGCTGCTCATCAATAAGATCGATCTGTTGGACGGAGGGCACGTCGAATTCGACATGGAACGAGCGACATCCGACGCCCGAAGACTCAACCAAACCATCGAGATTTTTCCCATCTCCGCCAAGACCGGCGCCGGCATGTCCGACTGGTACGATTGGCTCCTCGCGTCGGTTGAAAAGAGCAGGGCATAAAGACCGGGCGAACTCTATCGATGGTCGTGTTTATCGTCCGGCTGATAGAGGCCATGTTCCCGTATATAGCCGTAAACGGCCCTGTGGAGCATGTTTGAGGCATCCTGGCCGGTCGCCAATCGTTTTCGTATTTCCGTGCTGCTGGCGTCGATCAAGGGAGTTTGCACGACGTTTCGCTGGAGTTTTTCCACGCGTTGCCGACCCCAAATCTCCTCGAATTTTTCAAAATTCGGAGGCGCGCAGCCGGCTCTATACATCGTCGTCAGATGGCAGGCGTCGATCAATTCGATGATCTTATGCCAATAGATTAAATCATCAATACCGTCGGCGCCCACCAGCCAGTGAATGGACGTTTCCTCGCCGTAGTCTTTCCGAAATTTCTCGACGGTTTCCAACGTGTAACTCGGCGCCGGTTTATTCAGTTCGTAATCACTCACCTCAAACATCTCTTCTTCGGCGATGGCAAGCGCGATCATTTTCAATCGATCTTCATCGCCGGCCCGGGGTAAAAATCCTTTCAAGGGCGAGCGTTTTGCCGGGATGAAAATGATTTTTTCTGCGCGAATGCGCCGGGCGGCGTCGGCCGCAACCGTGGTGTGGCCGAGATGAATCGGATCGAACGTCCCCCCGAACAAAGCAATGGTTTTTTGAGTCATAAACAATTAACAATCAAACTGTGTAATTATCGAAAGAGTTCTATCAAACGTTTGGGTAAAACAATCCTTTTTTAAACATGCGCGTTTAATGTAGAGCGCTAAAAAAAACGATTTCGTTTTGTATTAAC
>CAYZAT010000036.1:0-19530 GCA_964476475.1 uncultured Pirellulales bacterium
GGATAATCCTGACTATCCGAATCACAACAACATCTTCCGAAATAATGGAGACGGCACGTTTACGGAAGTTACGCCTCTGTGTATGAAAAAACGCAGAGAAGAGACGCGCGGTGTGATCTGCTTCGATGCCGACAGAGACGGCGATCTGGATATCTTTTGCGTTTCAGGCTGGAAAGGCTCAGGCGACGCTCCCGATGAACGCAATGAGATCTACGAAAACAAGGGGGGATTCCATTTCACTGCGATCCAGTCCGGTCCATTGTATGATTGTCCCGCCGGACAGGGCGCCACGGACACGGATTATGACGGCGACGGCGATATCGACGTCATCGCCTGTAATCGAGACGGCGATCTGAATATCCTCCGCAATGACGGCGGCTTGACACGTTTCACTCAGATTTCTCCCTCCTCGATCGGCATCCGGCATCGCGCCTATAGCGGCGTCACAACGACGGATATTGATAATGACGGGGACCTGGATATGATCCTGGTGGACGCCAATGATGCAGGCCATCTGTACAGGAATATCGGTGACGGCACGTTTGCCTTCGATCGGAGCTTTTCCAAAGTTGACGGATACATGGCGGGACCGGCCGATCTGGACAATGACGGCGATCTGGACCTGGTCTTCGCAGGTGATAAAAAGGTTTACCTCAATGACGGATCGGGCATTTTTTCGGCTGGTCCGGCCGTGCCGGTCTCCGGTATTAATGATCCACGCGCGGTTGCGTTCGCCGACATTGACAACGATGGCGACCTTGACTTTGCCGTTGGAGTCAAACGCTCACGGAACTGGCTCGTCCGCAATGATTATCGTGGAGATAACCACTGGCTGAAAGTCAAGCTCGTTTCACCCCATGGGCAGGCCGGGGCATTCGGCGCCAAAGTGAAAATCTACCCGGCCGGCAAAGTCAGAAAAGGTTTTCTGTTAGGTCTCCGCGAAGCTAAGAGCAACTACGGCTATTTAGGTCAGGACGATCCCATATTGCATTTTGGACTCGGTCCCCATGAGTTCATTGACATTGCGATAGCTTTTATCGATGGCTCAGAAGCTGCGGCAAGCGGTGTTCGAGCAAATCAGACCATAATCGTAGAGGGCGTTTCGATAACGTATAAAAAAGTCAAATAATGATGGCTGTCCAATGCTTTGCACGTTGCATTTTACTTATCTTTCGCTATAATGCATTCAGTGTTCGTGCTATTGCGTTTTGATAACGAAACCTGAGATAAATGGAGGTAGCCGCTATGACTGACCTGAATAGAAGAGTTTTTCTACAACAAGTGGCGCTGGCCGGCGCCGGTCTTCAGGCGGGTCTGCTCAGCACGGGACTCGCGAAAGCCTCAACGCCCCCTAAGATGAGCATTGCGAAATACCGCACCTCCCCGACGGAGACCGAGGGGGTTGCCGAAGAAGCCACTCGATTGACACGCCGGGTCATTGACAATCTGGGAGGCATGTCGCGATTCGTCTCGAAGGGCGACGTGGTCTGGGTCAAACCGAACATCGCCTGGGACCGCACGCCGGAACAGGCGGGCAACACCAATCCGGACGTCGTGGCGACGGTCGTCAAGATGTGCTTCGAAGCAGGGGCTAAAGACGTGTTCGTGGGCGATAATCCCTGCAATGAAGGCAAACGAACCTATCCCAATTCCCGTATTCAACCGGCCGCGGAGAAAGTGGGGGGGCGCGTCGTTCTGCTCGACCAGCGGAAATTCAAGAAGACGGCTCTCAACGGCAAAGCCCTCACCGAGTGGGAAATCTACACCGACATGATGGAGGTCGATACCTTTATCAACATTCCGATTGCCAAACATCATCGGTTGTCCGGAGCGACGTTGGGAATGAAAAATCTGATGGGTATTTGTGGCGGCTCCCGGAGCCGGTTTCATCAGGATCTCACAAACGTTCTTCCCGACCTGGCTGCGTTCATGAAGCCTAAGCTGACAATTATGGATACCATTCGAGTGCTCCCGGTCAACGGCCCGCGCGGCGGCAACCTGGAGGATGTCAAACGCAAGGATACGCTGGCGGCTGGCGTGGACCAGGTTGCTATCGACGCCTTCGGCGCGATGCAACTGGATATGGAGCCGAAAGACATCGCCCATATCGTGGAAGGGGCAAACCGCGGCCTGGGTACGATGGATTATAAATCACTCTCCCCGGTAGAATCTATAGTGTGAGGTTTCGGTGGCGCGAGGCACTCGGAAAGTCAGTGGAATCGTCTGGTTGCGTCGTTGTATCCAGATACTTTGTTTGCTGCTGTTTTGTTATCTGTTCCTGCAGACGGCGTATCACCCGATCAATCAGCCGGGCGGGCCTGTGACATTTTTTTTCGATTTGGATCCGCTCCTACTGGTCGCGACGTGGCTGGCCGGTGCGACTATTCCATTGGCTTTGTTTTTGTCTTTGGGTACGTTGGTCGTTTCGGTGCTTTTTGGGCGTTGGTTTTGCGGTTGGGTATGTCCCTTTGGGACGCTGCATCAGATGATGGCCCGATTGCGGGGCGGTTCGATGGCATCACGATTGAAAAGAGCGACCTACAGCCCCCGCCAACGATGGAAATACCTGATTCTGATCGGCCTTCTGGCCGGAACGCTCACGGGACTCAATCTCGTCGGATGGTTCGATCCTTTCTCGCTTCTCTACCGGTCCCTGGCGACGGCTGTTTTCCCGGCTTTTAATTCGGGATCGCACGCCTTGTTTGCCTGGCTGTATGAGAACGATCCCGGCCTCGGAAGTGCGAAGGTCACGAAAGTCTCGGAGCCGGTGTACGAGGTGTTGCGCAACCACCTGCTCGACGAAGGACGCCCTCAATACTTCTGGGGCATTTTGATCGGTATCATTTTCGTCGGTATCCTGGCCCTTAATCTTTGGAGACACCGCTTCTGGTGCCGCTACATTTGCCCTCTGGGGGCGTTGCTCGGTTTGGCAGGCAAAAATCCTCTCGTCCGACTCAAGAAAGATGAGACGGCCTGCACGCATTGCCGAGCCTGCGTGGCGGTCTGTCCGTCAGGGGCGAACCCGGATGGTCCTTCGGATAAGTCCGAAGCGTGGAAACCGGCGGAATGCCTCTTCTGCTGGAACTGTGAGGCGGTTTGTCCGAAGCAGGCGATCTCGTTTGAATTTACAGTGCCGTCAAAGGAATCTCCATGAGAAAATGGTCAGATAAAACCCTATGGCGATGGTTATCAAACTTTTTTAAACCCGGCAAAGGTCCGGGGATTAACCTTGGACGTCGGAATATGGTCGCCGCCGGGACCTTGGGCGTGGGTGCGGCCTGTTTGTCTCGAATTCATCCTCAAGCTTCCGGACAGGTTTTTAATCCGGCCCTGATCCGCCCGCCCGGGGCTGTGGCTGAACGGGAGTTCCTGAGCCGCTGTATTCGCTGCGGCGAGTGCATGAAAGTCTGCCCCACAAATGCGATCCAACCGGCCGGACTGGAAGCGGGGATCGAAGGGCTGTGGTCGCCCGTGCTGAATATGGATGTCGGCTACTGTGAGTTTGATTGCACACTCTGCGGCCAGGTCTGCCCGACGGATGCGATCCGGGGATTATCTTTGGAAGAAAAACAAAAGATCAAGATCGGTCAGTCCTTCGTGGATAAGAACCGTTGTCTTCCTTATGCCTCCGCTCGACCCTGCATCGTATGCGAGGAGCACTGTCCGACACCGGAAAAGGCGATTTGGGTGGAGGATGTCGAGGTGACAAATGCGTCGGGACAGAAAGTTCTCGTGCAACAGCCCCACGTCGCTCCCGAACTGTGCGTGGGCTGCGGGATTTGCCAAAATAAATGCCCCATCAAAGACCGGTCCGGCATCTATGTCACCAGTGTGGGAGAGACGCGCAATTCCGACAACCAAATGTTGTTATGAAATGCGATGAGACGCACCATCGGTTCGTTGACTCTGATCCGTATCGCCCGGCCCGGTTCCCGATCGCAGGCCAATAGACATCCGGGAAGCCCGTTCCATCCTGATCCTTCCGGATCGTTCGCATCTGGCCCGTGAGTATTCCATATTTTTCCAAGCGTGCAATCAACTACGTTGGAAAATGCACAACAACTGGTCATCATGTTCAATTTGATTGGCCAGTAGAAGGTATAACTGACTAAGGATAAGAGTTTTGCAAAAGTTCAGTAAGGAGATAATTTGGCAATGATGGCGTCCCCGGGACCTTTGCATACGTCTTGCAAGGCGTTTTTCGTCGGCCAATTCTCTCCCGAAGACGATCCCGCTACAATCAGGCTGCCCTCGACACTCACGCAACCGGCTCTGCCGGCGTCGTTGCCGCTACCGCCCAGAAGCGTGCTATAGATAAGCCGGTCGAGATTGGGACTCAGCTTGACGATAATCGCATCGTCTTTTGCGCCTTTCATTGCCTGATAGGCATCGATTGACGTGGGGAAATCGGCAGAGTTGGTTTGCCCGAACAAAACAAGGTTTCCCTGGGGGTCGATACGGATGCCGTCCGAATTATCGCCGCCACTTCCCCCAAGCAGCGTCCCGGCCAGAAGGGCGCCCGTGGGTGATAGCTTTACGATTCCCCAATCGACATGGCCCCCGCCGTATGTTCTTTGGACAGCCCCTCGCGTTGTGGGAAAAGCTGAGCTGAAAGCACAGGTCGATGAATAGCAATTTCCTTCGTTGTCCACAACCAGATTGTGGGTGTTCAGCCAGTTATTGCCCTCATCGCCAATATACGTTCCGTACACGATGTCCGACCCATCCGGCTGAAGCTTCGCCACATACCAATCCACGCCCCCATTATGCGTCCGGTCATGGGCACCGGGCGTCGTCGGAATATCCCCGGACCTCGTTTGCAGTCCCACATAGACAAATCCCTCGGCATCCACATCAATGGACGCTTCGATTGAATCATAATCGGAACCTCCGAGATAGGTGGTCCAGATGACCCGGCTGCCGTCGGAAGTGATTTTGGCCACGCCGCAATCCGTTCCCCCCAGGGGATTGGGCTGAAAGGCATTGGCGTTCCAGGAAGGATCCATCCAGGAATTCCAATGGGTCGGATCGTTCTCTGTCGGACGAACACCCCAGGTCACGTAAATGTCGTCATTCTTATCCAGTGCCAAGTCGCGGTGCAAATGGTCAATACCGAAGAAACTCGCCCATACGAGCGAGGAACCGTCGGGAGAGAGTTTGCAGATATAGGCATTTTGGGCCGTATTATGGGGATTGCCCGGGTCGCCGCCGCCACAACCTTTGAATTGTTCCTGATAGACACCTGATGTAATCGGTGAGCCGGGGGCGCCCCGTCCGTGGACGACGACATAACCTTGGCTATCGATTTCGAGACCGTACGCCTCTTCCGAATTCGGGCCGCCGATGACGGTTGACCAGATCAGATGTCCCGTGGGGCCGAACCGGGCGACGAAGATTTCAGAATTGTATCCCCATCGCGTGGTTCCCAGGCTTACGTCCACGTGCCGGTCATAAGCGTCGCGCGTCGTAGGGAAATCCGGCGAGCGGGTTGTCCCGGCTACATAGATATTGCCAGAGTCATCAACTTCCACATCACGAATGCCATCGCCGGCACGACCGCCGAAGAAGGTCGAAAAGGCCAGGTGATAAGACTGGGCCACGGCACCGCTGGTGAACAGAGATATGACTATTATGACCACGACATTCGGGATGAAAGGCTTGTGCATTGTGCATTCTCCAATTAACCGATCAATCTTGCCTTGAGCCGAAATCCACTCTATCGGATGTCAGTGCATTCTGTCCAGAGAATGTTCTCGATGCGACGGAATCAGAGGTTTGCCAAGATATATCCTGCACGACTGAGCTTAACAGCGTTTCCACGTACCGAGCACGAGCGATAAGACCATCGTGGTCACATCAGAGAAGAAATCACTTTCTGGTTTCGATCTACGACTTGAACGGTATCGATGCCATAAAAAGACTGCCCCGTTTTCAGTTGACCTGCGATGGCCGCTTCTGCGGAGCCGTCCGGAGAGATGTGTTTCAACATA
This sequence comes from uncultured Pirellulales bacterium, assembly GCA_964476475.1. Lineage (GTDB taxonomy): Bacteria > Planctomycetota > Phycisphaerae > Sedimentisphaerales > Anaerobacaceae > JAFGTG01. The sequence continues at coordinate 5,991 of CAYZAT010000036.1, forward strand.
TCCTTGTGAAAGAAAACAAAGATATTCGCACGTGATGTTTTTTGCCGTCGCCACTGGATATCATATTGGTGCTTCACCTCGGCTCCGCCGGGATAGAGACGGAGTGGCTCGTCTGTACTAATTTGGTCCGTTGTCATCCCCGGAGGCAAATAAAGGGTCGCCATAATCTCCGGATCGTTCATAAAGAAGTTCTTGCTCGGTGGATGTATCTTGCACTCCACTTCCAAAGGCTCCTTGACGGTAACAACGACGTGGCTCGGCTCGGATTCTTGCCGTGCATTACTGACGACTAATGAGATCGTGTGCTCTCCCGAAATGAGCTTGAGGGTGGGATGCATCCCCATCGCAATGGGCGAGCCCCCCAGATACCACGTGTACGTGAGTCGATGCGCTTTGGAGCCGTTCGAGCCCGAGCCATCGAGCGTTACGGTAGCCGTTCCGTTATAGCGCGCATAAACGAGCTGGTCTTGTCCGGCGTAGGCGATGAGCGGGCGCGCGGTCTTGGTTTTTCTTCTTGCCATGTTTCTGCTCCTCCATTAACAGGTGAACATAGTAAAGTCCGCGGGAATTCGGGATGAGCAAGAAAGAGATAGCTTGGGGGACGCATACTTGCATGCAAATACCCCATGTACCCTTGGCTGGAATACCGGTTTCGTTTTCCAGCGTGGCTCTCTTCCCTGAAAGCGACCATACAATTCCCTTTGTACAAACAAAACGTTAGGTACGTCCTTTGCGGGTGGGAAGATACGCGATACGTTGGCGACTCTTCACACCTCCATCCATACACAACGAATATCATGCTCATGGAATATGTGCAAGGTTTTTCTGAATTTCTCAAGAGAATAAATTTAACGAGGTGAACCTCGATATATAAATGATCTGATGATCTGGATATGAGGTTATGGACTGGATTTCAGGCGAGTTCGGGCATTTGACAATCCTGTCGGCCTAGTTCTGCTGTGCCGAGATTCCGAAATTCTACGCCCTAATCTTCTCATTTGACCCTATAAGGCTTACTGATATCGTCAAATGCGACTTCCAACTGCTTGCCTTCCACTAATAGCACGACCCTACGACGTTTTCGGCGGATGCGATGAACAATCGCCTCACGTTTGAAGGATATCACATGCACGCTATCTCCGGATTGAAGTGCTTCCACAAATCTGGCCTGTCGAACAGCCAGCGGTGTACGAGCCGATAAAGCAGAGACCTTCTCGGCAAGCTCATCCGCATGACCTTTCCATGTTGTTGGGGCGTTTTGCATCCGGGCGGTAAACTCATTCAGCACCTGGCGGATTTGACGCATGGAGTTTTCAATTTCTTCATCCGCCTGGTTCTTCAGTCGCCGTCCTTCCTCCTGGACGCGGTCCAGTTCTTCCGACGCCCGTTGCTTTTCGTGTTTCGCCTCTTCAAGTGCCTGTTGGGTTTCCAGCCGATTGCGCTCCGCTGCTTCTCGGGTCATTTGCACCTGGTTAATTAATTCCGTGCTGCCGTCGGATTGTTGTTCTAATAATAATTTCGCCTTACCGACAACAGCCTTCGGGATACCCAGACGCCCGGCGATCGCCAATGCATTACTGCTGCCCGGGGTTCCCAATAACAGCCGATACGTCGGAGCGAGTGTCTCAAGATCAAACTGAACCGAAGCATTCTGGGTGCGGGGCGTCGAATAAGCATAAACTTTCAATTGGCCCAGATGGCTCGTGGCGATGATTTGTCCTCCTTTGGCCAGCATCTTGTCCAGCAGGGCGACGGCCAGCGCCGCGCCTTCCGTGGGATCGGTGCCGGCGCCGAGCTCGTCCAACAGAATCAACGTCCCCTTGCTCGTCCTGTTCAGAATCCGTACGATTTGCTGCATATGGGCGGAAAACGTGCTGAGACTTTGCTGGATGCTCTGTTCGTCGCCGATATCGGCAAACACCTGCCGATAGACGGGGATTGTGGAATCCGCCCTTGCCGGAATATGCATGCCGCTTTGTGCCATAAGAACCAGCAGCCCCGTCGTCTTGAGCATCACGGTTTTGCCCCCGGCATTTGGGCCTGTTACAAGCAACAAGTCGAAATCATCCCCGAGCCGAACATCAATCGGCACGATGTCCTCGATGATCTCGGTAACGTTACTATTTTCTTGTTGGCTGATCCACCACAGAAGAAGCGGATGTCTCGCCCGTTGAAGGTTCAGGTAACCTTCGAATATCAACGTGGGCGCCGCCATGTGATAGTCCAGGCTGAATCGAGCTTTTGCGTACGTCAGGTCGATCAGGCTGAGTGTTTTTACATTTGCCAAAATGTCTTTTCGTTCCCGGACAATCGCCTTCGTCAGCTCACGCAATAGTCGGTTTACTTCTTTTCTCTCGTCGTAAACCGCTTCTTCAAGCTCGTTGCTGGACTCAACCAGCTCATCCGGCTCGATAAACAGTGTGGCCCCGCTATTCGAGCGATCCAGCACGGTCCCGTGAAGGCAATGGCGATAGTTCGCCTTGATCGCGATGACCGGCCGGCCATGGCGCATCATGAGCCTGTCGTTCTCAACGGCCCTTCGCATCTCTGTCCTGGCGACGATGCCGGCGAATCCCTTTTGGATTCGCTTGTTGAGTTGAGCGATTTGATGCCTGATTTCCCTAAGCTTTTCCGATGCGTCATCCCGGACGTTCCCGTCGCCGTCAATACATCGATTGACCTCATCGACGATATGATCGAAATTTTTCAGCTTGTCGGCCATCCGGCGAAGATGGCCAAAATCCGACGGCGTCAACTCGCCAAGGAATAATTTCAGGTGTCCTCCCGCTCTGAGCGTGTCGCTGATTTCCAGCAATTGACCGGGCTCGAAGACCGTTTGCTTCTTGCCATAGTGTTCAAGGACGGTACGAATATCTCTCAGGCCGGCCAGGGGCATCCGAGTCCCGTGCTCCAGCAGACGTTTGAGTTCCGTGGTTTCGGCGAGTCTCCTGGTGATCCAATCGGCGTCCAAAGAAGGATACACCGCCTCGGCGGCGTCTCGACCCAATGGACTGCTGGCAAAGGAGGCCAGGATACTCCGTACCTGCCCGAATTCAAGGACATCCAGCGTATGATCATCGATTTTCTTCTTTCGAGCCATAAAACTATACTCCACTGGCTTGGGACGCATTTGTGTCGAGGGCGCCCCACCCTCGAGTCGCGTGCAAGATGCCCGCGACACTTAGCATACTTGAAGAGTCTCCATTAGTACATAGCGAAACATGCTCAGACTATCCGTATAGGCTTGACTTTTTCGGAATTCTTTCCTAACATATCGACATCTGAGATTTTCACTTTGGACAGGATGGAATCCAGTATTTGAAAGGTGGATGTAATGCAACGAAGGCAATTCTTAAAAGCAACCGGATTGGTAGCGGCGGGAATACTATTCGATCAATCGGGGTCACTGGCCGGATCAAGTACCCGGTTGCCGAATCTTATTGTTATCATGGCCGACGACCTTGGCGGGAAGGAATTGAGCTGTTACGGCAACAAAGAACACCATACGCCGCATCTGGATCGCCTGGCGGAAACAGGTATGCAATTCAAGACATGCTACTCAACGCCTATCTGTCATCCGACGCGCTTTGAGATCATGACAGGCCAATACGGCCATCACAATAAGGTCTATCAATTTCCGGGCCGTCGGGGCGGGCCGGTGGCCGGCTCGCCGGAGGATGATATCGCCAGACATCTCACATTCGCCCAGGTACTCAAGAAAAGGGGCTACGCAACCGCTCATTCAGGAAAATGGCAGCTTACGGGCGAAATTCCGACGCTTGTCCGTGAATGTGGATTCGACGAATATTGCATGTGGGCCTATAAACACAATCTTCCGCCGGGCGTTAAGCATACCGGGGGCTGGGAGGGTAAAAGAGGTAATAAAACTTCACGCTATTGGCATCCGTCAATCGTAAAGAATGGTAAATATTTGCCGACGAAACCGGATGATTACGGTCCCGATATATTTACCGATTTCATCATTGATTTTATCAAGCGGCATCAAAAGAAACCGTTTTTCGTATATTATCCGATGTGTCTGACGCACGGCCCGTTTTATGTAACGCCGGATACAGTGAAATCGGAGGATGAAAAATTCAAAAATGAGCGCAATAAAAATTTCAAAGCGAACGTCGAATATATGGATAAACTCGTTGGGCGGATCGTAGAGGTGCTGGATACGCACAGCCTTCGTAAGAACACGGTCATATTATTTACGGGAGATAATGGAACCGGTGGACAGGGCAAGGGGCGGCCAACCGAACTTGGAGCGCGCGTGCCGATGATCGCCAATTGTCCGGGTATTGTTAAACCGTCGGAACCAAGCGACGAATTGGTGGATTTGTCGGATATAATGCCGACGTTGGTGGACTTCGCCGGGGCAAGGTTACCCAGGGGACATATTATCGACGGGCAAAGCTTTGCGCCTTTGCTTAGAGGAGAGAAAGGCCCGACGCGGGAATGGATTTACAGCTATCTCGGCGACCGGCAAATCTTGCGAACGAGACGATGGCTGCTCGAAGACAACGGCCCGGGACATCCGGGGCGCTTCTACGACTGTGGCGAGAGCCGGGATGGCACGGGATATAAAGATGTAAGCAATTCGACCGACCCGGAAGTGCTTGCGGCCAAGAAGCGTTTCAAAGAGATTTTAAATGACAAACCGCTGCCGATTGTAAAGGAAACGAAAGGGAAATGAAATGACAATCAAACATACAATTTATCCGATCGCTTTAGCGGTGGTATTGGCTTTGTTCTATTCTTCAGGCTGTGGCATCGTATATGGCAATGACGCTAATGTTTCTGAAGGATGGGAATTAGTCTGGGCGGATGAATTCGATAAGGAGGGATTGCCGGACGAGAGTAAATGGAGCTATGAAGTCGGTTTTATTCGCAATCGTGAGAGGCAATACTATACAAAAGCGCGTTCGGACAACGCGCGCGTCGGAAACGGCGTGCTGATTATCGAGTCACGGAAGGAGAAGTACGAGAAAGGGGACTATACATCGGCAAGTTTGCATACAAAGGGCAAAGCGGAATGGCTGTATGGCCGGGTCGAGGTGCGTGCAAAGCTTCCAACCGGAAAGGGAATGTGGCCAGCTATCTGGATGTTAGGAACGAACATACGTGAAGTGGGCTGGCCCACCTGTGGCGAGATCGATATTATGGAAAACGTCGGTTTCGATCCTGGCACAATCCACGCGAACGTGCATACCAAAGCGTATAATCATATGAAAGGAACCAATAAAGGCTCCAAGATTAAAGCCAGGAAGCCCTACGAACACTATCATGTCTATGCGATCGAATGGTATGAGGACCGGATCGACTTTTTCCTGGATGATCGACAGTATTTCACCTTCAAAAATGAAGGAACGGGCAATGATGTCTGGCCCTACGATAAACCGCATTATCTGATATTGAACGCGGCCATCGGCGGCACCTGGGGCGGACAAAAAGGGATCGACGACACGATCTTCCCACAAAAGTATTACATCGACTACGTCAGGATCTATAAGAAAAGCAGACCTTAAAAACGAATTGTGCCATAGAAAGAACGCTTGTCAATTCCGTTATTCCAGAGATAATGGAGTGGCTATGAAACTTAAGAACCACACTAAATCATTAGGAGAAGACTCATTATGAGCGAAACCATCCGAAACACATCACGTCGTGAATTTTTGCAGAATACCGGGCGGATCGCCGCTTCATCGGTGGTCGCCGCCGGGATTGCCCCGAGCCTCTACGCAGGAAGCAGCAGTACGATCAATCTGGCGTTTGTCGGTTGCGGAGGCCGGGGGACCGGTGCGGCCTCAAACGCCATGTCCGTCAAGAGGGGACCTACGAAACTCGTCGCGATGGCCGACGTCTTTGAAAATCGCCTCGCCAATAGTTACCGGAGTCTAAAACAAAGACATGGCGATCAGGTGCAGGTGCCCGAAGATCAACGGTTCATCGGCTTCGACGGCTATAAGAAGGCGATGGATTGCCTCAAGCCGGGAGACATCGTGATCCTGACTACGCCACCGGCGTTTCGCTGGGTCCATTACACATACGCGGTCGAAAAGGGGCTGAATGTCTTCATGGAAAAACCCGTCACCGTGGACGGACCGGGCAGCCGGCGCATGTTTAAAATCAACGAAAAAGCCAAAGCCAAAAACCTCAAGGTGGGCGTGGGCCTGAACTCCCGACACGCCCGTCACCTGCAGGAACTGGCCAAGCGCGTTCACGACGGCGAGATCGGCGAGGTCATCCTGGAACGCGGTTACCGGATGCATGGTCCGGCCGGGAAATTTCGCTCGGAGCCCAAGCCGGCGGGCATCAGTGAATTATTATACCAGATTCAGCGATTCCACAGTTTCATCTGGGCCAGCGGCGGCAACTTCAGCGATTTCTACATCCACATCGTTGACCACCTGTCCTGGATGAAGAATTCCTGGCCCGTCCAAGCCCAGGCGTTGGGTGGGCGGCATTATAGAAAGAGCCCCGAAGGCATCGAATACGTCGATCAGAATTTCGATACGTACTCGGTGGAATACACCTTCACCGATGGGACGAAGATCTTCTTCGATGGACGTTGTATAAATGGTTGCTATAGCAACTTTTCGAGCTACATCCACGGTACGAAAGGCAGCGCCATCGCGTCCAAAAACGGCGATTGCGGCGGACCTTCGACGATCTTCAAAGGTCAGACGCCGGATCGATCCCAAATCGTTTGGGAATCCAAAGTGCCACGCGATCAACGCTCCTGGTACCAGAACGAATGGGATGATCTGATGGACGCCATCAGGGACGATCAACCTTACAACGAAGTGGATCGGGGCGTGACCGTCAGCCTCATCTCCTCGATGGGGCGTATGGCGGCGCACACCGGCCAGGTCATCACTTACGACCAGATTCTTAACTGCGAACATGAAATGGCGCCGGGTATAGATAAGCTGACGATGGATTCTGACGCACCGCTGAAATCCGATTCCAAAGGCAGATATCCCGTTCCGCAACCGGGTATTGTTAAAGATCGTGAATACAGAGACTTTGCGTAGTCGTTTAACACAAATGAATCTATGAATTGTCTAAATTGGGTGGCAGCCTCAAGCGGAGCTTGGGGATAGCCTTTACACCATCCCCAAAGCCTTCGGCTTTGAGGCTGCCACCCTAATATTTTCAACGATCCCAAGCCATCTAATCTCCTCTTCAGCATCCCGGAAACAGCAGTTGAATCCGAACGTACGATCGGATATAATGCGCCTCTAATGTATGATGAATTTTTACTGTTTCTGGACAGATGAAATGAACTACTCGATTATATGACACACCGAAAAAGGAGACATTATGACTGATTCGAACGTATTGGGAAGAGAGGTGGGCACATCGCGTCGTGAATTCCTGAAAAACACCGGTCGCCTCGCGGCAGCGTCGGCCGTGATGGCGGGGATCGCACCGCGCATCTACGCCGGATCCAATGATACAATCAAAATCGCCCTAATCGGTTGCGGCGGTCGGGGTACGGGCGCCGCCTCGCAAGCCCTGTCCACCAAGAGCGGACCGACTAAACTCGTCGCTATGGCGGACGTTTTCGAGGATAAGCTATCCCGAAGCTATAAAAACTTGATGAGAGGGCGCGCTGAAAAAATAGACGTGCCTGAGGATCGGAAGTTCATGGGATTCGACGGCTACAAGAAAGCCATGGATTGTCTCGATCCGGGAGATGTGGCTATTTTTGCAACGCCGCCGGCATTTCGCTGGGTCCATTTTACCTATGCGATCCAAAAGGGCCTTAATGTCTTTATGGAAAAGCCCGTGACCGTAGATGGTCCGACCACGCGTCGGATGCTCAAGCTCGCCAAGGAAGCCGACAAGAAGAACCTCAAGGTCGGTGTGGGATTGATGGTCCGGCATTGTAAGGGCCGCAAGCAACTGCTGGAACGAATCAGGTCCGGCGAGATCGGTGATATTGTCGCGATGAGAGGCTACCGAATGGGGGGCGGCGCGTGCTCTACAGGCCCCAAACCCAGTGGTATGAGTGAACTTATGTATCAGATCCGTCGGTTCCACAGTTTCCTTTGGGCCAGCGGCGGGATGTACAGCGATTTCTACATTCACCAAATCGACGAGTTATCCTGGATGAAAGGTGCCTGGCCGGTCGAAGCCCAAGCCCTGGGCGGCCGGCATTACCGCGGCAACAATGTTGACCAGAACTTAGACACTTACGCGGTCGAGTACACCTATCCGGATGGGACGAAGCTCTTCTACGATGGCCGGGCAATGTCCGGCTGCAAGGGGGGGTTCTGCAGTTTTGTACACGGCACAAAAGGTTCAGCCGTCGTCTCCACATCGAGCCATACGCCCGGCAAGGTTCGCACCTACAAAGGTCATAATATGACCAGTGAGAACCTGATCTGGAGATTCCCGCAGCCCGAGCCAAGTCCGTACCAGCTCGAATGGGACGATCTGATGGATGCTATCCGCCGCAATACACCGTACAACGAAGCGGCCCGCGGCGCCGAATCCAGCCTGGTGAGCACGATGGGCCGGATGGCCGCTCATACCGGGCAGGTGATTACGTTCGAGGAGGCTCTCAACTGCGAACATGAGTTTGCTCCCAATGCGGATAAGTTCACGACGGATTCAGCCGCACCGTTGCGAAGCGATTCCGAGGGCAAGTATCCCGTTCCGCAACCGGGTATCCTCAAGAACCGGGAATACAAAGAATTCGCATAACAAAAAACAGCGGAAAGGAGAGAGTATGGCACGCTCAAACAAGGTAGAGAAAGAGCCGGGCACGACGCGACGTGATTTCCTGAAGGCATCGACCGTCGCGGCCTCTGCGGCTACACTGGGCATCAGTCCCCGCGTGTTTGCCTCGGGCAGCGATATCCTTCGCGTCGGTATGATCGGCTGCGGCGGGCGCAACACGGGCGCCGCCGCCCAGGCGCTCACGGCAGATCCCGGCGCGCGGCTGGTGGCCATGTGCGATATCTTCATGGATCGCGTGAAGAATAAACGCCGGGTTCTCAAGGAACAAAAAGGCGATCAGGTGATGGTGGATGACGATCATTGCTTCGCCGGCTTTGACGGCTACAAACACGTCATCGCAGCGTCGGACGTTGTTGTCATTGCCAATGCGGCGAAGTTCCACCCGCTTCATGCGATGACGGCGATTAAGGCCGGAAAGCACGTATTCGTGGAGAAACCTCACGGCATAGATCCGGCCGGCGTTAAGTGCATACAAAAGGCCGCCGATCTGGCGAAGCAAAAAGGACTATGTCTTGTTTCCGGTCTCCACAGTCGCTACCACGAGGGGTACGCCGAAACCGTGAAACGAATTCACGATGGCGCCATCGGCGATGTTGTGGCGATTGAGGAGAATTTCCTCCGGGCGCCCTATGTGATCATCGAGCGCCAGTCCGGTTTGTCGGAACTCCAGTGGCAATGCAGCACGCAGTATCATTTCCGCTGGCTGTCGGGAGACGACGTGCCCCAGTCGCTGGTCCACAACCTGGATCGCGCCCGGTGGGTTTTGCATGAAGACGTTCCGACCCAATGCCACGGTTTGGGCGGGCGATCTTCAATGACCCAGCCGATCTATGGCGATGTGTTCGATCACCATTCGGTGATTTATGAACTCGCAAGCGGCGTGCGCATCTACGCCTTCTGCCGGACGACGAAAGGTTGTTACAACGATTCGTCCAGCATCGTGCTCGGCAGCAAAGGCAAAGCCTCGATTACCCGTTGCCAGATCTGGGGCGAAAACAACTGGCGATGGGAGGGGCGATGCAATCCCTATCAGATCGAGCATGATGTGCTTTTCAAGGCGATCCGTTCCGGCGAGCCGGTCAACAACGGTCATTATATGACGCGGAGCACAATGGTCACCGTCATGGGACAAATCTCGTGTTATACCGGCAAGGAAGTGACCTGGAAACAAATTTACCAATCCGATTTCTACTATCCGCCCAGGGCGGAAGAGTGTCACGATCATATGGCGCCGCCGGTGACGGCGGGGCCGGATGGCAGCTATCCTGTGCCAAAACCTGGTTATACAAAGATGATTTGAGGAGACTGAACATGATTATGAGTCGTAAATTGATATGTATCGCTATGTCGCTGGTTTGTTTTGGGATTCTCGCGAGCGCGACCGTTCAAGCGGCCCCCTCGAAGAAGTACGCCGAAACCGTCACGACAAAAGCAAATGAAAAGATTTCTTTCGAGATGGTTCTGATTCCCGGCGGGACTTTCACAATGGGCAGTCCCAAAAGCGAAACCGGTCGCAAAGAGGATGAAGGCCCGCAGTTTAACGTTCGCCTGGATGAATTCTATCTCTGTCCGAAGGAAGTCACGATTGAGCTTTTCATGGCCTATTATCAGGAAACGGTCACGGCCAAGAAAGATTTCATCAGCATAGAGGAAGAAAAGAAAGCGAAAGAATCGCAAGACGTGGATGCCGTCTCCGGCCCGACGCCCGTCTATGGCGACATGACCATGGGCTATGGGGAAAAGCACCCGGCGATGGGCATGACCTGGCATAATGCGATGAATTTCTGTCAATGGCTCTCGAAGAAAACGGGTAAGACCTATCGTCTGCCCACGGAGGCGGAATGGGAATACGCCTGCCGGGCCGGCTCGACGTGCGCCTTCGGGATTACAGATAAACCGGACTCGATGAAGGATGTCGCATGGTATGAGGACACCGCCGATTTCGAGACGTCGGAAGTGGGCAAGAAAAAGCCCAATGCCTGGGGGCTTTACGATATGTTCGGCAACGTCCGAGAGTGGGTGTATGATTTCTACAGCCCCACCGCTTACAAAGAAGCCGCCCGGCAAACGCCGGCGGTCAATCCGAAGGGGCCCAAGGAAGGGAAAGTCCACGTCGCTCGCGGCGGCGATTATAGCTGCCCGGTAGGAGACCTGCGCTGTGCGGCACGATCCTTCGAGGAACCGTGGTGGCGGTCGGGCGATCCTCAGATCCCGAAGAGCATGTGGTGGCTGCCTCAGATGGAATTTATTGGTTTCCGAGTGGCCCGATCTGTAGAGAAGGACAAGTAAGGAGATAATCCATTAAGCATGCGTCCATACAGAATGGGTGGTATCCTCATCTCGTAGGGATAGGTACGGTAGGGGAAAAGCCATCCCAAAGCTATGCTTGAGGCTGCGACCCTTCAAGATCGCAAAGTTACATTTGGAGTGATACCATGAATAATAAAACAGGTTGTTCATTGCTCATTGCTTGTTTGCTTTGCACGATTGCCATTCATTTAAAGGCAGCCGAGGACAAAGAGAGAACACTGGATAACGATCCGAACCTGGTCGGCTGGTGGAAATTCGACGAAACGGCGGGAAAGGCTGCCGTCGATTCTTCGCCACACCATCGACAAGGTACGCTAACGGGTAATCTATCGTTTGACAGGCATTCGGCCAAAGGTCGGATTGGCAAGGCTTTGAAACTGTCCGGCAAGGACTATGTCGAGATAAAGAACTATAAAGGGATCACGGGTACCAAACCGCGAACGATCACCGCCTGGATCAAGACTGAGGAAGACCGGGGCGAAATTATTGCCTGGGGCGAGGACGATTTCGGTAAGATGTGGTTCTATCGTCACATGAGAGGACGCATCGGCGTCACACCGAGCGGCGGATACCTCTACATGAACGATAAAACGGACGATGATAAATGGCATCACGTTGCCGTGGTTGTGCATGAGGCCGAGTTGCCCAACTTGCACGACGACGTCAAGCTCTACAAAGACGGCAAGCCGGCGGAAATTCACGACATCGGTCTTTTGGATCTCTGGCCCGTCGATACCGGCGAGGACATTGACGTGAGAATAGGCCGGCAGTTCATCGGCCTTCTCGACGATGTGCGCATTTACGATCGTCCTCTTTCGGACGATGAAATTATGGTCATTTTTCAGTTGAAAAGCAATGAACCTCTTCCCAAGTCCTGAACAACTGTGAAAGGAGACGTACGATGGAAGATCAAAACGTTACTCGGCGACAATTCATGCGAAACGGAGCCGTCGCGGCGGCGGGTGTGGCCGTCGGTCTCAGTGTCGGAGACGCCGGCGCTAAGTCAATCGACACATCCAAAATCCGGAATTACAATCCGAATATGGAATACTGCCGGCAGGGTAAGACCAACCTCATGATTTCGGCCGTCTGCCTCGGCGGACATTCGCGAAGCAACCAGGAAGAACGCAATGAAATCGTCGGTCGCGCTATTGACATTGGAATCAATTATATCGATTCCTGCACGAAGGGCGAGGTGATCCGAGACGCCAAGGCCTTGAAAGGGCGTCGCGATAAGATGTATCTGGCGTTGTCCCATTGCGGCAAAGAAACGCGTAATCCGGAGTATCGTACGTCCAAGAAACTTCTGGAAAGCCTGGATGAAGTGCTTACCGCCTCAGGCGAGGATTACACCGACCTGTGGCGCATTACCTGTTTTGAGCCGGGCGGAAGACATACGTTCAACACGGCGTGCGAGATGGTTGAGGCATTAGAGAAAGCGAAGAAGCAAGGCAAGGCCCGCTTCATAGGCTTTTCAACCCACGACCGGCGCTGGATCAAGTTCATGATCGAGTATTTCCCGCAAATCGACTGTGTGTGTTTTCCTTTTACGACGATGAGCAAAAGAGCCCAAACGGATAGCGTTTTCGATGCGCTCAAAAAACGGGATGTGGGTGCTTTTGGTATCAAGCCCTATGCCGCCGGTTCGCTTTTTAGAAGCGATCAAAAAGAAAATGACAAACGAGCACGTCTGGCCCTTCGATATATATTACACAGCCAAACGGTGATCCCGATTCCCGGCCTGAACAGCGTCGAAGCGGTTGATGTTGTGGCCAAGGCTGTGATGGAGCGTCGTCAGCTCGACATGAAGGAAACCGCCGAATTGGATACGATCAACAAACAGGCCTGGGCTTCGTTGCCGGGGCACTATCAGTGGTTGAAGAATTGGGAATACGTCTGAGAGGGCAAACGCACCGACATATGAGATACGATCGACTCTTACTTATTCTTGTCACAGCAGTTTTAATAATGATCGGCTGTGAGCAGCAGAGAATCCACCAGGAATCTAAGACCCGTGCCGAAAGCGAACCTGCCCCGGAACAGACGGCCGAGGAAGAACAACCGTTGCTTCTGGATGATGAGCCGCTTTTGTTGCTGGATGATGAGACAGAAACCTTATCATCGGATGAGCCTATGGCAGACAATAGCCGTTGTTTTGTCTGTCATATTAATTACATGCAGGAGGATATTGCCGTCACCCATGCGCGCCATGGTATGGGCTGTGCCACTTGTCACGGCGAATCCGACGAGCATATCGCCGACGAATCCTGGGCCTCGGGCGGCAACGGTACGGCGCCGGAAATCATGTATCCCCGGCCGAAGATCAATCCGTTTTGTATGGGCTGTCATACGAAAGAAAAGATCGACACTGAGCAGCACAAACCTCTTTTTGCTGCTGGCGCGACTCAAATGGTTTGTACGGATTGTCACGGGGATCATCGCCTGACGAATCGTAAGTGCAAGTGGAAATAAATCT